>JBEICQ010000015.1:0-31105 GCA_040383885.1 Flavobacteriales bacterium | reverse complement strand
GTTTGAACTGGGCTACAACCTGCGCAGCCAATTCTTCAGTGCCAATATCAATGCTTATTATACAAGGTGGATCAACCGGCCCACAACGGTTACCGTGAACATAGAAGGCGACAACTTTCCCTCCTTTGTATCCGGCATCGGTGCACTGCACAAAGGCATTGAATTGGATTTTGTGCTGAAGCCCAACGACTGGTTCTCCTGGGAGGGCTCTGTTTCTCTGGGCGACTGGCGATGGACAGGTACAGGCACTGCCGTGGCACTCGACCTCGACGGAAACGAACTGGGACGCGTGCAGTTTAAACCCGATGGGGTAAAAGTGGGAGATGCCGCTCAGTTTAGCTATGCCACCTCGATGAGGATTGAACCCGTTAAAAATTTTTACCTTAAACCCCAGTTCAATTACTTCAGCAGAAATTTTGCAAGCTTTAATCCCGAAGTTTACACCATCACCGATAGGTCAACAAGCTTTGGGCCCAACTTAGGCAGACAGGCATGGAGACTACCCGACTACTATTTTCTCGACATGAATGTGGGCTATTCGGTATTTGTAAAAAACCACAAATACGATTTCCGATTTACCATGCTCAATGTGCTGGATGATTTTTACATCACCGATGCAAACGACAATGCATTGAGCCAGACTTTTTCTGCCCAATCGGCTTCGGTGAATGTGGGGATGGGAAGAAGATGGCAATTTTCAATAACCGGAACCTTCTGATGTGCACATGAAAAAGATAAAATCATATCTGTTTTTGTTGATGCCGGTGTTTGTTTTTTCCGCCTGCGAAAAAAACATCATCGTTAATAACAACAAAAGTCTGCAAGGCATGTGGCGCATCAGCGAATTCAATTATTCCGATTCTGCCAATGTAATTGTTAAGCCTGCTTCTGCAGGAAAACCTGCGCTAAGAATTGATACTGTGTATGCCCTGCATCAGTTTTTCGACCTGAGCAAAGAAACGCATACACTCTCCTTCTTTGAAGCACCCGATAATGCCTACAGTGCTGCCATGCAAGCGGTGTATAAAATTGATTATGCAGATGCAACATTTAAAGATATCTCCGATACTTTTTATTACACCCTCACCAAAGATGTGCTTGCAGTGATTAAAAAATCCACCACAAAGAAAACTTATACCAATGTGGTAAGAAAGCCCTTGCTCAGCATTGTTCCGCTGGGGCAGTTTCGTTACAGCTATACCTTAGACAAAGGTTTTGTCCTTAGGCTGGATGCAAGCTCTTTTCTCAATGGCATCCCATGCTATTACAAACTCGAAAAAACCAACTAACAAACTCATGAATAAACCATCACTCCTGGCAATTGTCCTTCTTTGCCTTGGCTCCCTTGCTTTTGCACAGGCACCGGTTCCCACCTCCTGGGATTTTGAAAACTTCTCAGCCCCTCCTCAGGGATGGAGCTTTATTGACGCAGGAGGAAGCGGCACTACCTATGGAGCTGCAAACAGTTGTGGATCAATAGCTTTGCGAATGGATTTTACGAATGACCAGCTGGTTATTTTCTTCGGACAACAGCCGGGGCCGCTCACCTATACCATCAAAGCCCAGGGCACTTCCTGGAATGGAACTTTCCGCGTACAGGAATCCGTTGACGGAACAACATGGGTAAACATGAACTCGTATGTAGGTCCTTCCGCAATTGCTACTTCATGCACCACCGTAACCGTAAATCCGGCAAATGCCCTGAGCAGGTATTACAGGTTTTGGTACGAAAATAAAATATCCGGAAGCAATGTAGCCATCGACGATGTGCAGGTGGCTGCGCCTTCCATCAATACGCCCACACTCACTGTTTCAGCCGGAACAAACCAGGTGTTTCATGATACCTATGCACCCGTTTTTTCCAGCGCGGTATCTACGGCGCTAACACTTACCTATACCCTCAAAAACTTGAGTGTAGCAGGCAATCTGCTGGTAGACAGCATTCGTTTTACCGGATT
This sequence comes from Flavobacteriales bacterium, assembly GCA_040383885.1. GTDB lineage: Bacteria > Bacteroidota > Bacteroidia > UBA4408 > UBA4408 > JBEICQ01. Next base: position 29,147 of record JBEICQ010000015.1, on the reverse strand, counting down.
GAATAATGGTGATTATGCAGTAGATCCATCGGTGGTGTTTCCCATCAGCATTGGGCCCAATGCCACTGCCTCGCTCCCTGTTGTATTTACCCCCCAACAGAGCGGCACAAGCACGGCCGATGCCAATATCTACAGCAACAGTGCCTTACATCCACAGTATGTCATCAAATTATACGGTGCCGGCGGAACCCTTGCCACGGAACCTACTTCACAAGCTGCGGACATCAGTTTTCCGGTAAATAAAACTTACCGCACCATTGCTTCTGTGCAGGCAGCCAATCCCGCACCGGATTTTATTGGAGGCTATCTTGTTGTCCGTTCAGAAAATGCAGCACCCAATACCGCACCTGCAGATGGCTCCACCTACGAAAGAGGGCAGAGCATTGGCAATGCCAAAGTCATTTACAATGGTCCCATCAATGGCGCAAACATTTCTATTCGTCCAACCTGGGTACATGCCGGCAAAACTTATCACTTCAGGGCCTATACCTACAATGGAGAAGGAAATATCACCAATTACAACACCACCTTGCCTGCTGCAGACAGCGTAAGCACTCCGGCTACGATGATGGCCGCAGGCGAGTACAGCACTATAGACCCGAGCAATCCGGGTTTTATTGCCACACTATCTGCACAGGTAAACCAGCGGCAAACAGTATTTTATTCCAACTATGCTCCTACCATGATCAATTTGTTTGAAGCCAGAGATACCATGGTAAGCGTGGGTACAAGTAAATTTTTCCGTGCCATTAACTGCGCTTACAGCGGATTGGCCAGGCCTTACAATGAGCCCTTCGACTGGACTGCCTACGACTTTAGCAGGGAGCATACCTATCCGCATTCATGGATGCCTACTTTCGATGCCAGCAATCCCGAGCGCCCTGAATACAATGACCAGCACAACCTCTACCCAACCAAACAGTCCAATGTAAATGCCACGCGTTGCAACTATCCTTTAGGGGAAGTGGTAACGCAGGAATCATTTTATCTGCTTGGCAAACTGGGTCTGGATGCAAACGGACGCAGGGTGTACGAACCGCGTGATGCTCACAAAGGAAGAGCGGCCCGTGCCATGATGTATATGGCCATTTGTTACAATGGCATCAGTGGAAACAATTGGGGATTTACCCAAAACATTGGAGTATGTTCCGGTGTGCCCATCCCCTACGGTCAGGACCAAAACATCCTGAAGCGTTGGAACCTTGAGCATCTGCCTGATGCCTACGACATGGCACGCAACGACTTTTTAGATTCCCTGCAGCAAAACCGGAATCCGTTTGTGGATCATCCGGAATGGGCCTGTAAGATTAATTTTTTAAACCTGAGCTACATTGCCAATCCGCCCATCACCTGTTACGAAATACCGGATACCAATTGCAATGCGCCCAATTTTACGGTAGATACCACGCAGCTTACCACTGCGCAAATCTCATGGAATGCCGTGAGCGGTGCCACTGCCTACTCCCTGCAATACAAAGCAAGCAATGCAAGCACATGGATTACCCAGGGACCCATTACCTCTCCTTTTACCATCAGCAACCTGCAGGAGAACACCACCTATGTAGCAAGGATGTTTAGCACCTGCGGAAACACCAACTCCGACACCACCGCAGAGCAGAGCTTTACCACCCGGTTTAGCAGCATTCATGAGGTTTTTGCCTCCCAGTGGCAATTGTATCCGAATCCTGCCAATGACCTGCTGCAATTGCATTTTAACGGAAACGCTACCTTGTTAAATGCCACCCTGATGGTTACAGATATTACCGGCAAGCAATTGCTTGTGCACACTGCAGCATCTAAAACAGAAATCATTTCTCTTGCCGGACTGAGCAAAGGCATGTATCTCCTGCATATTTATGCCGATGGCATGCACGGTGTGAAACGATTCTGTAAGGAATAATTTTTTTTCTAAAGAAGCAAAGGCTGCCTCAGGGCGGCCTTTTATTTTTTTATGCAGACAGGGCAAACACCGGCAAGGAAAAACGGGAACCTTGAATAAAACAATCCTTGCTCAGGGAGTTGAAGGTATTAAAAGGGCTTGTGTGAAACATGAACACATTAGCTCATCAGCGAATAGTCCCATCCTAATGAATGGCAAAATGGCTTCTTACTTGCTGAATGCCATTACCCGCCTCAGGGCATATTCATCCGGTTCGGTGTTTGTACATTCGTTGCCTGATGTTTACGCTTCGGATGCTTCATCTCATTGCCGCTCTGCACCTGCTCTATGCCCTCTCCTTTCTCATGCTGGCCATTGCCAATCCCTTGCGCATGGAGGTGCCTGCCTGGATGCTGCTGATCCAATCGGTGTTGCCCGCCTTTTTTTACACCTACAGAAACCTTGCGCGGAAACTGCCACCGACAGGGCTGATAAACACCACAGCAAAAAAACAATGGGATACACACAAAACACAGATAGCGTATCTGCTGAGCCTCGTCCTGCTGGCGGCTGCAGGCATGATGGATGGCGTGTTCTTCCGACTGCAAAGCGCTTTGTTTCTGAAGTATGTTGGCTGCCTTGTGCTTGCTGTTTTACTTTGTGCTTTGTATTATCCCAATTTCCTTTTTAAAAAGGGTTTGCGAGGCATGGGGTATGCAAAGCCTTTTGTGCTGGGTTTTACCTGGGCTTATGCTGCCTGCCTGCCTGTGCTGAGTCTCCTGCCTGCTTCCGGACAAGGAAGCCATGTGTATGTTCCGGTGCTGCTCAATCTCTTTTTGCTCTTCAGTGCGCTGGGCATGTTATCTGATGGCAAAGATGCCCTGCAGGATGCAAAAAACGGCATCATTACTCTCTCCGTAGAGCCCGGCTGGCAAATAAGCAACCGGTATGTGGCCTTTCCGCTTCTTTTGGTTTCTGCCTGTGCAGATTTTTATCTCTTTGGCCACAGCCCAATTTGGCAAAGGGGTATTGGCTGCTTTTTCTTTGCCCTGTTTGCTTTTTGGATATGCAGAAAAACACATCCGGAAGCCTCTGCTTTGCATCATCATTATGGAGTGGATGGATTGATGCTGATAAAAGCTATCTGCTGGCTTTTTCTGTGCCAATGATTTTGGTAACACATCTGCAGGATGCCTCAATGTAGTTTTTCAACACATGAAGATTCCTTCCCATGCCTTGATGACATTCCCTGCTGTTCTGTTTTTTACCTGATTCAACTATGGTGGCTTCCGCACATAGTATGTGGCTTTGAGAGAGTCAAAAGTTCCATTATTTTTTAAGAGATTCGCATCTTGCCAAGTGGTAAGCAAACGATGATTTTTTTCTCCTCCGGCATGCCCGGATCTTCCGCTGAAAACAAATACAGACTGATACAGGTTCTTGCACTTGCCGCATTTGTGCTGCTCATTCTTAACAAGATTCTGCAGCATGGATTTTTTATGGATGGGGGGCTTTACCTTTCTGTATCCAAAAATTATGCGCGCGGACTGGGAACCTTCTGGCATCCGCACTTCAGCAAGACCCAAAGCAATTATTTTACTGAGCAGCCTCCACTCTATTTTTTTGTAATGCAGCTCTTCTATAAATTGCTGGGAATGGGATTTTTTGCTGAGCGGATTTTTGCGCTGGTTTGTATTCTCTTCAGCGGGTGGATGATTCACCTCTGCTGGACCCTGCTCACAGACAAGCCCCATGCATCTGCTTTTCCCTTGTTGCTCTTCATCATCACTCCTGTGATTTTTTGGGCCTACAGCAATTTTGTGGAAGAAATTCTCATGACAGGTTTTGTGCTTTTATCGGTGTATGCCTGTCTTAGTGTTTTTTTAAAGCAGCAGAAGGTGGGATTATGGATTCTTATTGCTGCCGGAGCATCCATGCTGGCGTTTTTAACCAAGGGCATACAAGGATGCTTTGCTCTTGCGACGCTGCCATGCATGGCCATTGCAGCAGACTTCCGAAAATCAGGGCGCATGCTCTTGTATGGGTTGTATGTGTTTTTAGTATTTGTGGGTTTGCTTTTTCTGCTGGCATTCCTGTTTCCCCAATCGGTGATTTTTTTTTACTGATTATGCCAACAATCGATTAGAAAAAGCTTTTGTATCGGAGGTACACAAAACCACAAGCAATCATTTTTATCTGGCCGGTCATTTATTTATGGAACTGCTGCCTGCAGGTATTCTTTGTTTGTTGTTGTGGATTTCGGCAAGAAAAAAATCCCGGTTCGGAAGTTCGGCTTTGGGACTCTTTCTGATTGGTATCTGCGGCTCATTTCCTTTGATGCTTACCAGCGAGCAGCGCGGATTTTACTTAGTTACCTCCCTTCCCTATTTCATACTGTCACTGTCAGTGTTGGCATTGCCGTCGCTTGATTTTCTTTTGCATAAACCCCGTAGCTCTGCACTTCGGATTCCTTCAGTGTTATTGCTTGCCGGATCAGTGGTGTGGATGGCCATTCACATAGGCAACTGGCAATGCGACCGTGTACTGATGAGGGATGTGAAACGCATGAGTGCCTTGTTTTCTTATGGTGATGTTGTTGGACTTGATCCTTCGCTCTCGAGAGGATATACGCTTAAAAACTACCTGGTGCTGGAGAAATACATATCGTGTGATGAATCCACTCCACGCAGCCGGAAATACATCATCTGGCGCAGGGAAACACCCCCTGCAGATTCCAGCGGTCTTATCAGGCTGAACATGTATATGCCTGAATTTATTTTGTACAGAAACAGCAATACAGATCCATTAAACAAGGCGGAGAACAAATAATATTTATTCTTAAAAAAACCGGAAAGGGAGTAGATTAACAAAATCCGCATTTAACATTCTTCCGAGTTAATGATATTCATACTTTGTCTTGAGAATATGTAGAAAATTGAGAAAATATTTTACCTCATATAGATACTCCATTTCATACATAGTAAGCATCAGCATATCCACAACACAATATTTTTTAAATAGTGTTTGAAAGCAAAGAAGGTTATGTCAAAATATACCCGAAAGGGCTATAAAGTTTTGCCGCATCAGGGAAAGATTGAACCTTGCCGGTCATAGCCAAAGGGATGACATTCAAATTGAGTGTTCTCAACAATCAAGTATAGGAACAAGAAAAAACGAAAATCGGAATCGTTGTTATTGAAAAGCCTATCCGATAAGAGTAAAAGAAAACTCTATAACAAATGACCTTGAAAGACTATTTGAAGTAAATCTGTTTTTGCTTTTTAGATTAAAAACTAATTTTTCTCCGAATAGGTTTACGATGTAAATAAAACAATTCGATTTTTGAAAGAAGAAACAAATAGCATTGTACTCTAATACCAGAGAAGCAAACTAAGGATTAAAAATGTTTCGTTAAAACTCCGCTCAAAATTTTGGATGCAAAACAGAAATTTCATTATTTAAAGCAATAATCTTATTTGCCATTAAAGTGATGCCGGGGCGACATGATTAGCATTAATAATAAATAAGAATAGCGGATCTAAGATTAAAGGAGCCTTGCAGGAAGTGATAAGAGGTAATAGTTTGTGATTAAATTTATTTTTCAACCAAAGAAGAAAAATCAAAGTTCATTCGCGTTTTTGGGACACAAAAAATCAATAGAGCTTAATCCTGCACAACTTTTCTGTAAGGTTGGTGGGCTTCATCTCCTGCTCAAGGATACCGAATTGATTTTGTTTGAAAATCTCGGGAGATAGTCCCGTTTTTAGCCATATAATTTGATGACAAACATCACGCAGGGTAGAAAAAATATGCGAAGAAAGTATGACAATCTTGTTTAAATCCCGCAGTTTGAGAATTAATTCATTTAGAAGAATATTGCTTTCAATATCAAGGCCATTGTATGGTTCGTCAAGGATAAAAACTTTGTTTTGTTGCAGTAGGATAGCAGTTAAAGCAAGTTTCTTTTTCATACCGGTAGAATAAGTTGAGGCATATTGATTTAGCGGGAGTCCGAAAATATTGTTATCCTCATTTGCTTCCTCATTCACATTCCTGGCCTCGCACAAGAGACTGATATACTCTTTGCCTGTTAACTTGTCAGGGAAATAAGGTTCAGTTAGCAAAAGACCGAGATGATTTTTTAATGGGGTGATGTCGCTATGAATATTTCCTTCGTAGGATTCCAGGCCTGCTATACAGCGAAAAAAAGTTGTTTTTCCGGCACCATTTTCTCCCACTATCCCATAAATTTTCCCTTCAGAAAAAGTCAGATTAACTTCCTTCAGAATTTGTTTACTTCCGTAACTTTTCGAGAGTTTTTCAACCTTAATCATGAAGCAGGGATTGTAAATTGTTTTTGGATCTCAAATAGAAAAAGGGAATGGCTCCAAAAACAAGTGGGGGAAAATAAACACAAAGTGATAACAAAAGGTATTCCGGAACATTAATCTCTCGTGGGTAAGCGGCATATTTAATCATGATGATTACACACAGCAGGCATCCTCCCACAAGTAAAAAAGTAAGTATGTTTTGATATGATGAAGGGTAAAAACAGAGAAGAAGTAAAGCCGGTGGAATCAATAACAAAAAAAGAATTTTTACTGCCAGTTGAAACTTTCTCAACAGAAAGCTGCGGGGTGTCTCAGAAAAAATCCAGACAAAATATTCATCTTCGGGCTTAAAGAAATAACCAATCACCGTAAATATCTCCAACCCCATTGCAAACAGACCGAGATTGATATTGCTCTCAAGGATGGCAACAACAGAAAGGATGAGAGCAAGAATAAACACGGGAAAGGTTTTACGAAATCCGATTATACATTCGAAAATGGCAGATGAAAAAGGCAGTGGAAATGATCTATTCCTGTTGATATGAAAGGAAAAAAAAGCCATGGCTGCGCCTGAGAATAAGAGCACAACTGCCTCCGGGTAAGCTTTAAAAACAAACAAAACAAGTACAAAAGGGAAGCAAATTGTTGTGTTTTCGAGCACGCGGATGATTTGTTTAAAACGGACGCCATAAACCATCAGCAGAAACTCATTCCTTGGACCATCCGAAAGGGGAGCAACTGTCAAGCACGAGAAAGCTACAAGAGCATAAGATGCATAAGCAAAAGAGGAAAAAAGTGTATTCGATAAAAATACCAAACCCAAAATGCCAAACAAATAAACAAGGAAGGGATGCATGCCGGCATCACTCAATTTTCGGTTGAACAAACGAAACTGTAATTGAAAATATGACTTTATTTTTCGCATGCGAAGGATAACAAAAGTGGTAATTAAATTCTTCAAGTGCAGGATGAACCTGTTAATAAAAAACAAATTGCTGCTATCAAAACTAAAGCGGAAAGTTTTCTAAAATCAAACATTATTTATTTTTTTTCATGAGCTCGTATCTGTAAAAGGCTCTGCCCAATTGCTGCAGGAAAGGAAATCCGATGCTTTTGTATTCATATTTCCCATCATTCACAACCTCATCTTTATTAACATAAATAACCACACTCAGAAAAAAAGCAATATCTCGCTCCTTGTTCTCGATAAATGCGCAATCGGAGAGATTCCCATAGGATTGTCCAACAATGTTGTAAATTCTCACAGAATCACTGTTTATTCTTCCATGGGTATCGCCATAGAACAAATACTTTTTATAACTATCCTCATATACTGAATCCGGATAAATCGGATTGGTACTCTCCCGTGGCCACATACCCATGTGCGTGCGTAAAAAATCAAGTTGTGCCTCACTGAGAGCAAACCTTTTGCTTGGTTTTACGGATGCAGGCATCATGATGGCTTTTACCATACCATCGATATCTTCGAGCGGAGCGTAATTCATTTTTGAAAAATTTTTGGGTCTTTTGATTTTCCTGTTAGCATCATTTATATGATATGTACCCAATAAAGGATATTTGAGCGGATGTTTCATTGGACTGAAGGCTTGATGAAGATTTTGCTTAAAAAGAGTATCCCGGCGAGAAGAAAAAAAATAAACCGGATTTACCACAGCATTTGCCAAAGGGGTACATTCGGCATCAAACCGATGCACAATTCTTGTGCGCGGATATCCCATTCGGCTCAATCTTTCTTGCAAGAAAGACGGACCACACCATTCATAGAGTCGGCTATAGCTAAAATTATCGCTTACAAGAAGCATCCTGCGGATGTAGTGAGCGATGCTGGGGAGCCTGTCCTTTACATTGGTGGAATCCCATTCAATTTTTCTCTGACAAATGCCGGCACTGTCATTGCACATAGGTGTTTCTTCATTGATTTGAAAGGAGGAAAGGGTATTAATTTTTTCCAGCGCAATTGCAGAAACCGGAAGTTTAACCAGGCTTGCCGGATAGAAATAAGGATTCCCCGGTGCTCGGTAAACATATTTTGTAAGCACGGGAATTCCATGGCCGGATTTTTCAACATGGGTATAAATAATTTGCAGATGATACCTGGCAGGATACTTGGCCACCGGGCCAAGAGAATCGCGGTTCTCTGCCAAAATTTTAAGGATTAGCGGCGCATTTCCGGCATACATCCATGGCTGAAAAGCGCATGTGAGAAGAAGAATTAAAAAAAACGAACCGGTAGTTTTTAACATTGCAATACCAAGGTACCACAAATGTATTTACCTTTAAAGCCATTCTGCATGAACTGGCTATATCATCTGGGTAGATACTACATTCTTATCCGCAGGACTTTCAAAAAACCTGAAAAAGGTCATGTATTCTGGCAACAGCTTGTCAGAGAAATGGACTCATTAGGCATTGGTAGCCTTGGAATAGTATCCATCATCTCCATTTTTATGGGTGCGGTTATCTGTATTCAATCCGCCTTTGGATTTGAGAGTCCATGGATTCCGCTCTATGCAGTGGGACTTTCCACCCGCGACATCATCATCCTTGAATTCTCTCCCACGGTTGTTTGTCTTATTCTGGCAGGGAAAGTAGGATCCAACATTGCAGGAGAGATAGGTACAATGAGGGTAACCGAACAAATAGATGCATTGGAAATTATGGGTATTAATTCAAGTTGCTATCTGATCCTTCCTAAAATTACTGCCGCAGTTATTCTTTTCCCTTTTCTGATTGTCATATCAATGTTCCTTGGTTTGTTGGGAGGATATGTTGTGGGTGTAGCAGCAAAGGCTGTTACTTCTTATGAATACATCTATGGGATTACCTGGGATTTCAGGCCTTTTAATGTATTTTATGCCATTTTCAAAACCTACATATTTGCTTTTATCATCACCTCGGTTTCGGCTTATCATGGTTATTTTACCCAAGGGGGAGCCCTGGAGGTTGGCCGCTCCTCAACCAAAGCAGTGGTTTACTCCAGTATACTTATTTTGTTGTTTAATGTAATCATCACACAAATTTTGTTGTCATGATTGAAGTAAAAAATCTTTCCAAAACATTTGGCAACAATCCTGTAATTAAAAACATCAGCCACACCTTCGAACAGGGCAAGGTAAATTTAATTATTGGTCAGAGTGGCAGCGGAAAAACCGTGCTGAGCAAACTGATGGTAGGATTAATCAAACCTGACGCCGGTGAAGTATTCTTTGATGGGAGAGAATTTATCGGCCTTCATTTTGATGCGCGAAAAGAAATCCGTCAGCAGATTGGGATGCTCTTTCAGGGAGCTGCACTATTCGACTCCCTCACCGTTGAGGAGAACATTATGTTTCCGCTCGAGATGTTTACACACATGAGTAAAAGTGAAAAGCTGGACAGGGTAAATTTTTGCCTGAACCGCGTAAATCTTCAGCGTGCAAATCACCTTTATCCTTCTGAATTGAGTGGAGGAATGAAAAAACGCGTAGGCATTGCCAGGGCTATTTCCATGAATCCGAAATATTTGTTTTGTGATGAACCCAACTCAGGCCTCGATCCTCTCACTTCCATTCTGATTGATCGTTTGATTAAAGAAATTACAGAAGAATTCAATACCACCACCATAGCCATTACGCACGACATGAACAGTGTAATTGAAATTGGCGATAACATCCTTTTTATCTACAAAGGTGAGAAATGGTGGACAGGCAATAAGTCAGAAATCCTTAAGACCAGCAACCAGGAGTTGAATGATTTTGTTTATGCCTCCAAATTCATGAAAAAGGTGAGGGCGGCACTTTAGATAAAACTGCCAATTTGTATATTGGCATCAATATTGTTTTATCTAATAAAAAATCAGCTAACAGCTGAAAAATCAATAAACATCATCTTTTTTCGGTGCAATACAACCGTAATCAGGTGACAATTTGGCGTAATTATGCACATACCGGAATATTCAGATACCCCTATGGGATTTTCAGGAATCAGTGAAGAAGAAACAGAACTGATACCGCTTCTCTCTAATGAGGAAGAGGACCAGATGAACCAGGAGAAAATACCTGATATTTTACCGATTTTATCATTAAGAAACACTGTTCTTTTCCCGGGAGTAGTCATACCAATTACAGTAGGTCGCGACAAATCCATCAACCTGATCAAAGATGCCAACAAAGCTGATAAAATTGTTGGTGTTGTATCACAGAAAGATGACAAGCAGGAAGATCCGGCATTTGAAGAATTAAACACTGTTGGAACTGTTGCTGTGGTCTTAAAAATGTTTCGTATGCCCGATGGCAATACAACTGTTATCATCCAGGGAAAACGCAGGTTTAAAATGCAGGAAATGGTGCAGAAAGAGCCCTACTTTAAAGCCCGTGTAACAGCCTTTCCGGACATCACGCCTGAAGCAGGTGACAAAGAGTTTGACGCATTGGTTTCATCGCTCAAGGACACCTCGCTTAACATTATTCAGAATTCACCAAACATTCCTTCTGAAGCAGCCTTTGCCATTAAAAATATTGAGAGCCCAAGTTTTCTGATCAATTTTATCTCATCAAACATGAATGCGAGTGTTGCAGAGAAGCAGCAGATTCTTGAGGTGGAGAACATCAAAGAGCGGGGCACACTTGTACTGTCTCATCTGAGTAAGGAGTTGCAAATGCTGGAACTTAAAAACCAGATTCAATCGAAAGTAAAAACTGACATAGACAAACAACAGCGTGACTTCTTTCTGAGTCAACAGCTAAAAACCATACAGGAAGAACTCGGTGGTAATCCGTTTGAGGAACAATTGAAGGAGTACCAGAAAAGAGCTTCTGAGAAAAAATGGAATGAACAAATTGCCGCTGTTTTTAAAAAAGAATTGGAAAAACTGCAAAGGATGAATCCGAATGCTGCCGAATATTCGGTGCAAACCAATTATATCGAAACATTGCTGGATTTGCCCTGGGGAGAATATTCTGAAGACAACTTTGATTTAAAACGCGCTGCAGATATCCTTGATGAAGACCACTACGGACTCGAAAAAGTGAAAGACCGCATTCTGGAATACCTTGCGGTTCTTAAACTGAAAGGCAACATGAAGTCACCGATTCTTTGTCTGTACGGCCCTCCCGGTGTAGGAAAAACCTCTCTCGGCAAGAGTATCGCCAAAAGCCTGGGGCGAAGTTTTGTGCGCATGAGTCTGGGAGGTTTAAAAGATGAATCAGAAATAAGGGGACACCGTAAAACATATATTGGTGCCATGCCCGGACGCATATTACAAAACATCAATAAGGCCAAAACATCTAATCCGGTTTTTATTCTGGATGAAATTGATAAAGTTGGTAATGATTTTCATGGTGACCCCAGCTCTGCCTTGCTCGAAGTACTGGATCCTGAGCAGAATCATGCTTTTTACGACAATTTTCTGGAAATGGATTACGATCTGTCCAAAGTAATGTTTATCGCCACTGCCAATTCACTAAGTTCCATTCAGCCGGCATTGCTCGACAGAATGGAGATCATTGATATTACAGGTTATACCATTGAAGAAAAAACGGAGATAGCCAAACGCCATCTGATTCCAAAGCAGCTGGAAGAACATGGATTAAAATCCGGACAACTGCAGTTTTCAGATGAAGTTATCGAGGTCATTGTAGAAAGCTATACAAGAGAATCCGGACTTCGCAGACTCGAAAAACAAATTGCCAAAATCATGCGCAACAGAGCCAGGTTTATTGCCATGGGTGAAAAAATAAAACCCCGAATAACCAAACCTGATGTGCGTAAAATCCTAGGAGCAGAATTGTTCCACAAAGACAGTTTTATTGACAACGATGTGGCAGGTGTAGTTACCGGTTTGGCATGGACCTCTGTGGGAGGCGACATCCTTTTTATTGAAGCCGGTTTGAGCAGAGGAAAAACAGGAGGCAAACTTACCCTTACCGGAAACCTGGGAGAGGTAATGAAAGAAAGTGCAGTGATTGCTCTTGAATATTTAAAAACACATGCCCACCATCTAAATATTCCTCACCAGGCATTCGATGATTGGAACATCCACATACATGTGCCTGAAGGTGCCACACCAAAAGACGGCCCATCAGCAGGAATTACCATGCTTACTGCGCTTGCTTCGGCTTTTACACAGAGAAAAGTAAAGAAACAGCTGGCCATGACAGGCGAAATTACCCTCCGTGGAAAGGTTCTTCCGGTTGGAGGGATCAAAGAGAAAATCCTTGCCGCCAAAAGAGCGGGTATTTTTGAGGTTATTTTATCTGAAGAGAACAAAAAAGACATAGAGGAGATTAGGGCCGACTACATCAGCGACATGACTTTTCAGTATGTTAAAAAAATGGAGGATGTGCTGAAAATTGCCCTTCTCAAAGAAAAAGTGAAGTCACCGCTTAAACTGTAAACAAACTATTTCTCCACAGAGGTCATGGTTTATTGTAAAATATGCTATACTAGCGGAACATCCCAAAACTTCTGATGGCTGCAGAAATAAACACCAATAAGCACTTGCCACTTCACGGATTTCCGGTACTGCTGGTATGCTTTTTAGTGGTGCTATTCCGATTTCAAAGTGCTTCCGGCCAATCTGTTAAAAAAACGGTATCACGCGTTGAGAGCAACATGGCTGAAGGTAATTATCATGAAAACATTGCCCTGCTTGACGCTGCCATTCTTAAAAAGCCTGATGAGCCCGAATTATATAAACTTCAGATCCTGAATTACCTGGGCCTGGGGAAAAAGAACCGAGCAGATAGCATCTTTCATACACATGAAAAATTATTTCTGGATGCAGATTTTATTGACTTTTATATAGAAAGAGCATATGAAACCGGCCAATACCAGAAAATTGTAAATGCCTGCCGGAACAAAAAGCTTCAGAATAAAATTAAAATATCCGGATGGGACAAATATTTTCAGTCATTGATTAAATCCGGCAACCGCGATTCACTGGAATATTTCTCTGAAAAATACATTGCAGAAAACAGCAAGCACTACCTGGGATATTATTACAAGGGATATTCCCTCGAAATAAATAACATCATGGAGCGTGCTAAAACAGACTACAACAAATCGCTTTATCATATTGATCAGTTGCCTGAAATAAAAAATTATGCATTGGCCTGTATTCATTCCGGGCTTGCCAGAATATCATACTATTATCAACAGTATGAGGAGGCTCTTACAAATTGTAGCAAAGCCCTGAACGCCAACAATCAATTATCTGATATTTATTTTCTGAAAGCCAGGATACTGATTCAGAAAAAACAATTCTCCGAAGCGCAGGAAGCGCTTTACCAGGCGCTCACAATAGACGGTGAAAATCCGGACATACTGAAAGCTATTTTTTATAACTCCATCAGAATAAATAATCCCGGCATGGCCCTTACTTATATTAGAAAATTAGGATCCCTCACTACGCTCAATGATACCATGATTTTTGACAGGGCCAAAATTTACATTCAAAACAAAATCTTCCTGGACGCTTATGTTGACCTAAAAAATCTGAAGAAAAAAGGCAGGGTTTTTCCGGGCATTGAAGATGCAATCAGGGAGGCTAAGATTGACCGGGATCAACCATGGATCAGGATTATGTCACCTCCTGGTGACACCATTAAATATGGCATCAATGAAAAAAAAATAGATCTTGAAGTGAAGGTCGATGAAAAAACCGGACTGACAAGTTTTTCTTTTAATGACAGCGTGATCAATCTGAACATGGATACATCCTATGTCTTTTATCATACGGTTACCATCAATAAATATAAAACCATTACATTTTCTGCAACTGATGTGTATGACAATACCACAAAAGTAAGTGTGCCCATCAAGGTGGACCTGGTGCGTCCTTTAGTTGATGTAGTTTTTCCACAGTTGGTCAGCGGCAGGTCGATGGTTCCTGAGAATCCGGATGATCCTTATATGTATCTTGAAATGAATCTGAGTGATAATAATAAAATAGAAAAAGTGCTTGTAAATGGTATTGAGAAGAAAATTGTGCAAAAAAATCAAACCAAATGCTATGATAAAATAAGTATTGATAAAAAAGACAGCATTGTGATTGAGGTAGATGATGAAATGGGTAATCGTATAAGAAAATCTTATTTCATAGACAGGGAAAAAGCCAGAGAGAACATGAGAAATCCTATGGGTAAAACTTTTGTTCTGGTAATGACCAACCATAAATATCAAAACTTAAAAGAACTGACTGGTCCTCCCTCTGACGCACAATTGTTAAAATCTTGCCTGATGAATTATTGTGTCGATTCAATCATCCACTATGAAAATCTTACCCTTGCCGACTTCAGAAAAGCCATTAACACAGATGTATCTTCCTGGGTTAACAAGTACCATGTAAAGTCACTTCTGATATGGTACGGAGGACATGGTGCCTATTCGGAATTTCATAACAGCGGTTACTGGATTCCTGTAGACGCTGCAGTTGATGATTTTGAAAATTACTATTCACTAACCGAGTTAAAAATCTCTCTATCTGCCAACAAAAAACTGAATCATCTCCTCCTGATTTCAGATGCCTGCCAAACAGGCCAGTCTTTCTATGCCAAAAGCATCATCAAAAGTACTGCCAGTCCATGCAGTGAATGGCAGCTTACCAAAATGCGGTCTGCCGAGTGTTTCACCTCATCCGACAGTCAGCTCTCATCTGACAACTCGATTTTTGCAAAAACTTTTACCAAGGTTCTGCAAAACGATCCCTCAGACTGCCTGGGTATTGTAAGCGTTGCCGAAAAAGTTACCGAAATCGTTCTCCAAAACCAGGCACAAGTACCAATTTTTGGAAACATCACCGGTATGGAATCAGAGAATGGCTCCTTTGTCTTTATCAAAAGATCATTTCTGGAGAAAAAATAATCTTCACTCTACAGGATTATTGGTCAAAAAAAATTGTCTGATATAATTTAAAAAGGGTACCATGTTTTTTTTAATTTCATGGTGTATTTAAAACTCTCCGGATGAATGAAATCTTGCCTCATACACCTCAAAATACTTCACTTTATTCAAATGCTTAATCAATCATTGCTGACCAACCCTTTACATTCCATTAACTATGAAAACATATAAATTCTGCCAAAGCTGCGGATATCCTCTGAAAAAAGACAAAAATGGCGGAGGAAGTGAAAAAGATGGAAGCATCAGTAAAATGTATTGCTCCATGTGTTATGTAAAAGGTGAATTTACTACACCACCGGAGATTGATAGTGCAAAAAAAATGCAGGATTTCTGTATCAGAGAAATGAAAAAAGATGGTATAAATGGATTTTTTGCCTGGCTCGCTACAAGGAGCATTCCTTCTTTGGAGCGCTGGAAAAAATAATTTGTTTTCCCCTACTATTTCTTACTGCTCCTTCCTTATCCCAGGTCACTTCAATCGCACCTGCAAGACCGGAATTGCTTTAATTCTAATTGCGTCGGCAAGCGTCACAAATGCAATAATCCTACATTTGTGCCGTATTAAACAGAATGTTCCGGAGTAATTTTTTTGTCCTTGTATCACTGCTGCTTAGTTTGTATGCCTGCCGCAGAGACGCTATTGTTTTAAGTGAAAAGGGAGCACGCTTGCAATTCTCCAACGATACCGTATTATTTGATACCGTGTTTACCCAAATGGGAAGTGTAACCAAATCTTTGGTGGTGCGCAACCCATACAACAGCACTTTGCTCATCAGTGAGATTCGATTGGGAGGCGGTAGCAATGGATATCGTTTGAATATCGATGGAATAAAAGGAAATGTGGCCAAGGACATCGAAATTGCACCAAATGACAGCATCTATATTTTCGTGGCGGTTACCATTAATCCACTTCAGGCAAATGCCCCGCTTATTGTTAGTGATTCCCTTTTGTTTACAACAAATGGTAACCAACAAAAAGTGCTATTGGTTGCCTGGGGGCAGGATGCGCATTACATTACACCGAACAGTAAAATAGGATATATTGACTATTCAATTGTTGCACAAACAGGAAATTCTGTAACCTGGACAAATGACAAACCATATGTGATTTATGGATATGCCGTGGTAGATTCGGCTGCCCAATTAAACATTGACCCGGGGTGTAAAATTCACTTTTTTAAAAACTCGGGCTTGTGGGTTTATCGGGGAGGCAAGTTGATGGTAAACGGAAATCTGGCTAATCAGGTGGTTTTTCAGGGCACCAGACTCGAGGCAGATTACAAAGACCTCAATGGTCAATGGGACAGAATTTGGATCAATGAAGGGGCAATCTCTGAGATCAGGTTTGCGGTTATTAAAAATGCATTTATCGGTATTCAGTGCGAAACGCTGTTAGGAAGATATGCACCTGACCAGACAGGACTGATATTGGAAAACACAATCATCAAAAACATGTCAGGGGCAGGTATTCTTTCGAGATATTACAAAATTAATGGGAGAAACAACCTGATTTATAATTGCGGTGGTTACTGCCTTGCGCTCACTTTTGGGGGAACATACCGTTTTACCCAGTGCACATTTGCAAATTACTGGAGCACCCCTACCAGAAAAACACCTTGCGTTTATTTCAGCAACAAACAGGTACCTCTCGATACATGCCTTTTTAGAAATTGTATTGTGTATGGCAACAACGAAAGTGAATTCGAATATGAAGAACTGGGAGGAGGTAGTTTACAATTCGGCGTTGAAAACAGTGTGGTTAAAATAAAGGAATCTTTTTTATCGGGGGTGGCATCTAACTTTATCAATTGCAGCATCAATCCAACGCTAAGCGGAAACAGTACAAGCCTCTTTAAGGATATTGAAAAAGAGAATTATGAGCCTTCCGATGATTCGCCTGCAATTGGCATAGGCAAATTTGATTATATCTTCAATTGGCCTACAGATTTAAAAGGCGATGCCTGGGGTAATCCACCTACGGCAGGCTGCTACGAAAAATAAAAATATCAGAGAAACCTGATCTTTCTGGTTTTTGCTTTCCCTCCGAATCCCTGGGTGGTGTTCAGTATAAGGAAAAACTCCATGGCTCCGTTACCGTTGCTTACTGTTCGGAGTTTTGAAATATTCACATCGTAACTGGCTCCGAAAGCAATGTTTCGGTATTCTAATCTCGCTATAGGACACAAGGCCTCTTTATGACGATAATTTAATCCGAGGAAGAAGGAACTTTGCTTTTTAAAATCGGTGTAAACAGAGGCCTGAGAGAGCATGAAGCGGGTTCCAATGCCCACATTAAACAGTTGTTGGGTTCCTTGCCTGATGTAGCAAAGCGAAGGAACGAGCCTGATGCGTGATTCGTAATTGGTGGCAATATCCCATTGGGTATGAAAAACCAGCTTCCTGTTGAGATAGGCTTTGTCTGTTTTACTAAATGAAATATTTGGTCCATTGATGTGCCACAGAGCCAGACCTGCTGTCATTTGGATACTCTTGGAAAGCACGCCGTTGAACAATGCTCCGGCAGAGATATCCGCATAATTGAAATTACGGCGTCCATTGGCAAGCAGGTTGTCTTCATTGGCGGGAAGTGCCGAATTAAAAGATGATTTGTTGAAATCCCATTGTGAGTCCCAGGTGAGCGGAATGTTTGGATTCCCTCTTGCCAATTGAGCATACGCACCGAGAATACCAAGGCTTAAAAAGGAAGAACCGGAGGCGTTAAGGGCTTTGGAAAATGAAGCCGACAAAGAAGCAGATGTGGTATTCAACTCATCAAAGCCTCTGTTGTGTCGGTAAGCGGTTAAACCAATTCCCCAAAAATCACTCCCACTTCCTTTAGGAAAAATAGAAGCATCAGCCGAAACCATGGTGGTGGAAAAAGCCTTTGCATCATTCCCTTTCACACTTCCATATTGGCTTCGGTAAAGGGACGACACCCTCAAATCTCTGTTCATTACCCCGGTGTGTGCAGGATTGATCAGCATTGAAGGATTGTTGAACTGGGTAAAATGAAACTCCTGCGCATTCAACAAAATCGCCGGGAAAACAAGGAGTGAAAAAAATATTTTCTTTTTCATGTGTTAACGCATTAGGGTAAACTTTCCATTCAAATCAAATGGTTTCTCGTCTTTGAACAACCCAAAACAGTGGTAGATGTATGCACCGGGCATGGCAGGCTCACCTTTGATATTGCCATCCCAGCCATATTCCTTACTGATAGATTCAAAAATCAATTCGCCAAACTCATTGAATATTCGGAAGGTGAATTGATCGGGCTTAATTTGATTGTTGGCTGCTCTCACATAAAAAACATCATTCACTCCATCCCCATTGGGAGAAAATGCTGACGGAACAAAAACCTCATAATTAATTTCCACCCTTAACTCAACAGTATCTGAATTACGACAACCAGTCGATCGATCTGTTACAGTAACTACATAGGATGTGAGTGTATCGGTGGCACGAGATATGGGGTCGGGAACATTCGTTAGAGACAGACCTGTTGAGGGAGACCATAAATAGGAATAGCTTCCTCCCGGACTTACTTTCGCTTTGAGCTCTGCCGTGCGGCCAAAGATGATTGTTTGATCCTCACCCGCATCTACAGTTGGTGTTTCATATAAGGTAACCGTAAAAGGCGGAGAAGTGGCAGAGGAGGTGGTGATGCAGCCGGTAAGATTAGAGACTGAAGCAATAAACACAGAACCTGTTGTAAGTTCCTGCATCACCACTCCTGCTCCGGTAACCGGAATGGTATTCCCGTTTTTGGTCCAAGAATAAACACCACCGGGGACATTGCTTACAGCATTGAGTGTTCCGGGCGTTTTGGTGCAAAAAGGAGCAACCTGAAGAATACTGAGCGAGGGGGTGATGCGTTCTGTTACATCAATAATCAGACTGTCTCTTTCAACAGAATCTGCTGAGCAGATTTCACTGCTGGTTATTTCTACCGTCACTTTTGTTTGTCCCGGAGGGAGATTACTGGTACTAAAGGCTGAATCGGTGGCACCCGGCACCAGTGTGTTGTTAACAAACCATCTGTAGCTAGGATTCAAACCCTGGTTGGTGGCTGAAGTAACAAAAGCCACTGGATTACCCTGACATATCTTGGAGATATCAGATGCCAGTGAAACGGTTACCGGTGGTCCTGATGAGTAGGTGATTGTGATAATGTTACTGGTTTGAGGTGAACCGGACAAACAAGGATCCGTATTGGTAACCACACATGTGACCTGAGCACCGTCGGGGTAATTGGTGGTTGTAAAAATTGAATTCACTTCGCCCTGCACCGCAATCCCATTGATAAACCACTGAAAGGTTGATCCCGGTGATACAGGCTGTACTATAGATGTAAAAGTAATTGGAGTGCCCTGACAAGGTGTTGTGTTAGGGAAAACAGAAATGTTGTGAATAATGGGCTGTGCCTGCGCCAATAGAATAAAAGGAGGTGAAGTGGCACTGGCATTGTTCAAACAGGGATCCGTTGAACTCACCACCACTGTAATAGCATTCAATCCGCTGAGTGTATTGGTTGTGTAGGAACCCGAAGTGCCGGTTTGAACCTGAGTTGCGTTCACAAACCAGGTGAAGGTGGCATTGGTAAGTGTAAGATTGGGAATGGCATTAAAAGTAACTGATTGACCGGGGCAGATCGTGTCGTTTGATAGGGTATTAACATCTACAGAAAGGTTTTCTCCATCCAGAAAAACATTCCCCGTTGCCTGCACCGTTGGATTACTGATGCAAGGATCATTTGTAACAAGTGTGACCACCACCGTACTTTGAACGGTGATATTTGAGAGGGTGAAAACCGGATTGTTCTGCCCGATCTGAACCTGTCCGTTCACCGTCCATGTCCATAAAGTATCTGTAAGTGGCACGGAAGAGGAAACAATAAAAATTACTGATTGTCCCGGACAAACAGAGTCTGTTGATTGGGTAAAGGTGAGCAGAATGGTTTGTGGGGGATTGATAGTAAAAACTGTTGAACTTGAACCAACCGTGGCAGGATCTGAACCAATAATTCTGATGAGGTAGCCTGCACCTGGAGCGGTACCGGTTGGTATTGTAACTAAAATGGGTGTTGTGGTGGAGTTTCCGATGTTTACGGGTGAAGTAAAGTTGCCCGAGGCGTCAGAGAGTTGTGCGGTAAACACATTACCGGTATTAAATGTGCCGGTTGTGGAAAATGAAAGGGAGAAATCGTCGCCAGCACAAAATGAGGAGGCCGGCAGATTTCCGGTGCTTATCGTTTGGGCATAAGAAGGGAATACAGTGAAGCAAATTGCCAAAACAATAAGTATTCCAAATAGCCTGGTTTTTTTCATAGCAGTTTCACAAAAATAATGATTGCAGGTAATAAAGCAGCAAACTAACCGACAAGGATACAAAAATGTACCTTCGCAACTCGAAGAAAATTTTATGGATTTAAAAAATGCATTCACCGTTTTGGAAGGCCTAACCTATGACGATGTGCTTTTATTGCCATCCTATTCCGAAGTTTTACCCAGAGAGACCGATATCACAGGCCGATTTAGCAGAAACATCATCCTAAAAACACCTGTGGTTGCTGCCGCCATGGATACAGTTACGGAATTCGAACTGGCCATCGCCATCGCCCAGGAGGGAGGCATGGGTGTTTTGCACAAAAGCATGGGTATTTCCGAACAGGCGGAACAGGTAAGAAAAGTAAAAAGATCCGAAAGCGGAATGATTCTCGATCCGGTGCAACTTGATGAACATGCCCTGGTGGGAGATGCCCTTCACCTCATGAAAGAACATAAAATCGGGGGTATACCGGTTATTGACGAGAACAAAACACTTAAGGGAATTATTACCAATCGTGATCTCAGGTTCGAAAAAAATATGGCGCGACCTGTTGCTGAAGTAATGACCCGAAAAGTGATTACCACCATTCCCGGAAAAAGCTTGGAGGAGGCCGAAAAAATTCTTCAGGAATTTAAAATAGAAAAGCTTCCGGTAACAGACAATCAAGGCAAACTGGTGGGTTTAATAACCTACAAAGACATTATTAAAAGTAAAATAAAACCCAATGCATGCAAAGATTCGCTGGGCAGATTAAGGGTAGCTGCTGCTGTTGGAATCACACCGGATACTCCCGAGCGAGTGCGACAATTGGAGAAAGCAGGAGCGGATGCCATTGTAATTGATACTGCTCATGGCCATTCTGCCGGGGTCATCAACATGCTCAGGGAACTTAGAAAACAATTTCCCTCTCTTGAACTGGTAGCAGGAAACATAGCAACAGGAGAAGCAGCCAAAGACCTTGTTAAAAACGGTGCCGATGCAGTAAAGGTTGGTATCGGACCCGGGTCAATCTGCACCACAAGAGTGATAGCAGGTGTTGGCGTTCCGCAACTTACAGCCATTTGGGAAGTTGCCAAAGCCCTCAAAGGCAGCGGTATTCCCATGATTGCTGATGGCGGTATCCGTTTTTCCGGCGACATTGTTAAAGCCCTGGCTGCAGGCGCAGGATGCGTGATGTTGGGCTCATTGTTCGCAGGTGTAGAGGAGTCGCCCGGTGAAACTATTATTTTCGAAGGAAGAAAATTCAAGGCTTACCGCGGTATGGGATCGATTGAGGCCATGCAAAGCGGGTCTAAAGACAGGTACTTTCAGGATGCTGAAGATGATATCAAGAAGTTTGTCCCTGAGGGAATCTCCGGTCGGGTTCCTTTCAAAGGCAGCCTGCAGGAAGTTTTATACCAGCTTATGGGTGGCTTGCGTGCAGGCATGGGTTATTGTGGCGCACCAAATCTGGAAGCCCTTCAGCAGTCAAAATTTATCAAAATCACCTCTGCCGGAGTAAGAGAAAACCATCCCCATGATGTTATCATCACCAGAGAAGCGCCAAATTACAGCCGATGAATTTCAGCAACAATCCTCTTTGTAAGCTCCTGGGTATTGACTATCCAATCATTCAGGGAGGCATGATCTGGTGCAGCGGCTGGGAACTGGCCTCCGCTGTTAGCAATGCCGGCGGCCTAGGGCTGATTGGTTCAGGCTCCATGTATCCTCATGTGCTGAGAGAACATATTCAAAAATGCAAATCAGCAAGCCAAAAGCCTTTTGGTGTTAACATTCCTCTTCTTTATCCGAATGTTGAAGAACACATCGCCAGCGTCATCGAATTAGAAGTACCTATTGTATTTACCTCGGCAGGTAATCCTGCAACCTACACTTCCCGTTTAAAAAACCACGGAATCAGAGTTGTGCATGTTGTCTCCAATACCCGTTTTGCCATTAAGGCCAGAGAGGCAGGAGCGGATGCCTTGGTTGCTGAAGGATTTGAAGCCGGTGGACACAATGGAAGAGAAGAAACCACTACCCTTTGTCTGGTTCCAATGGTAGCCGAAGCTGTTGATATTCCTGTGATTGCAGCAGGTGGCATCGGCAGCGGAAAAGCCATGCTGGCCGCCATGGCCCTGGGTGCAGAGGGTGTACAGGTGGGCAGCAGGTTTGTTGCCTCTACAGAATCGAGTGCACACCTTCACTTCAAAGAAAAAGTGATTGGTGCAAAAGAAGGTGATACGGTACTCACCCTTAAAGAAGTAACGCCTGTGAGGTTGATAAAAAATGAATTTTATAAACGAATAGAAGAAGCCTACAACAAGGGAACCAATGCCGAGGAATTGAAATCTATTCTCGGACGAGGCCGTTCAAAAGCAGGCATGTTCGAAGGCAATCTGGAAGAAGGCGAGTTAGAGATCGGACAAGTATCCGCACAACTCAAAGAGATTCTGCCGGCTTCAAAAATCATTGAAAACATGCTTCGTGAGTATGAACATGCTTTAAAATCAATTTGCAAAGGAATCTAAGCCCTGCAAAATACTATCTTTATGCCCTTTATTTCACATATGCAATCAATACCATCGCTGTTGGGAAGCAAGGCTCAGCAATTGCTGGAGCACAAATGCCAGACCATTTCAACTGAACAACTTACTGTTCCCGGTCCCGATTTCATTGACCGAACCTTTCTGCAAAGCAACCGGAATTTGCCTACTATCCGCTCCATTAAGAGCCTCTATGGCCACGGTAGATTGGGCAATACAGGTTATCTGTCTATCTTACCGGTAGACCAAGGCATTGAACATAGTGCAGGTGCCTCCTTTGCACCGAATCCCATTTATTTTAATCCGGAAAACATTGTAAAACTCGGATTGGAATCCGGTTGTAACGCTGTTGCTTCTACCTACGGCGTGTTGGCGAATGTTGCCCGCAGATATGCCCATCATATTCCTTTTGTAGTGAAAATCAATCACAACGAATTTCTTAGTTATCCGAATAAATATGACCAGATCATGTTCGGAACCATCAGGGATGCCTGGAACATGGGTGCAGTTGCCGTGGGTGCAACCATTTATTTTGGTTCAGCGGAATCATCATGACAAATCGTAGAGGTGGCAAAGGCTTTCGAAATGGCACACGAACTGGGAATGGCTACGATTCTTTGGTGCTACCTGCGCAATTCAGGATTTAAAAAAGATGGTGTTGATTATCACACAGCGGCCGACCTGTCATCTCAGGCGAATCATCTTGGTGTGACTATTCAGGCTGATATCATCAAACAAAAACTGCCCACCAACAATGGAGGTTACACCGCACTCAACCATGGAAAAACTCATGAAAAAGTGTATTCCGAACTGAGCAGTAATCACCCAATCGACCTGTGTCGTTACCAGGTGCTCAATTGCTACAGCGGTCGCATTGGATTAATCAACTCCGGAGGGGAATCCAAAGGAGCCTCAGATCTTGCAGAGGCGGTTGAAACTGCTGTAATCAATAAAAGAGCAGGCGGACAGGGCCTGATTCTGGGGCGAAAAGCCTTTCAAAAACCCTTTGAGGATGGCGTGAATTTGCTCCATGCCGTACAGGATGTTTATCTCGATCAATCCATCACTCTTGCCTAAGGCACATGACCTGGTTTAAGCGAATAAAGGAGGGAATCACCACCTCCACAAAAGATAAAAAAGAAACTCCGGAAGGATTATGGTATAAATGTCCGGAGTGTAAAAACATTCAAACCTCTGAAGATCATGAAAACAATCTGTGGGTATGCAGTTCCTGCAATTACCACCACAGAATAGGATCGGAGGAATATTTTCAGATTCTTTTTGATGACGGAAATTACACGGAAACAGAAGCCAATCTTACCTCTGGCGATCCGCTTCATTTTAGTGATACCAAAAAATATACCGAGCGACTTGCCGATGCGCATAAAAAAACGCCACTCAAGGATGCTATCCGAACAGCGTATGGATTGGTAGGAGGGCAAAAACTCATGATTGCCTGCATGGATTTTCAATTTATCGGGGGTTCTATGGGCTCTGTTGTAGGAGAAAAAATTTCGCGTGCCATCGATCATTGCATAGCAAGCCAAACGCCCCTGATGATTATTTCAAAATCAGGCGGGGCACGAATGATGGAAGCCGCGTTCTCTTTGATGCAAATGGCAAAAACTTCGGCCAAATTGAGCTTGCTCGCTCGTGCGAAAATTCCATACATCTCTTTTCTAACTGATCCCACCACCGGTGGTGTTACAGCATCTTATGCCATGCTTGGAGATTTAAACATCGCCGAGCCCGGAGCGCTTATTGGTTTTGCCGGTCCCCGGGTTGTAAAAGAAACCATAGGAAAAGAATTGCCCCAGGGATTTCAAACCTCTGAATTTGTTCTGGAAAAAGGATTTCTCGACCTGATTGTCAACCGAACCGATCTGAAACAAAAGATAACAGAACTTCTTTCGCTTTTTAATCACTGATTAGGCAAGAAAACTTCCAGCTCATCATCCTCATCATGATAGGGAGAGATCAGAACTTTTTGTTTTCCAGGAAGTAGCAGACTTCATTTACGATACGCTCTGAGGCTCTACCATCCCACAGCCAGGATTCATTTCGTTTTGATGGTGTTTGTTGTATGCTTGCTTTCACAGCCAATGTAATCTCATCTGCATCGAGTCTTATCAGGCGATTGGTCCCCTCCTCAAGTGTCATGAGCAGCTCAGTGGTTTCCCTTATAGTAAAACAAGGAATCCCAAAATAGGATGATTCAATCTGTACTCCACCCGAATCACTGATTAAACAGGCACTTTCTTTCATCAGTTTTAAAAACTCAATATATCCCAAAGGCTCTGTCATCTTTACCTGAGAGATGTCAAGCCTGGAATACAATTCAGCTTGCTGAAGCATTTTCTTTGTGCGGGGGTGTACAGGAAAAACAACAGGTAAAAAGGATGCAATCTTCTCAATTGTATCCACGAGTATCCGGAGATTATCGGCATTGTCAACATTAACAGGACGATGAAATGTTGCAAGACAATAGGGCTGTTTGATACCCAATGTGGACATAATCTGATTTTTGTCCAGAAGGGGCAGCATCTTCGTAAGAGCGTCAACGATCGTATTGCCCACCAACTTGATTTTGGTATCCTGAGTACCTTCATTTTTTAGATGGGTGATACCTGCCGGCTCGGTAACAAATAGCAAATCAGACAAGGCATCGGTAAGTATCCTGTTTCTTTCTTCCGGCATATCCATGTCACCACTTCTCAGACCGCTTTCTATGTGTGCAACCGGTATGCGCAATGAAGCTGCAGCAAAGGCACAGGCAAAAGTGCTGTTCACATCACCGATTACAATCACAATATCGGGCCGGTATGAAAGAAAAACCTTTTCGGATTCTACAATAATTTTTCCAACACTTTCATTGTTGGAACCACCACTGATATCCAAATAATAATCCGGCTTTCTAAGTTCCAGCTGGTCAAAAAAAACATTGCTCATCTGCTGGTCAAAATGTTGACCTGTATGAAGCACATTATATTCGTATCCTTTTAAACGAAAAAGTTTTTCCAGGTAAACAGTCTTAATAAAATTGGGCCTGGTTCCCAGGCAGACAAGAATTTTTTTCATTGTTTCTCCCATCCCTCGGCGGGAACTTTTTTCAGCTCATCCAGGGATTCATCGGGTTTTATTCAAAGTTAATTGACATTTTAATTCAGCACTGAAAACAAACTGTATTTTTAGGAATCCACTCGTCATGTTTGTATTCAGATGAGTAACACCAAAAAAAAGAGCCCGTAAAGGGCTCTGTTAAATTTTTTCATAGCTGAGAATTACTTGAGGATTTTGAATTCAGTACGACGATTTTGCTGATGCAATTCATCTGTACATTTCACACCATCCTTACAATCATTTACAAGCATAGATTCACCAAAGCCTTTGTATTCAATCCTGTCCTTTTTAATGCCTTTCTTAACGATATAATCAAAGGCAGACCTGGCGCGTCGGTCTGATAGACGCTGGTTGTACTTGTCAGTTCCGCGGGCATCGGTATGAGCCCCAAGTTCAATGCGAATAGCGGGGTTATCGGTAAGGAATTTCACTACATTGTCGAGAACGGGGAAAGCCTCTTTTCTGAGTTTGTATTTATTAAAATCATAAAAGATCTGACCCGGTCCTTCTAACACAATGGGCTTCTCAACCTCCGGCTTTTTCAAATCAAAATCATTTTGAATCGTTGCATTGTCTTCTTTTCCTTTGGTGCTTAGTTCAATTGTTCTCGGAAAATAATCCGCCTTTCTGGCATGAATAGTGTAATCACTTTCTTCCAAGAGCTTAAAGGAGTATTCACCATTAGAATCAGTGATAACAGAGTCTGTAATTTCAGCGGATTTGTTTACAAAAACAACCGAAGCGCCGGCCAGAGGCTGTTGCTCCGAGGTAATCTTGCCTTTGGCATACAGAACAGGAGGATTTATCACAAATTCGTAAATCATGTCTGTTCCTGCCCTGTTGGAGGAGAGATAACCTGTTTTTCCATCAGCATTGAGGATAAATCCAAAATCATCTGCTTTTGTATTCAGAGGATAGTTAAGATTCATGGGCATGGTGTATCTGCCGCTTTCATATTTTGAAACAAGTACATCTGTCCCACCCATCGATTTGTGTCCATTAGAGGAAAAATAAAGTTTGCCTTTCTCGCTGAAAAACGGAAAACCTTCGTCAAGTGCAGTGTTAACCGGCACACCTAAATTTTCAGGCTTGCCCCACTGACCGTTTTCAAGATTACACACCCATAAATCAAATCCTCCTTGTCCACCTGGCATATTAGATGAAAAATAAAGGCGGTTACCGTCCGGACTCAGACAAGGGTGCTGACAAGAATATTCCTTGCTGTTGTAGGGAAAATCTGCGGCTGTTTGCCATTCATTATTAACCAATGAATCCATCTGGATCTTTAGCATCATAGGCACTTCGTATTTTTCTGAGGCCTTGATGCCTTCTGAATTGTTATTGGTGAAATAAACCACATTCCCTTTCGAAGAAAAAGAGGCCGGTCCCTGATGGTACTCACCGTTAATTTTACCTTTGAGTGCCTCAGGTTTACTGAATTTACCGTCTTTGTCTTTCTTTACGAAATATAAATCCTGAAAGGAATTGAGTGTTGCGGGATTTTGCTTGGAGGCTTTTTTTGTTGATTCTTCACCTACCACCACTATGCCATCTTTGTATGGTGTGGGAGAATAGGCTGAAGCCAATCCGTTGATATTGGCATTTTTCACTGAATATCGGGTGGTGTCTTTCATGAACTGACCCAAATCAGAGCAAGAATTCAACATAAGTTGCGCAGCGAAATCACCGGGTTTATCTGAGAGATAACCTTTAAACTGCTCTTGCGCTTCATTGTACTTACCAAGGCTCATCAATACTTTACCATAAGCCAAACGGGCTTCGCCTAAGGGATTTTTTGAATCCTTTACTCCAAGAGCATAATATTTCTCTGCCTGGGCGTAGTTGTTGTTGTTACGATAACAATCGGCCAGTTTAAGAGCCACATCAGGATTGGCCTTTTTTAAGTATGATTTCTCATAATATTTGGCCGCCTTGGCATAAGCGATGTTCTGGTACTCAGTATCTCCGAGCTCTTTGTAATAATTTGCACAACCCTGGAGCATGATACCAGCCATGAGAAATCCCAAAATTTGAGGGAGAAATCTTTTCAATCTGGCTTTTCTTTTGAATGTCGTCATTTGCATAATTCTGAACCGGTTTCTGTTTTAGAAATACCTTGGGTTTTTTGCTTTCACTGCATCTTTTCCAAAATCATAACCCAACATGATTTCGAGTGAGCCGTTGCTGAATTTACCGATACGGGAGTAGGAGTAATCATAGCTTGCTCCCGCCCTGAACTGTTTGGAAATTTGATATTCTGCAAGGAGAATGAATGAATCACCTGTTCTAAAGGAGGCACCAAGCCAAAAAGTCTCATAAAAGAGTGCATTTAGATTTAGATCTGCCTGAAATGGTGCAGCGGGTTGGTATTTAAGAAGGAAAGATGGCTTAAGCATGATGTTGGATCCCACATCAAAAACATAACCACCGGTGAGGAGATAATGACGACGGAAAAGAGTGCCTCTGTCAAGGTTGAAATCAAACGCTCTGTCTGGTTGTTTTCCTACAAGAGTTGGTACAGAAAAACCAAGGTATGATTTGCGGGTGTAATAATAAACACCGAAACCGGCACGCGGTCCCCAGAAACTTCTGGCTTGCAGAGCCAAATCATTTGATTCCCATGCAAAAGGATTGTCTAATCCAAGGTTAATTGCACCGGCACTGATTCCGAATGCCAGCTTGCCTTTTTGTGAAACACGGATTTGATAACTGTAATTCAGCACCAGATCATTTCGTCTTTGTTTACCTACACGGTCGTTAACAAATACAAATCCCAGACCCATTTTTTGACTCTTGATGGGAGCATCGAGTGCAAGAAGATTTGTCCTTGGAGCTCCATCACCATAACCCAGCCACTGACTACGGTGTAAAACATTTGCAGAAGCATATTTGTGTGTTCCTGCATAGGCCGGATTCAAAAATAAGCCGTTAAACATGTAATGGCTTATCATTGGGTCCTGCTGTGCATTTGTGATGCCGAAAGAACCCAAGAAGAGAACCATTAAAATGAGCCTTCTCATGTGATGTGTTATTAAATTTTTCATGATTTTTTCCTCCCCTGTT
>JBEICQ010000014.1:0-31696 GCA_040383885.1 Flavobacteriales bacterium | reverse complement strand
CTCCATGGAGGAGGCCCAGCAGGTGCAGGCCGGCATCGGCTTCCCGGTCATCATTCGCCCCTCCTTCACCATGGGCGGCAGCGGCGGCGGCATCGCCTACAACATGGAGGAGTTCGTCACCATCTGCAATCGCGGGCTGGACCTTTCGCCGACCCGCGAACTGCTGATCGAGGAATCGCTGATCGGCTGGAAAGAGTACGAGATGGAGGTGGTGCGCGACCGCGCCGATAACTGCATCATCGTGTGCTCGATCGAGAACCTCGACCCGATGGGCATCCACACCGGCGACTCGATCACGGTGGCGCCGGCGCAGACGCTCACCGACAAGGAATACCAGATCATGCGCAACGCCAGCATCGCGATCCTGCGCGAGATTGGCGTCGATACCGGTGGCTCCAACGTGCAGTTCGCGATCAATCCGCGCGATGGCCGCATGGTGGTGATCGAGATGAACCCGCGCGTATCGCGCTCCTCGGCGCTCGCGTCCAAGGCCACCGGCTTTCCGATCGCCAAGGTGGCGGCCAAGCTGGCGGTCGGCTACACGCTTGATGAACTGCGCAACGACATCACGGGTGGCGCCACGCCGGCCAGTTTCGAGCCCAGCATCGACTACGTGGTCACCAAGGTGCCGCGTTTCGCGTTCGAGAAGTTCCCGCAGGCCGACAACCACCTGACTACGCAGATGAAGAGCGTGGGTGAGGTGATGGCCATAGGAAGAAACTTTCAGGAAGCCCTCCAAAAAGCATGTCAGTCACTGGAGATTCGTCGCAATGGACTGGGAGCAGATGGCAAAGAATTACGCAATCGGGAAGAAATTTTAAAAAGCCTCGAAACGCCAAGCTGGAACAGATTATTCCATGTTTACGATGCTTTTAAAATGGGCATGCCCCTGAAAACCGTGATGGAAATGACCCATATTGACAAGTGGTTTTTGATGCAGATTGAAGAATTGATTTTTCTTGAAAAAGACATCCAAAAGTATACCCTCGAAGACCTGCCTGCGGATTTGCTTTTTCAGGCAAAACAAAAAGGATATTCCGACAGACAAATTGCCAATCTGCTGAATTGTCTGGAAAGCATGGTGTATAAAAAACGAATTGCTGCAGGAATCCATCGGGTTTACAAAATGGTGGATACATGCGCCGGCGAGTTCGTGCCCAAACACCTTACTTCTACTCAACTTTCGAAAGAGGTGATGCCAATGAGTCTGTTCCTTCGACACAAAAAAAGATTGTGGTCCTTGGAAGTGGGCCTAATCGAATAGGACAGGGCATTGAGTTTGATTACAGTTGTGTGCACGGGATACTGGCTGCAAAAGAATGTGGTTACCACACCATCATGATCAACTGCAACCCGGAAACAGTGAGCACCGACTTTAGCATTGCTGACAAATTATATTTTGAACCTGTTTTTTGGGAACACATCTACGACATTATTCTTCACGAGAAACCCGAAGGGGTGATTGTTCAGCTGGGTGGACAAACCGCTTTAAAGCTCGCTGAAAAACTTAACAGATATGGCATACGCATCATGGGGACAACCTATGAGGCGCTCGATCTGGCCGAAGACCGGGGAAGTTTCTCTACCCTGCTTAAAAATCATAACATTCCCTATCCCAAGTTCGGAGTGATAGAAAGCGTTGAGCAAGCAGTTGAATTGTCACGCGCACTGGATTTTCCTTTGCTGGTAAGACCTAGTTATGTGTTGGGAGGTCAGGGAATGAAAATTGTGATCAATGAAGATGAGTTGGAACAGCATGTGATGAAAATTTTGAATGACATTCCGGAAAACAAAGTGCTGCTCGATCATTTCCTCGACAATGCCATCGAAGCCGAGGCAGATGCCATTTGCGACGGAAAAGATGTTTACATCATTGGCATCATGGAACACATTGAACCGGCAGGTATTCACTCAGGTGATTCCTATGCAGTGTTACCCCCTTTTGATTTACCCGATGAAATTATCCGGCAGATTGAGCAGCACACCCGTACCATTGCGCTGGCACTGAAAACTGTGGGACTCATTAATATACAGTTTGCCATTAAAAACAACATGGTTTATGTGATTGAAGCCAATCCCCGTGCATCACGCACGGTTCCTTTTATTGCCAAAGCTTATGATGAGCCTTATGTAAATTATGCCACCAAAATCATGTTGGGTGAAAAAAAAGTAAGTGATTTTACCTTCTCGCCGCGCAAGCGCGGATTTGCGATCAAGGTGCCTGTTTTTTCATTTGATAAATTTCCGGAAATCAACAAAGAACTTGGTCCTGAAATGAAATCTACCGGGGAAGCCATCCACTTTATTGAAAATCTTGAAGATGAATTTTTTCAGGAAGTGTACAGCGAGCGAAATCTCTACCTGAGCCGTTAATTATTTTTTAAAGCATATCTGCGTATTTCGCAGCGTAAATTTTTTATTGAAAAGTTTTCCGCTTTTTCATTCCAAATTACGAAACGGATGCGGGCCCCTGATGGAATGTTTTCAGGCAGTATCACAGCATGTGAACAGGGATACCATCTGCCGGGTTCTCTTGGAAGGGGAGTGATAAAACCACTGTTCCAGAAAATGGTTTTTCCCGAATCATCGAAAATGCCGATGGTAAATAAACTCCCACCGGCTGCTGAATCATTTTTCTCCAGGTATAATGCATCCACAGATGCGAGGTAACGATTGCCGTCAATTAGGTTTTTAGTGAATACATAATCGATGGCTTTTCCATAAGCCGTTTGCGCATCAAACGCAAAAGGAAGTGTGTCGCTTTGGGTAAACAGGGGAGCCGCGGCATACCCAAAAATTTCCTGTTTCTCACCCCTGACCAGGCCTGCATATTTCTTATCTGTTTTTCCTATCACAAAAATCGCTTTTTCAGCATTCATGCCGTCGGGAGGAATGATGCCGTTAAGATATTGCCATGAAAGAAGAATGTTCCAGGCAATCAAAAGAAAACAGAGAAAAATAAAAAGCCTGTGTAAAACCAAATGGCTTTGCAGTCTTACCATCACAGCCTCTAGGCCGATGGATAAAAACACCATGTAATCACAATAGGGCCTGAGTCCGAACCCATCACCAAAGTACCAGTTCCACCAGGAGGAGAGCAGGTAGATAGTTACAAATAGCCATGGCAATAGCTTCCTGTTTTCAGAAAAAAACAAACCGGCAAATGCAGGTATCAAAAGAGGAAACCAGATGAGTAATCCTTTCCGGAAACCAAGGAGTGCATCTGCAAAACGGGGATGCAAAAAATAGAATCCTTCTCCGGGGTAGCTCGGAGGAAAAATCATGCCACTCTGTGAAAGATTACTTACAATGACGGAGAAAACAGGCATGACAGAAAGAAGCAGGAGAACGAAGTGCCGTTTCTGTATTCGGAAATCCTTGAGGCTGCGGTGTTTTAAAAAGTATGGAAGTGTAAGCAAAAGCAACAAATGAAAGTAACGGATGCTCACGGCCAATGAAAAAAAGAAAATGGCCTGGTATACATACCTTGTAAATGTTGTTTTCTGAAATTGAACCAGCGCAAAAACAAAACCGGAAATGCAGGTAAAGGCATAGATGTGCGACATGGCCGGTTCATCAATAGCATAGAAGATCAGGTGTGTGCCAAACACAATGCTGATAATAGCGGGAACAGTTGTTTTAGAAGTGGGATACAGCAGGTTTAAAATCCGAAAAACAAATACACATCCGGCCAGTAAAAACAACCAGCCGTTAATATTAATAGCCAGATGAAACAGGGTGGCATATGGATTGAACTCCGAACCGGTCAGTTGCTGAAACAGTAAGGCGCCGGCAAAAGCAGGAAGCATGCACAAGGCTGTTCCCGGTGGATACTTGTTGTAATAAACTTGTCCGCTTCTCACCATGTAGGGAGGAAGCTCACCGCTGCTCTGCGATTGAAATGAATAATGATTACCAAAAAGTGCATGGTGCCATTCAATCAGATAAGCATAATAACCTTTGCCGTCGCCATCAATGATACTTCTTCCGGATTGATGCAGATGCATGCGATACCCTGCAAGGATAATAGACAAAAGCAGGGCAAAAACTATCAGGATTGACTTATTGTGCGCTGCCTGCATACTTCATAAAGCATGATGCCTGCTGCCACCGAAACATTAAGAGATGACATGCCGTGTCCAATTGGAATGCGTACCATGAGGTTACACATTTTGAGGTATTCAGGCGATATACCTGTTTCTTCCGAACCCATCAACAGGGCCACCGGTCCGGAGAGTACGCCCTCGCCGGAAATTTCATGACCTTTTTCTGTGGCTGCCACCAGCTTGCAACCGCAATGCGACAGATAGAGCAGATCGGCTTTTAGGTTGGAGGTTTTGCAAACCTTTAAGGTATGCAGTGCACCCGCTGAAGTTTTCATCGCATCTGATCCGATGCGTGCAGCATGCTGAGAGGGAATCACCACTGCATCTGCGCCAAAGGCAAGAGCACTCCGGCAGATGGCTCCAAAATTTCTTACATCGGTAATCTTATCAAGCACCAATACGAGTGGATCTTTTCCCAGGTCATAGCAGCCTTGAATGATTTCATCGAGTTTATAAAAGGGTGTGGGAGATATGTATGCCACAATGCCCTGGTGGTTTTTTCGCGTAATCTTATTGATTGCCTCCACCGGCACCTGTCTGATTTCGACTGCTTGTTGTTTGAGCTCTCTAACAAGAGATTGTAACTGGTCTCCCTTGATTCCTCTTTGCAGAATTACCCGGTCTATTGTTTTGCCCGCCTGGAAGGCTTCCGCCACTGCGTGAATACCATATACAAAATCATCTGCATTCATATTATCTCTCTGTTAATAGTCTGCCTTGTCTCCATGCATCTACAGTTCGCTGCCAAAGTTCCTTGTAAGATTCAGCACGATTAAGCGCAAAGTCATTGTCTGAAAAAGGATTTTCTATTTTGGTGAAAATAAAATTAATCGAACCAATGGTATTCCCTTCTCCATATACCCATGTTTCTGAAGTATCATCACTGAGTACTTTTGAAGGATAACCAAACACGATAAAAATCAAGCCCCGGTCGGTTTTCCATCCCGGCAAGTGAGCATTAAAAAAACGATTCGCAAATTGTACCCTGTTAAAGTAAATGCTGATCAATTGCTTGGCCCTCTCTTTGTTCGGACTGAACCTTAGCCAGATTTCATCCAGTGAAGCCTTGGGATCTTTAGACTCAGTGAGCTCTGTGTATTCCTGTCGGTTTACAATATATCGCATGTATCGCAGCATCTCTGTGCTTAAGTAATATCCTTCTTTTTGTTTTTCCTTTATAAACAATGTGTAGCCACTGGTTGAGTTCGTGTCTGCAACAATATGATAAAAACCGGTTTTGGCAGCGCTAAAAACGGCATTTTGCTGTTCATCCATGCTTAGATAAAAAATGCTATCAGCTTTGTAGTCGAATGGAATTTGTTCAGCTCCTGAGAAGGGTGGAGGAGGAAAAGGAAACTCCCGTTTGTAATACCTCACCTGAAGCAATTGTTCCGCTTTGGCAAACCGGTAATGAATTCTCAGCATGGTGCCCGGTTCAGCAGTGTAATTGGGAAGGGGACAAGAGGGATAAGAAATCGAGTTGACGAAAAAATTTTCTCTCACCAGTGGCGAAGACTTGTATATGCGCAGGTAAGTAACGCCTATGGTTTTGCGGTTTTCGTCCATAGCAACAATTTCTGCAAGACAGTTGCTACCCTGTGAAATTTTCACCGGAAAGTACCCGTAAATCAAATGGGATTTGTTTTCGATAAGACTGTCGGATATCCAGATGGTTCCTGAATCGAGGATATTTTCTGTGACATAATTCGGGAAGATTTTATAAGAAATTTTCACCCGGCTGAAGTACACTCCTTTTTCGGAGGTGCGTGTATAGAGCAATTCTTCTGACTGCAGCTGGTAGT
Organism: Flavobacteriales bacterium; assembly: GCA_040383885.1. Classification (GTDB taxonomy): domain Bacteria; phylum Bacteroidota; class Bacteroidia; order UBA4408; family UBA4408; genus JBEICQ01. Next base: position 25,788 of record JBEICQ010000014.1, on the reverse strand, counting down.
GGAGGTGGGTGGTGGTGCTGTCTGTATGGATAGCCTGAACGAGTGCATGGATGGACACAACATCTCTGGGTTTTGCTGCCGAACCGGATTTGCGTGCACCCGTACAAGATGAGAAAAACGCAGCTAATATCAGAAGCCTAAAGAGCGTAGGACTGCACAACTTCATGTTTTTTGTTTCTTCTTTTTAGCTGCCGGAAAAAGAATATTATTTAGAATAAGCCGGTAACCGGGAGAATTGGGATGAAGGTTCAGGTCAGTGGGCGGATCACCTACAAGATGCTGGTAATCTTCCGGATCATGACCTCCGAAAAATGTCCACATGCCTTTGCCAAATTCTCCATGGATATATCTTGCCTCGTCCAGACTTTTATTGTCTCCCATAATCAGTACACCCGATTTAATTACATCCTTTCGGAATGCAGTTGTCTGGCCCATGAAACCCTTAATTACCTGTTCGTGATTCTGGCAGAGCATGGAAGGAACCGGGTCCCACTTGGCACTAAAATCAAAAAGTACAAACAAATCATTTTGTTGGGGAACCCGGCGGGGAACGGGTGCATCAATGTTTGAATATTCATAAATCATCGGATTGGTCTCCAGCCTAAAGGCAGAAAACGCAAGCGTGTTAGTGAAATTGAGTTTGCTGTTTTGTTGTGAATCGGAACCATCTCCGTCGAACATGGCTTCGCAGATATCTGTTCCTTCAGCCGCCAAAGCAATATCATAGCTATCTGTTGCAGAACACATGGCAAATAAAAAGCCTCCACCGCCTGTAAAATCTCTGATGGCTTTTGCTACTGCGAGTTTTTCCTGCGATACTTTTGTAAAACCGAGTTTTTTTGCAAGGGCTTCAGAGGCCCTTTGCTCTTCAATGTACCAAGGGGCATTGCGGTACATGGCATAAAACTTTCCGTATTGTCCTGTAAAATCCTCATGATGCAAATGCAACCAATCATAAAGCGATAATTTTCCTGACAAGATTTCTTCATCATAAACAATCTCATATGGAATTTCTGCATAGGTGAGTACCATGGTTACTGCGTCATCCCATGGTTGTTTGGTTTTAGGTGAATACACCGCCACCTTTGGCGCTTTTTCCAGTTTCACTACATCCATGTTTATTTCAGGTCTTCCTATCTCATCAATGATACCTGCGTAGGAAGCATCTGCAATTACCTCTATACTCACATCTCTTAGCCTGCATTCAGCTTCAATTGTGGATGAGTGGCGCATCACAAAACTTCCGCCCCGGTAGTTCAGCAGCCATTCAATTTCAAGCCCACCTTTAAGTGTCCAATAGGCAAGACCATATGCTTTTAGATGATTTTTTTGCTGCGCATCCATGGGAATTAAAATATAGGATGCCTGCACACGGGTGGCACTTATCAGAAGGATAAGAAGAAAAAATAGTGAAGACCTGAACATGTGTTTTCCGACCTAAAATTAAGGATAATCGTTGTATGAATCTAGGTTAACACATTTATCCAAAAAAAGAAAGCCGGATGATGAGTCCGGCTTTCAGAATGATAAACAAAAAAGGATTTAGTTCTTCACTACCTTACGGGTGATGGTATCACGATCGGTGTGAATATTGATGAAATAAATACCTGATGACAGGTTTTGCATGTCAATCAATTGCTTGTATTTACCACTGAAGCTATTCAAGGTTTCGCTAAATACAATCTCTCCTGTGATACTAACCAGGTTAACACGCAGATTCTTGCTTCCATTGTCAGAGAAGTCAACCATGATCTGGTCATGTGTCGGGTTAGGATACATGGAGAGTTTTTCGCCATGCGAAAGGGCTCTCACACTTGTTCCAAACACATTTACCTGAATGGTATCAGCATCGCTGCCACAGCTGTTGTAGGCAGTAAGTATAACGGTGAATTCGCCGTCTGTGGTAAAAGTGTGCACAGGATTATTGTCGTTACTGTATGCTGTTTGGTCACCAAAATTCCACTGGTAGGCATTTGCGTTTTGTGAGGTGTTGGTGAATGTGGTAACACCACCAATCTGACTCACTGCTGAACCTGAAGCGGTAGGCAGTGGGTTCACAATTACCGGAATATTGGCTGAAGTGCTCACACAACCATTGGCAGAAACCGTTACGGAATACAAGCCGGTTGCATCTGCAGTAAAGGTAACACCGGTAGCACTTGTTAGAGGCGTTCCGTTAAAGTTCCACTGGTTGCCGGTGATGCTGCTGGAGAGCAGTGTTACGGATTGTCCCTGGCAAAGAATTGTGCTTCCGCCAATGGTAACCTGTGGTTGGGTGATTGTACCACCCACGGTGATGGTCACACTGGCAGAAGTGGCTGAACAACCGTTGGAGGCGGTAACCGTAACTGTGTAAGTTCCGCTGCTCTGGGTAGTCACACTCGCAGTGGTTCCAAGGTTGTTGTTCCACTGGTACGACACATAGTTTGGATCGCTTGAACTGGTGAGTGTGGCTGTTCCACCTGTACAAATCTCAGTTGCAGAAGCAGTAATTGTTGGAACAGTTATGCTGTTTACAGTAACTGTGATGGCGTTGGAAGTAGCCACGCAGTTTCCTGTTGTTACAACAGCAGTATAACTTCCGGATTGAGTTGCGTTAAAGGTGTTTTGTCCGCTTCCCACCGGCGTGGTTCCGTTTAACCATTGAATGCCTGCAGTGGCATTGGTGGTAAGGGTCACAGAGCCTCCTGAACAGAAGCTGGTTGCACTTCCTGCTGTAATGACAGGCGTGCTTGATCCTGTGATACACAATTGAGAAGAGGTGGCTGAACATCCCAAACTGTTGGATGCAGTTACTGTGTAACAGCCCGGGTTACTTACATTGATGGCGGCTGTAGTGGCTCCGTTTGACCAAAGATAAGTGTAAGCCGGTGGAGGTACTGGAACACCTGGGAAACTGCTGCTGATGGTAAGTGGCTGACCCCCGCATATCACAGTTCCATTGCTGGAAATTTGTGGTGTGGGCATCGTTGAAACCTGGATGGAAAATGGCAGTGAGGTAGTACTGCAACCGGGAGCATTGTTGGTTGCGGTGATCACTGTATCCGCGTTCGCCACAAAACTGATACTTGGTGTAGTTGCACCGGTGCTCCATTGTACCGTTGAAACGCTTGAGTTCAGTGTTACTGTTGTTCCGGCACAAACTACATTACCACTTGTACTGGTAATAACCGGAGTCTGGCAACTGAAGTTGGTATCGGGCACACAACTGAAGCTGGCCGACCATCCTGAATCTACAGCTGATGCATCAGAGGTAAATCTGAAGGTAAGTGCACCGGTAGAGTCAGTGGAAGTCCAGGAAGGAGGAAGATTGGTTCCGGAATAATTGCCAAGCAGGTTGGCTGCGAGGATGGTCGTTCCGTTGTAAATGCGAAGACGGTCAAATCCGGTCTCTGTTGCAAAGGTGTTGAAAACAACCCTTACAAAATTTCCGGGTGTTGCAGGATAAACTGTAAACACATAGTTCTCAGAAACCTGATAGTTGCCGGCCGGCCCTCCTGAATCAAAGAAGTTACCTGAACAAGTATTGATGCTACCATTCGTAATTAGAATAATTGCCTGAGAAGATGTGGTAAAGCATACAGTATCACAACCGGTTGGTGAGCCACCTGCGTTGCTGGGAACTACATAGAAGCAATACTCGGTTCCGGTGTTAAGGGGGGGATTAGGAGTGTATATCTGACTGGTGGTATTGTCAGCCACAAGCGTAAACGGACCACCTGCAGTGCTCATAAATACATCATAAGTAGCAGGAATACCTCCGCCCGGGGTAAAGTCCCATGTAATGGGATTGAATGGATTCACACCTGTATCGCCATCGGCAATTGCATAGGTCAAACAACTTGGTGTTGCATTTGGATTGATACAGTTGATACTGGCAGTCCAGCCGGCCTGGTTAATGGTAATATCAGAAGAGAACACAAAAGTGAGGCTTCCGTTACCGGGATTTTGTAATCCTGCTGTAACTATACCAGGATTGTTAATGCCGGTGTATTGTCCGATAAGAGGCGCAGTATTGTCAGCACCATCATAGATGAAAAGTGTATCATACCCTTGCTCAACCTGAAAATTCTGGAAATTCAGTTGCATCACATTGCCGGGGGTTGATGGATGGAGGGTGTAGGTGATTTGCTCATTGTTGGTATAATTTCCATTGGGTCCTCCTGTATCTGTGAACAAGCCGGAGCAAATTGAATCCGAACCTTCTGTGATTTGAATAATCAATACGGAGTCTGTTTGGAAACAAGAGGTAGGACAACCGGAAGCCTGACCTGAAACATTCACAGGAACAATCTGATAACAATAGATGGTACTCAGGTTGAGCTGTGGCAGGGGATAGGCAGTACCGGTGAAGTTAGAGTCTACGAGGGCAAGATTTCCCTGGGTACCGAAATAAATATTGTAGCCGGTTGGGATGCCACCACCCGGACCTAATTCCCAGGTAAGGTTGTTTCCAATTGCCAATTCATTTGTGTTGCCATCTAGTGGGTTCAGGTTCAAAGCACAGGCAGGAGGAGCATTCGGGTCTATACAAGAAACTGTTGCGTCCCATCCCACTGCAGTGGTAAACCCATTTGATAGAAACTCAAAAGTGAGGATTCCGTTACCGGGGTTCAGAATGCCAGCTGTGAGCACAGGAGGGAATACACCACCTGTGTATGAACCGATCAGAGGCGCAGTATTGTCAGCACCATCATATACATTGAGTATATCGTTGGCAACATTAAAGTTATTGAAGCTTACCTGTACTGAGTTTCCGGTGATAGAAGGATGTATTACATAAGTGAGGTTTTCATTATTAGAATAACCTCCTGAAGGACCTCCTGAGGAATAAAACTGTCCGGTACAAGTGCTGATGGAATCATTGCTCATGATGATTTCGATACAGTCGCCCGTAGTGAATGAACTGATGGCGCAGTTTGAAGGAGTTCCAAAACTGTTAAATGGAATTACCTGGTAGTAATAAGTGGTGTTGGGCTGCAAAAATCCTGGATTAAAGCTGCTGGTGGTTACAGGCACCGGAGTTACACCGGAAAGGGTAGGATTGGTACCGAATAATACATTGTATCCAACAGAAAGTGGAGTGATATCCCAGTTGAGTACACCTGCATTCAAACACACATTTGTTGAACTGTTGTCAGGAGTGATGTTTGTGGCGCAGGAAGGAGGGCCTGTTAAACAAGAGATACTGGCTTCCCATCCTGTTCCTTGTATTGATATATCTGATTTAAATCTCAAGGTAAGTCTGCCGGATGCATTGGCAGCTGTTACTGTTCCCGGGTTATTGGTTCCTGAGTAGCTTCCAATCAAAGGAGCTGAAACATCTCCTCCATTGTAAATAAACAGGGTATCATAATTAAGCTCTGTTGCAAAGGAGCTGAAGTTCAACTGAACAAATGCGCCCGAAGTAGCAGGGATGATGGTGAGGGTATCCCTAGCAGAATTTAGATAAGAACCATTAGGTCCTCCTGAATCATAAAGCAAGCCGCTACAGGTAACCACTGAATCAGAAGAATTGGAAGGCATGTTTACGCAATTTACCACTGAAACAAATACAGGCAGGGAGTTTGCAGAAAGGCCATTACAGGTTACAACTACCCTGTAGTATGAAGAGCTGTCTACGGCTTGTGTTGTGGTAAGGGAAGTTGCAGTAGAGATATCAGAAAAGGTAACCCCATCAGTAGATGATTGCCATTGATAAAGAAGTCCTGAGGCAGCAGTGGCATTCAATAAAGAAAGGTTAATCGAACCGCCTGCACATACAATTGAGTCTGAAGCCTGTGCTTCCCCGGCATTGGGTTGTCCTGAACAGGGAGGAGCAAGGATGATGTTCACTACATAATCCTGTGTAGATCCGCTTCCGAAATTCAAACAAGCAGAATTTGCATCATTTGTATTTCCGGTAGAGCGGCTACGGATGCGCATGCCCGTTAAGCCGGGAAGTGAATTCAAAGGAATGGTAATCTGAACAGTGGAAACCACATTCGCAGTACTGTTTGTAGCTATTTGCGTCCATTCGCTCGGATCGTATGTTCCGCTATGATCGTAGTCAATCCAAACAGAAATGATGGCTGCACCGTTGGTATTTACATTCAGGTTGTAAACACCCAACTGATCCAAACTCGCTGTGGTGGAATCAGCAGCAGGGTATACTGAATAGTTAGGTCCTGTGAGATTGTCACAAAGCGTTCCTGTGTTGTTTAGAGTAGTGTTGTCAATGGATACTTCGGTAATACCTGCCGTGTTACAGGCTCCACCCAGATTGGTGTTGCAATAGCAAGTAAAAAAATCATTGATGCCAACCATTACAGCATTGGATGTTGCAGACGAGCCGTTGCAACTTACTATACAGCGGTAATAGGTGGTATCAGTAATGGAAAGACCATTGATAAAGGGAAGATTGGCTCCTGCGATATTACTGAATCCTGTTCCATCCGGTGAATTTTGCCACTGAAAGGACAAGCCGGAGGCAATGGTATAGCCCGTAAGACTCACGCTGAAAGGCGCATTGGGACATATCGTGGAATCGCTGGCACTTGCCACACCCGGTGTGGGCGTTCCTGAACATGGAACGGCTGCAATGATGTTCACCACATAATCCTGGGTTGAACCGCTACCAAAGTTCTGACAGGCAGAAGTTGAATCATTTTGGTTGCCTGTGGCACGGCTTCTTATACGCATGCCGGTTAGTCCAGGTAAGGCAAATACAGGAATGTTGATGGCAATGGTTGTAGCCGTGTTGGCAGTACTGGTTGTTGAAACCTGGGTCCATTCCGATGGGTCATAGGTGCCGCTGTGATCATAGTCAATCCAGATGGAAGTGATGGCATTTCCACTGGTGGTTACATTGAAATTGTAGGTAGCCGCCTGATTGAGTGAGGCAGTGGTAGAATCAGCAGCCGGATAAACAGAATAGTTGGGTCCATTGAGGTTGTCGCACAAGGTTCCGGAGTTGAGCAGGGTAGTACCGTCGATTGAGAAATCGGTTATACCGGAGGTATTACAACCCCCGCCAAGATTGGTGTTGCAATAACAGGAGAAAAAGTCATTTATGCCGACCGTGACCACATTGGAATTGACCGAATTGGTATTACAAAAGACCACGCATCGGTAATAGGTAGTATCTGTGATGGTTTGTCCGTTGAGAAAGGCGTTGGTGGCTCCTGCAATGTCAGAAAAGTTGATTCCGTCGGTGGAAGACTGCCATTGAAATGCAGTACCTACACCAATACTGAAACCATTAAGAGAAAGACTGAATGGCGCATTGGGGCATACAGAAGAGTCACTGGCAGAAGCAATACCTGCTACAGGTGTGCCGGGACAAAGAATGGGTGCACCTACAATTACATCATAATCCTCAATTTCACCATAAAGGTAGGTTGTACATGGATCTGCTGGGATGTCATTATAACGACACCTCACACGCATTCTGGTGGTGCCGGGTGTTGCTGTGGCTGGAACAAAGAAAGATCCGCTAAACTGGGTGATGGCTGCATTTTGAGAGATGTAAACCAACTCATCAGCATTGTCTCCCAAAAGACCATTTTGGTTCCAGTCTATCCATACAGCAAAACCTTGCACAAACTGTTGTCCGGACTGGAGGTTCACAGTAATCACCTGACCGGGAGAACAGGTCATCGATGTGCCCTGCAAATATTCATAATTGTTAGGCTGTCCGTTACACCCTGTTCCATTGTTGTTGATGTTTACCGTTGCCCCTTGAGTAGAGAAATTGTCGATAAAATCATTGGAGGTGCCACACAAATTGGTGTAAAGATTGGTGTTGCAATACTGCACCGGCGGAGGTGGCCCCTGGGCAAGCGCTCTTGAAATCATTCCTGCCGTAAACACAGTTACGGCAAGAAGAATGCGGAAGTAGTGATTTATTTTCATGGACTTTATTTTGTGCTTGGTTTTCCTTGGTTATAGCCGGCCTTCATCTCTTCAAGATATTGAATGTTGGCCTTGATTCTTTTGATGTCTTTTTCGTCTTTGGCAACATTTAGTTGCTCGTATTCTAACTGCAGTTTACGGTTGAGGTGTTCAGGAACCCTGTCTTCCGTATTTTCCTTTTTAACAGCAGGAGTTTCCTGGTTTGTTTTTTCCAAACGGCTGTCCGCTTTTTTCATTTCACGACCGCTTGATTTGGTTTTGTTTTCTCCATTTCCGGCTAAGGAACTGGGGCTTGTCAGTAACAACAATGACACAGTTAAGGCCATGCTGACAATAGACGAAAAAATCATTTTTTTCATGATGATTGGTGGTTTGCTTAAATTTTGTGCAATGTATGGAAATTTTGACCGAATTGAAAAATCCAACTGATCCCAGCTTTCTTTCCCGATAATTTTGGGAAATTATGTTACTGATTAACAGATTTTTGTGCTTTGATTAGGATTCCGGTATCCAATATTAAACGCTTTACCTCCGCAGAATCTGTGCCGTCATAATAGCCACGGATTTGTCCATCCCCATCTACCAGCGCAAAGTTTTGCGTATGTATAAAATCGTTCGGGCCGCCATCTCCAAGCTCGGTATTGAGGTAATAGCCTTTTCTGGCCAAATCATACAATGCTTTTTTATCACCGGTTACAAAGAACCATTTGTCCTTAATGGCTCCATGCGCCTTGGCATAGTCTGATAAAACCGGAACTGAATCATATTCCGGATTCACGGTGTGAGAAACAATAAGAACCCCCGGCTCAGCGGCAAATGCCGATTGTACCCTTTCCATCTGTTTGCTCATCACTGGGCAAATGCTTTGGCAGGTAGTAAAGAAATAATCAGTTACATAAATCTTACCTTGTACCTGCTTGTCGGTAAAAGTTCTGCCGTACTGATCAACAAACGAAAAACTACCCACCTTGTGGTACACGGTGTCTCCATTAACAAGCTCTTTTTCGCCATAGATCGGAAGTTGGCGGACCGGTGCAGTATTTTGGGAGGCACGGTAAGCAAAAAATAAAATGCCCATGGCAAGTAGAGCAAGCAAAACACTTATGGCGTAATTTCGTTTCATCATCACCGGCCAAAAGTAAGCAGGATAAGCCTAATTCTTTTGAAGAATTATTACCAGATATTGGGTGTTTCTCACCTCAGTTCGGCACAGCAGATAAAGACTGCTTACCGCAATCTTGCCATGCGCCATCATCCTGATAAAAATCCGGATCAGGCATCCATGGTGCATATCCAGCTGATCAATGAGGCCTACCAGACTCTTGGTAATCCCGAAAAGCGCAGGCAATACGACATGCAGCAAATCTACCTGCAGGCCTCAGCGGCTACCAAAAAAAATCCACGAACTGCCCGTCCAAAAACACCCGGCAAGAGACCGGTAAAAGAAAGGGAATCTGACCGGAAACCCTTTTTCTACCTTGAATATTTTCTTTTTTCGGCACTATTTCTCGCGGGGGTCTACGGACTTTTTATGTCTGTTCACGACTGGTGGGTAAACGGCTACCAGCCTTCCAAAACACTCTCCGGGCTATTCTTTGGCCTTGTATTTACGATTTTGCTCAGTCTAACCATGTGGGTCCTGCGCCAAAAGCGCAAGCCATGATCACTCATTCTTAACGGGCAGCAGGCTGTATTTTTTTCCGAAAGAAATCATCTGGCCTGCAAAATCAGTGGGGTATCCAATCTTAACATCCGTGATTTCCTCTCCGTTCATCACGGGTACCAAAACAGGCTGAATAAATCCTTTGTACGGGGCAACATTCAGTTTTTCAAAACGGGCCAGTATTTCTTTGTGTAATTCGGGATCTACTTTTACTCCATAATTCTCCACCAGTTTTTGTCCGGCTGCAAAATCACCTTCCGATTTGATTCTTTGTATCTCTTTGAGCAACTCCCCGAAATACACCCTCAGTTTATCGTAATCATTGATTTTTACATAGGTTTTCCCATCTTTTTTTACCTGCTCAATTACTTTTTCTTTTTGTCCGCGCTCAAAAGCCCATCTTGCTACCAGTGCACGGTTGCGCATATGAGCTTCTTCTAATTGCTCTCCGGGTTTCAGACGGGTAAGCTGGGTAATCATCCCATTCATGATGTAATTATCATATTGTGCTTTGCCTACCTCAAGACTTGGCATCACGCCAATGTCTACCAGTTTCTGGTCCATGATGTAATACAAGCCCACCAAATCTGCCCTGGCTTCTTCCAGGCAATTGGCGTAGTTTTTAAGAGTTATATCGGGTGTTCCTATACCATCATTAATCTTGCCTGATGCATGACCAATCACCTCATGCATATCGGTATGCAGCATGCCCGAAATTGAACCATACTTTTTTGCACGCTCAATGATTTCCTCATTGAAGGCGAATTCTTTTAGCGTTGGACTCTTTGCCCCTACCTGGTTGTAGGATTCCACGATGTTGCCCAAAGAAACTGATTTTGAACCATGCTGTTCCCGAATCCAGTTGGCATTGGGCAGATTGATACCCACGGGAGTTGCCGGTGCAGCATCTCCGGATTCCTGTATCACAGTAATAACCTTGGCAGAAATTCCTTTCACACTTTTCTTTTTGTGTGAATCTGCAATCGGAGAGTGATCCTCAAACCACTGCGCCTCTTTGCCTATGGCTGCAATCACCCGTGATGCTTCAAAGTCTTTGATGGAAACACAGGACTCATAACTTCCTTTTTTGCCAATGGCATCTCCATATACTTCTATAAATCCATTCACTACATCAATCACAGAGGAAGTATCGGCTACCCATGCAATGTTGTAATCATCCCATGTTTTGAGGTCTCCCGTTTTAAAATATTCAGTAGCAAGTGAAGTGCTTTTTTCTGGGCTTCATTCTCTGCCACACCTTCTGCTTTTTCTAACCAATACACAATCTTGCTGATGGCTCCGTCATACATTCCGCCAACCTTCCAGACTTTTTCTGTAAGTTTTCCGTTTTGCTTCACCACTTTTGAATTGAGTCCATAGCTAATTGGGGTTTTATCGCCCGGTTTGCTCATGGCAGCATAAAACTTCTCAACTTCTTTTTGGGTAACACCTTCATAAAAATTATTGGCAGATTTTGCTACATTGTCTATGCCTTTTCCAAGGTCTACAATCTTCGGTTCAAAATCCTTGTCGAATACTACTTTCATGAGCAATTCCTGCACTTTGTCTGCCGCTCCGAAAGCTGCAAACTTCTGCATATCGATGCCCGATGAAGCAAGGGCCTCGGTAAAAAACTCCTTGCTGAAAGCAGGAATAATTTTGTTCTGGCTGTAGTGATGATGGTTGCCGTGTGAGAACCAGATTTGCTTGGCATATACCTCAAATGCTTTCCAGTCGGCAAGAGATTTGTCGCCTTTGTAATTCTCGTAAATGCCGTCTACCACATGACGCAGCATGAGGTTGTGTTTGTTTTTCTGATCAAAGATGATGTCGCGGCCACAGAGCGCAGCTTCGTAAAGATAATAGGCAAGTTTTTTTTGTTGAAGACTGAGCTTCTCAAATCCATTTACCCGGTAACGAAGCACCTGAAGATCGGCGAAACGGTCGGCCTCATATTCAAAAGCATCCGAGGAGTCTGTGGCTGTAACAGCCGTGTTTTCTTCTTTTTTTCCGCTGCATGCTTCAATCAATAATGCAGCATAAATCAGGGAGGAGGCAAGCGCCAGGCCCATGATTTTTTTCATGTGTTTATTCATGGTATTCAGGATGTTTGTCTGATGGTTTTTTGTTCAATGCGTTTTTCATAATTCGCTCCCCTGAAAATCCGCTGAACAAAGATTCCCGGGGTATGTATATCATTTGGGTTGAGAGATCCGGCAGGTACCAGCTCTTCTACTTCTGCAATGGTTATTTTTCCGGCCATGGCCATCATCGGATTAAAATTTCTGGCTGTGGCCTTATAAATGAGGTTGCCCATCGTATCGCCCTTCCATGCTTTTACAATGGAGTAATCGGCCTTTAACCAGCGCTCCATTAAATACATTTTGCCATCGAATTCCCTCACCTCTTTTCCTTGTGCCACTTCTGTTCCGAATCCTGCGGGTGTGTAAAAAGCGGGGATGCCGGCACCTCCCATTCTGCAGCGTTCGGCAAGGGTTCCTTGTGGAATAAGTTCTACCTCCAATTCTCCACTCAGCATTTGTCTTTCAAACTCGTCATTCTCGCCTACATAGGAGGAAATCATTTTGCGAATCTGCCGGGTCTTTAAAAGCAATCCCAGTCCGAAATCATCCACTCCCGCATTGTTTGAGATACAAACCAGGCCATTGATTTCTGGATGCTTTACCAGCTCGGCTATACAGTTTTCAGGAATACCGCATAAACCAAAGCCTCCCAGCATCAGCGTCATTCCCGAAGAAATTCCCTGAATGGCTTCGGCAGCATTGGATACAACTTTGTTCATGATTTTAGCGCGGCCTAAATTATAAAATTATAGCCTTGCCTGAGGAATATTCCCTCCCCGCGCCTTTGGGTCATTTTATTTGCTCGCATACAGCCGATTAACTCATCAAACAGTAAAATACTCCTTCTCATGGTGCTGTGTTTTTTGCAGGCAAGCCCATCTCAAGATATTTTGAATTACTTTGCATCCCATGGCTACCAAGGCACAACCCATAGGTATTTTCGATTCAGGGATAGGCGGACTCACCGTGGCTGCTGCCATCCAAAAGCATCTGCCTGCTGAATCCCTTGTTTACTTTGGTGATACTGCCCATTTGCCTTACGGCGATAAATCGGCAGATTCTATCAAATACTACAGCATCCGGATTGCAGATTTTCTGATGGACCGCGGATGCAAATGCATCGTGATTGCCTGCAACACGGCTTCAGCCATCGCCTATGAGGTGGTTCAAAAGCACCTGCGCAACAAGATTCCCGTCTATAATGTCATTGACCCGGTTGTAAATTATGTGAGCCATCGTGGCTTTAAAAAGGTGGGAGTCATCGGAACCAAAGGAACCATCAAAGCCGACAGTTATGCAAAAAAAATCTCCCGCATGAGCCCTTCGCTTGTAGTCAGTTCTCTTGCCACTCCTTTGCTTGCTCCGATGATAGAAGAAGGATTTTTCAACAACAATATCAGCAAAACCATTATCCACTCCTATCTCTCCCGTCCCAAACTCAAAAAGATTGATGCGCTCATTCTGGCATGTACGCATTACCCGCTCATCAAGAAGGAAATCATGTCGTATTACGACAAAAAGGTAGATATAATAGACTCCGCAGATATTGTTGCACAGGCTGTGAAAAATGACATGGAAAAGAAAAATCTCCTGGAATTAAATGGAAAGCCAAGTCACAAATTTTTTGTTTCAGATTTCACCGCTTCTTTTGAGAAAAGCACCAAATTGTTCTTCAAGGGTAGTGTTCATCTTCAGCATTTTCCCTTGTGGGAGAATGAATAGTCAGCGAAAGAGCAGGCCAAAATAAAAGGATGGTTTTCTCAGACGACTTCGCATATCCAGGTCGGAGAACATAGAAGACATGGCATCTTTTAAGGCTGCATTTTTGTTTGCCTTTTTTACGACCGCATCAAAAAGCCAGGGATACTTGAGCAATTGTTGAAGCCTCCTGCTGATGTTCAGTTCTTTCCAAAGCCTGCGGTAAACCCTGAAATCATATTCCTTTAAAAAGTCTCCATCTGTTCTCCCCGATTTGATTGCATCAGCAGCCACTGCAGCAGCGTGCATCCCGCAAATCATGCCATTGGCAATGCCCTCGCCTGTAAAAGGATCAATGAGTGAAGCTGCATCTCCCAACAACAGGTAGCCTTCCCCTGAGAGAGCATGTTTCTCTGATCCCAGCGGAAGACCCCAGCCTTTGGGGTTTTCAAGCGCACGGGCATGGGCAAAACGGGAAGCAAACGCCGGATGTTTTTGCAGGATGTTGAGCAGGGCCTTTTTTAAGTCGATGGACTTTTCGGAAACGGTTTTGCTTAACATTCCCAAACCCACATTGCAGCGGTTGTTACTCATAGGAAAAATCCAGAAATAGCCAGGCAATAATTCCGGTAAAAAGTGCAGTTCAATAAATCCTTCTTCATGTAATCCTTTCACATTTTCCCAATACATCCTCAATCCTGCGGAGTACCGCTCAGGATTAATTTTATTTCCCTGTAAAGTCTTTGCAATCATCGATTGTGCGCCATCTGCAGCAAGCAGGATGTCGCAGGTAAGCACTTCTGATTTGTGTGCAAGTTTAACTTCGCAATGCCATTTTTGCTCTACTCTCTTAACACCGGTAATACAACATCCCTGAAATGAACTCACATAATCGGATGGAGTTTTTTGGAAGAGCCAGTGATCAAAATCCATGCGAGAAGCAACCCAGCCCGGTGCAGCCTCCTGTTCCCTGCAAAAAGGAAGGTCTAGTTTGTGTCCTCCCGGAGAATAAAAACTCACGCCTCTGGAACCGTGAAAATCAGTATGGTGTGACAATTCTTGTATCCATTCGGGATTCAGTTTTTTAAATACCGATTGAACTTTCCCACTCAGTGCATCACCGCAAATTTTATCGCGGGGGAAAACTGCCTTCTCAATCAATGCATGCGAAATACCTGACTGCGACAAAAACAGGGAGGCTGTGGATCCGGATGGACCGGCACCGGCTATGATAACAGGATAATGCGCCATGCGGCTGAAAGATACAATAGATTTTAACTACCTTCGTTTGAGAGAAATGTCAAAATACCTTGCTTTCATCCTCTTGTTTTTTCTGCCACTGGGCGATTTGCTTGCTCAGGCTGCTCCCCGATTTCTCCCCTATACAGAAATCACACTGATGCCGGGCACCACTTGTTATGCAGGTGATTTGTCTCCCTATGCTATTTTTAAAACACAACTTGCAAAACCGGCCATTGGGCTCCTGGTGAAAAGAAACTTTAACCGCCGCTGGAATTATCGCATCGGAGGCATGTATGGTTCACTTTATGGCAATGATGCTCTCAATCAAAATGCATTTCTCAGACAGCGCAATCTGGCGTTCCAAACAAAACTCTGGGAGGCCTCATATGGTTTCGAATTTAATTTCTTTCCCTATGAAATCGGTAGCAAACAGTTTCCTGCAACCTTCTATCTCTTCGGTGGTTTGGGGGTCTTTGGCTTTAATCCCAAAGCATTTTATGAAGGGGAGCAAGTAAGTTTGAGAGACCTTACCACAGAGGGACAGGGATTGAGCAATTCAGAAAAAAAGAAATATACACCCGTACAAATCTGCATGCCTTTTGGTTTTGGTGGTAAATTTTCACTCTCCAAAAGATTCTCTGTTGGCATCGAATGGGGTTTTCGCAAATTGTTTACCGATTATTTAGATGATGTTAGCACCACTTATGCTGATGCAAGACTCCTTGCCAAGGAGCGAGGCACGGCAGCGGAGAATTTATCCGGAAGCATCAGGAGAACAGGAACAAATCCGGGAAATACCGGCAGAATGAGAGGGTTTTCATGGAGTTCCGATTGGTACTCTATGGCAGCGATTACGCTCAGCTTGAAGATACCCAATAAGCAAAAATGTCCCGGCTACGGTGATTGATCAAATCGTAATCTTTACCCTGATAAAAAAGTTTCTTGGATCCGCAGGAATGATTCCCGGTCCGGGATATCCTGAGGATCTTCTGGTAAAATAAGCCCTGTTTAGCAGGTTCGATACGCCCGCATCTGCCTGAATTCTGTTTGAGAATTGATAACCTACGAAAACATCCCATACTGCATACGGGGAAATCCATCCGTTTTGTGCATTGGCAGAAGCACTCAGGGTATTAACGGCATCTGAGTAGGTGCCGGAGGCATAAGAAAAACGCATTCCTCCTGAACATTTTCTAAGCCGAAAATCCAGGCCGCTTCTCACAATTAGGGAGGGAGCATTTTCTACTTTTTTCCCTCTAAGATTTTCTTTTTCGATGGTCCCGTTGTTGTTTTTTGAAAGTGTGAAATTTCCATACTGTGCTCGTAAAATCGTGCCCGAAACAAAAGCCGATAATGAGCTTTGTTTCCCAAGGGATAGCGTATAATCAAGCATCCATTCCATACCCAGTGCAAGAGATTCTCCTATGTTGGTCTTTAAAAGAATGGGTGCTCCACCGGTTCCATTGATGAAAATATTGCCGGCTCTGTTACGGTAGTCAATAGCAAAGCCTGTAAGATGAAACAGAAAACCCTTTGAAATCCTGTAGATGACTCCATGTTCAAACTGAAACCCCATGGCGTTTTTTAGGTTCTGATCCACACTGTCTGTTGGATTTAGAGGGAAACGCTCTGCGTACAACACCGGTCGGAAAAACCTGCTGATGCCTGCATGGAACTGCCACCTGTTTTTCTGATGCGTGAGACCTACATACGGAAGAGAAACCCCATTGTTTGTGCGCATCTGTGCCGGCAGGTTTAAATCAGCTACAGCTGTTCTTTGTAGGCGGCCGGCAGCAGCAGAAAAAATCTGTTCATGTCTCATCCCAACGCTCATTTTGGTGTATTTGCCCATGTTGTAATCAAACAGGAAGTATGTCGCTACACTCTGAGTGAAGAAATCTAGGTCACGAACAAAGGGAGAAGAAATACCAAGATCATATTCCGAACCCTTGCTTCCGGTACCCAACTGTTTTCTCAGTAATAATCCCCTGAAAAAAGTGGCTCCGACAGTGAACTCTGATTTTTTGTTTGTTCCGGTGAAATGATAGCGTGCATCAAGCGTTTGGTGGTAGTAGCCATCCCTGTCAACTTGCCTTGCAGACAGCGTGCCGTCGGCACCTGTCACATCCATGCGAGTTACCGGAGCTACAAAACCCACAGAATTTCGTTCACCAAAATAGCCACTGGCTTGCAATTCCAGACTACCTTGTTTGCCCGTTTTGATGTGCATCTGAAC
The DNA here is from genome assembly GCA_040383885.1 of Flavobacteriales bacterium. Classification (GTDB taxonomy): domain Bacteria; phylum Bacteroidota; class Bacteroidia; order UBA4408; family UBA4408; genus JBEICQ01. The sequence goes on along the minus strand of JBEICQ010000014.1, from coordinate 8,972 downwards.
CCTTGGGAGAATCGCAAATACGCCAAGGTGATTTCTGGCTCGGGTACTTTGGTAGGGATTGATGCGGAATGCACTGTCACTCAGGCCACCGGGTTGACGGGCAAGCAAATCAAAATATGTACACTCTGCCAAAAAGAGAATTCTTTCGGTGCGTCTGGAAACAGAGATAAAGGCATGTTGATTTGTGTATGCCGCGTTCGGCCTTGCACCATCCATTTGTCTGTGAGAGACAAAACTGTTGATGTTCCATTTTCCTTTGTTTGTTGTGAGCTGAAGAAAACCGGAGGCTTGTCCGAATGAGCCACCCTGAAGCGATACTGTTCCGGAAAATGCTTTTTGAAAGTTGTTTCGTAATGCATAATTAAAAACTCCTCCTGCCTGCGGACCATACAAAAGTCCAGCGCCTCCTCTCAGTATTTCAATTTCTGAAACGGCTTCCATGGGAGGAGCAAAATAGGCCTCAGGGTAGCCATATGGATCAGCAGCGATAGAAGCCATGTTCTGGCGCATATTAATTTCCCAACTGCGGTTCGGGTTTAGTCCCCTATAACCTATGGCAACCTGGTTACCGTCCTGTTCCCAAACTTGTATGCCAGGCACTTTTGCCAATAACTGCCGTGCCTGATTGGTATTCAGATTGACAGATTGACCGCTAAGTTCAATTTTTTGAAGGGCGGAACCTGCAGGAATAAGTTTTTCCAATCCTTTAACACGGTTGTTGTTTTGGTCAGTTACGACCTCTATTTCAGGCAGTTCCTTGCGCAGCACAAGGGTGTCGGCCGCCGGTGGCAAAAGGCTGGAGAGAAGAAGAAAAAAAAGCATTATCTTTATTTAGACTAATTCTAAATTGCGAAAATAGAGGGGAGCTCATCACTTGCCAAAAATTATTTTTTGATTTCAAAAAAATAGCTCATTTTCAAGTCGGTAAATTTATGAGAGGGCTTTTCTACGGATGGTTTTGTTTGTTCTTGATAAGTGGTTTGTCTGTTTATCCGGAAGAGAGCTTGTACACAACTGAGTATCCCATCCATCTGAGAAAGCCATCAGGCATCCCCCGTGCGGTTTTACTGGTTTTTCCGGGTTACAAATTCGGCTGGAAGGAGATGCAACAACAAACCTCAATCCTTCAGCTATCCGAAAAAGAAAACTACCTGATCGTACTGCCTGAGATGGGCAACAGTTTGTATGTGGATACTGTATTTTATGAGACCATACAGGCTTTGAAACCCCAGCGCGGTTTGGCTTTTCTAAATCAACGATTGATTCCTATGATAGACTCCTTGCTTGAAGTCCACAAGATACCGCTGCTTGTTTATGGGCTTTCCACAGGTTGTAGAGGTGCTTTGCAGTTTGCTGCCCAACAGAAACAAACCCGCGCATTGGCCTTGCTCTCCGGAGACTATTGTTTCGCTCTTGACACAACCGACAGGCTAGCCCGGCGATTTATGGGAGATTTTCATCAAAATCGCATGCGCTGGCAAGAAACCGGCAACCTTATTGGCCTGGCCAAAGCCGTGACCTGCAAGGTTTTTTTAGCCTGTGGTGATTCGGACAAAGTAGCTCGTCCCATTCAGTCTATAGCTCTGAAAAACAAACTGTTGGATCAACTATCGGAACTCCTGATTCAGCCGGGAGCAGGGCATGAAGCCGGCTTTTGGAAAGCAGCGGATGGTAAAGTGCTTCATTTTTTTGAGAAGGCATTAAAATAATTTTGGCGCGAATACTTTATCTTCATACATTTGCAGTCCCAAAATTATGGCCCGTTCGTCTAGGGGTTAGGACACAAGATTTTCATTCTTGCAACAGGGGTTCGATTCCCCTACGGGCTACCAAAAAAAGAGTACATGGCAAATCATAAATCCGCCCAAAAAAGAATCAGGGCCAACGAAAGCAAAAGACTGCGCAACAGGTACGCCGGTAAAACTACCCGTAATGCTGTGCGCGACCTGCAGAAAAACACTGATGCAGCAGCAGCCAAAAAAGACCTGCCTGAGGTGATTGCCCTGGTTGACAAACTTGCCAAAAACAAAGTCATTCATAAAAACAAAGCGGCTAACATCAAATCCAAATTGATGAAAAAGGTGCTTGCCGCTAAATAATCTTTCGCTTCGCGAAAAAAAATCCCGGTATACCGGGATTTTTTTTTGTCTTTACTTTCCCCAAAGATGGCCACTTGAACATGGTTGGTTTTAAACCAAAGACTAAGCTTTTAACTTTTCTATTTGCTCGAGCAGGTTGGTGTATTTTTCATAAAGTTCCAGACATTTGTTTTTCCAGTATTCCACATCCTGTCTGCTTTCGTCATACACCATGTTCGATTCTGCTATAGTCATTCCCTGAGAAAATTCTTTTTGGTCCTTGAGTTGTTTCAGTTCTTTGGAGAAATCATGCCTGATAAACCTTCCGATTTTAAGCATACTGTCCAAGGGCACATGCTCATTTTCAAACTGGTAATACAACCAACGCGACGAACGGTTTAAGTGCTTTGCAACTGCAGTAATCGAATATTCACTCTTGCGAATGGCTTTTTCAAGTATTTCTCCTCTGTGCTCCATATTTGCAAAATACATCCTGCAAACACGAATGATATTTCGCTAAAAGCATGAAATAGTTTCATATAAATACGAAATATATTTCAAATAGCGCTTCTCGAATTGTCAGGAAGACAAGCCATCGTGCTTCTGATCCATGAAAATCAGCTCAGTTCAACTGGCTACACATGTCATCGCTTATGTTGTTATTCCTTGGCTTGAAAAGTGAGAGCATCTTACTCCACTTGTTTCATCTCAGCGTAATTTCACTTAACCGCCGGTTTTTGGTTACGGTATAATCAGGTGTTTTCCCACAGCACAATGCAAACATTTTCTTTGTGTGCAATAGTTATCATGCAGGTGCTTTTGTGCCTGGCTGTCTCCTGCATGCTTCGGTTCTTTGCCGGCCTCAGAAAAGCATCTTGTTATTTTATTGTTCTCGGCACTTAGTTGCTCAATATAGTCATAGGCTTTTTGCACCATAGAAGGTTCTTTTCGGTGTACACCCATCAACAAAAGATAGGGGATGATGGCATTGAGAATGATGCCCTGCACGGCGTTGCTCCCGAGCCACTTTTCATTAGATCCGCCTGTCTTACCCGGAAGATAATGCGTGTCCCAATAGCTATCCGCTTTAACCGAAAAAGCATCAGTTATTTCATGAAGATGTTTGCAGTTGACCAGAACATCATGAATCCGGTGATGCTTGCAAATCAGCCCTGCAAATTGCGAAATACGGATACACGGAAAATTAACAGGTCTTAGGCGAAGGTATTTCCATGGAATGACAATTTGCTTTTTCAGGCTGTGCTTGTGTTGTAAAAAAACATATTCATTCTGTAACCGCATGATGTAATCTTCATCAGCCTCATTTTCCAGCATGCCTGCTTGTCCCATCAGCATGGCCTCTACCTGTATCCTGTTGTCACGGTATGGTAGTAACCACCGGTATGGAGTTTGGAGCGCCAACATTTCAAAACTCTCTCGGTTGATGTGAAAGCCAAAAGCAGATGCAATTAACATGTACAATGCTTCATCAGGATGATGTTGTGTAATCTCAAAAATATGCGCAGCTATATGGTATTTTTTTTCCAACCTCTCTCTCAACATCCTGTCCATCCATGCATCCCAATGAAGGTTATTTAGCCCAGACAGGATACTTTTGCAGGCCAAAGCATTTTTTTGATTAAAAATACTCCGATAATTATCCAGCAAGATTTTATCATATCTGTCTTTTATCTCACAGGTAAAGTTGGTTATTTCATCAGAGGTATCATGTTCATGCACAACATGCAGAAGCAATTTTTTGTATGCCGGATCCTCCTGATGTTTATGCCGGAAGAAATCCGAAGTTCGGAGGTGTATTTCCACATCTCCGCACCATTCTACTGAATCAATGACTAGTCTTGCTTGCAGAAAATCCGGCCCGGCATCGTGATTGTATATACCGGGATGTTTAATTTGAATGTCTTTACCGCAGATGGTTTTAAGTTGTGTGTGGAAAAATAATTTGTACTTCCACAGGTAGTGTAAAAATTCCTCTTTCATAGAGCATTTTAAATGTAGTTGCTGACATAAAATTATTTGGCATAAAAGTAATTTTTTCAGGAAACTGGAATCATATACAATCGCTATAATTCAACATCTGGTTGAAAGAGGAAGGATCCAATAAATTTTGTTTGCAGGATTAGCGAATTAATCTCCAATTGCTGTTAATACGGTAATTGCCGGAAGCCCAAGTAAGAAAATTGTCGAGCATTTTGAGATGGTGCGAAGAAATCATTTTGGGATGACTGATAAACTGCATGAATGCGTTAGATGACAGATACTTTTTGTATTCGCGTACTCTGTTAAATACCAGATGCTCTATGGATAAAGTTTCAAATTTCTCCAATGTCGCATTCGTTGGTAAATCATTGGAATATGGTACACCTTTGCCATCCCCCATGGATTTGCCAAAAGGCATACGCCACATTATTTTTTCTACCAGCTTGTCGATACGATTGTTTTGATTAACGGGGATTGACGAAATAGGAAATTCGAGGTAATACCCGTTTTCTGAAGGCTTGCATTCATCTTCATTAAAGCGATAAGGAATCGCATTTGATGCTACATCTCTGAAGTCGAAAGATTTGGTGGGGGAACTTATCTGTGTTTGGCCAATTACACTGAAGTCAGCTGTGATTCCTGCTTTTCTGAAGTGAGGTTCAAAGGCTGAGAAAGGTTGAATACACCATCCTCCTGCCCTGAATGCATCGGTTCTGTAATCGGGGAAAGCATCTTCGATGAGGTAGTGCAGTGCGTCTATTGCCTCATTAAAGACTTTGATTTTTTGATCTTCACTGAGTGAGGAAAACCGATAGTTTTTTAAATCACTTAAATGCCATCGGTTCTGTTCTGTATTGTATTTTGCATCAATCCAATGAGGATGAATATGAGGATGTACTTCATGTCCCGCAGATAGCAGCCTGTGAAGTTGTTTTTTGATGGAGTACAAATCACGGTTTGCGGCAGAGGATTCCTTGCTTACCCGAATAAGCTGCGCCAGATAGGTGGAGTCGACAAAAAAAATCCCCTTCATTCCATGCTTTTCCAGAATGGAGATGATTTTTTCCGTGGGATCAATCATGCAATTATTTACTGTTCCGCTGTCTTCGCCCAGATAAAGCTCATAATCAAAAGTAAAGATGATATTCCTGGTAACATTGGAAGAAAGCTTTTTGGCATGATGATGTTCAGCGGCCAACTTGCCAAAAAACCTACTGTGAGTTGATTGATGGCGGATGTTTTTTTGCTCGAGTAAAATCTTTCTCGAGGAATCTGATGAATTAGGCATGGATACTCTTAGGGTTATAAAAAAGGGTTTGATAGTTTTCTTTGTGGTATTCCCGAATGGTAGAACTCACTATTGCATGGCTGAATTTACATGCAGTTCGACTCCTTAAAATAGAACATGATTCTTTGTATAGAAGCGTGTTATTGGATCTAAAATCATGTTGCATAGCTATTGCCTGTAGGTGTGTATCTAATCAGTTCTTTCTGATTGAATCGTTGTAAATGAAAGTAGAGTCCATCAGGTATTTTTTTCGGTATTTGTCAACTTTCCTGAATTCAAAAATTTGCTGAACTTTTGCTCCAAATAGATCTCATGTCTTTATCACTGCACAAAGTAACAGGATATTCTTTTCAAGTGATCGGTTATGTTTGGTTAGTTTGCTTAATTAACAATTAGTTTTTTCTCATCATGTGCACTTGGTTTAAAAAAATCTAATCTGTTTTTTTTGATTCAACTGTGTAAATCAAAAGCAAAATCTCTCCAAACTGAACATTTTATAGTTGTTTATACGACCTTAAAATACTAAGATTCTATCGACCGTGTCAAGGCAAACTAGTGTCGTCAAGATCAGCTTCAAAATAAAGATTCTCCTTTCTACCTGTAGCGATGATTCTGTGAATTTTGTCTGATTTTACGATGTGGGTGTTGTTTTCAAAGGGAACTCAAGGATACGCATCAAAAAGTCAATTTTGAATGATCATGATCTACCCCAAAAAATCATTTGCGGGATTGTGTCAGTGCCATGGAAATGTACTGTTTTCATTGACAGCAAGGAGCACACAACGGTTGTTTACTCATGCAATCTTTAAGTTGTGTTGTGCAGCATCTTTCACTCTACTATTTTCTGACAAACTATTGTTTTGGCATCATTCATATTTGAAAAAAAACAGTTGTCCGATTTTGGCAGGACTGATATATTCAATATGAAGAACGAGTAAATATCGGTTTATATCAATAGTGAGCCACCGGTATTCCATATCGTTTACTCAGGTAGTTTACGATAACCCTGGTATTGTCTGTGTGGTAGTAATTGCCGTATTGATAAAATAACTCAAGCGATGCATGCGGCAAATTACTGGAATTGAGTATCAGGTTAGGACAGCCTTGATGGCTATCACCAACCATCGTTACTATATCCTTTCTTGGTCTTGGATAATCAATATAGCGAATATCCAGATTTTCCCGGAGCTTAGGATAATAATGCAGCACACCTTCCAGGAAGGCGCAATCTGGACAATAGTACAGGAGGTCTTTGTCGTCTCTTACAGGATCTTTAAAGTTGGGATTGAGTAAGAAAAGAATGTCTTTCATAGCGCTGTTTTAGGGTTAGTTATTAATGTTGGCAAACTTAAAAAAGATTCGCATTTGGTCCACATAATATTTTGCTCTTGTTGTTGCCGCATGGGTAAAATCAGAACCGGATGAGGCATACAGAATATCTCTGGAAACACTAATCAATAAACCTCCCGCAGCATTTGTTCCTGCTTTAATTACCTCACCCATATCGCCACCTTGTGCGCCTGTTCCGGGTACGAGAAAAAAATGGTCAGGGAACATCTTCCGAATTTCTGCAAGATGCCCGGATTTTGTGGCACCAATGACAAACATCATGTTTTCTGCCGAGCCCCAGGTATTTGATTTTTGCATGACATCCAAATAGAGAGGAATGCCTGAGGAGATTTCCTGTTGTTCAAAATCTGCTGCGCCTGTATTCGAAGTCAGAGACAAGAGGATAGACCATTTTCCATCATACCGCAGAAAGGGTTCAATGCTGTCTCTACCCATGTATGGGTGAAGGGTAATGGCATCACATTTCAGTGTGTCAAAAAATGCCTTTGCATACATGGATGATGTGTTGCCAATATCAGCTCTTTTGGCATCGGCGATCAACAAATGAGAGGGATAATGGTTATGAAGGTAGTAACATAGCTCTTCCAGTTGAGCAAATCCTTTGCTTCCTTCCGACTCAAAAAAGGCGGTATTTATTTTAAAGGCTACACAAGAATCCGATACATGATCAGCTATTTCCTTGCAAAATGTGAAGAGGGGATTTTTTCCTGATTTTACAGATGAGGGAATTTTGCTGATGTCCGGATCAAGTCCAAGACATAAAAAACTTTGCCTTGTTTGAATGATGCTGCAGAGTTCTTTGTAAGTCATATCAGGGTTTAAATATTTTATGTCTGCAGGTATTATTGCCGTCAATGAGGCTCAGGTGATAAATGTCGGAGTGCATATTTCTAATAACTATGGTTTGTGTAAGCCCCGGGACAACCTTTTTATTTTTCCACATGATTGCATTTGCCACGCTGAATAAATCAATTTGTATGGGCATGTGCACTTTTGAAGTAATTGCCTGCAACCTCACATTTGCTGCGTTGAAAGGCAATAGCATCAGCAGAATAAAAGTAACAATGGTACACATACTTATACTGAAGTTCCCTCTTTTAATTTTTCGGCATTTTCGGCTACCCTCAGAGCATCAATTAAATCGCCGATGTCCCCGTCCATGAAGGCAGGTAGATTATAGATGGTATATCCTATGCGATGATCGGTAACCCGGCTTTGGGGATAGTTATAAGTGCGTATTTTTTCGGAGCGGTCGCCTGTAGCTACCATGGTTTTTCTTTTTTTGGATGCCTCTGTCAGTCGTTTCTGATATTCTAGTTCATAGAGTCTGGAACGCAACACTGACATCGCTTTTTCAAGATTCTTGTGTTGCGATTTTTCATCCTGACATTGCACAACCAAACCACTTGGAATATGTGTAAGTCGTATGGCTGATTTTGTGGTGTTTACTGATTGTCCCCCTGGTCCGGAAGCGCAGAAAATATCCTTGCGAATATCATTTTCTTTTACTTCAATATCCCATTCATCTGCTTCAGGCATCACAATTACACCGGCGGCAGAGGTATGCACTCTGCCCTGGGTTTCTGTTTGGGGAACCCTTTGCACTCGGTGAACCCCTGATTCAAATTTCATTGTTTCGAATACATTTTCGCCACTCACTTCAGTAACAATTTCTTTATACCCCCCCATGGTTCCGTCTGTGTGATCGAGCACTTCATATTTCCATCCTTTTTTATCAAAATAGCGGCAATACATACGGAACAGGTCGCCGGCAAAAATTGAAGCTTCATCTCCGCCTGTACCTGCCCGAATCTCGAGCACAATATTTTTTGCATCTTCAGGATCTCTGGGAATAAGCAGGTATTTTATACTTTCTTCCAGTGATTCCTTGGTTTTTTCTTCAAGCATCAGCTCCTCCCTTGCGAGGGTAAGCATATCGGCATCCTTTTCGGAAGCCAATAAGTCTTTGGCAGCTTGTAAATTGTGTAAAGTGCGTTTGTATCGTTCGCCTGTTTCAACAATTTCTTTTAAGTCTTTGTACTCCTTGTTGAGTTTGGCAAACAGTTTCATGTCAGCAAGAGTAGCCGGATCACTCAGCGATTCCTCAACATCGATGTATCTTTTTCTTATGGCTTCAAGTTTTTCCAGCATGTCATCAGTTAATCAATTCGCTAAGGGCGCCGGTGGTTCCATTACATGTCCACATTCTTTACAAGTACGCAAGTCCTTGCTTCCGTAGTAATGATCGAATGTGG
>JBEICQ010000013.1:0-34275 GCA_040383885.1 Flavobacteriales bacterium | reverse complement strand
GCTGTTTATAAGCAGACGCGCACCCAGATTAATGGTATGTGTTTCAATAAATGCATTGTTGGATCCCAAAATCAGAACATTGCCATTTAAGCTGAGGGTAACACCATTGTTCATAGTAAGCTGACGACCAAAGGTTGTGCTTGGGCTGATGAGCGAATAGGTTCTGGTGTTGGTATTCGTATTGTTAAAAAACACATCTCTGAAAGGTGAAGTACCGGCAGTAATTGAACAGGAATTGTTGTTGATGCTTTCAAAATACACTGTTGAATTGTTTACGGTGAAAAAGCCACTGTTGCTCCAATTGCCATTGCATGTGATATTAAAACTACTGAGTGAGTTGGTATTGAGGGCAACACCACCGTTTATTGTGAGGTCATTAACAGTCCAGTCAGATCCCATGGTCTTGGTACCGGTTCCTGAAATAATCACATTGTTAGCAATAAAAGGAACTGAAATATTTAAATTTTGGTTGCCTCCGCTAAAAACAAAGTTGGTTGTAAGGCAATTGAAAGTACCATTGATGGCGGTGCTACCGTCTATACGATGGGTGAGTGTGCCCATGTTTACGGTGTTACCTGCATTTACAATAAAGGTTGCAACAGAACCATTGTTTCGGGTAAAGTTGCCGCCGTTGGAAACAAATGTAACTGCACCCGCTGTTTTGTTGAAAGTTACATCGTGTTGTATGGTATTGTTCAGACCAAGATTGATGGTTTGGCTGTTTGAACCCGTGAAGTTAAAACCCAAGTTGATGCCGGCAGTATTCAGGTGATTGTAAGTACCATTATTTATCCAGCTGGAGCCACTGAAATTAATCTGACGATTCAGCACAGTAACAATGACCCCGGCAGCATTGGTAAAATTACCGGAGATGTTGATGATGTTGCCAAAACTTGCAGAGATGGTTTTAGTACCGGTATTTGCAAAAACAATATTCATGATATCCAGGGCTGCGGAAGAAGCATCATAGAGATTTTGGGTTGCACCGTTCAAGGTAAGAATACTTGTTGCTGAGGGAGTATAAAGTCTCAGATCTATGTTGGTTCCGGAGCAGGTGATATTCCTTGAATTGTCATTCAAGGTTGAGGTATTTGTATTGAAGTTACCTGCTATGAACAAATCTGCTCCTGACTGAATAGTTGAAGTTGCAGTATTGCTTAAGGTAAGATTACCGTAAACAGGTGTATTAAAAATGGTTTGGTTGTTTATTCCGCCATTGAGGGTGACAGTGCTATTCTGATTCAGGGCGTAAACGCCAAAACCTGTTGGAAAAGCTACTCCTGTGGCAGCAGGAATGGCACAATTAAGTACCGAGCCATCCTGCATAGAAAAGTTCCCTCCTGCACCGGTCATGGTAAATGCACCCATGTTTAAGGTCACATTGTTCTGGATAACAACATTTCCAGCTATATTCAGGCGGGCCAGCATGTTTTTTGTTGTGATTCCGGCAAGGGTAAGGTTTCTGAATTCAGGCGTAGCAGGATTATTAAAGGAATAATCCACATCAATATTCCAGTTTCCGTTATGGACGAGCGTTCCGCTGGTACCCCACTGAATGGGATTCCCACCGGCAGGAAAATTCAAATCTCCACTCAGGTTGATGGTTCTGTTGGTGGCAACCAGTTGGGTGCGAAGGTCGATGATCAAACTTCCTAGAATGGTGATGTTACCTGTAAGGTTTTTTGGCGTATTCCCACCGGAAGTGATTTGCAAATTCAGGTTGCCATAGGTAGTTGAAAAAATATTTTGTGTGGTGGTATTCGTGCAGGTATACAGAACCGTATTCGATCCGGAAATTGAAACGCTACCAAAGTTGGATGGAAAGTTAGAGACTCCTCTGATAATGATGGTGTTGCTGGCTGCTACGGAAAATACCTTGCTTGGTGTTCCGGTAATCTGAAAAGTTTGCAGATCCACATTTCCACAGGATGCACCAACCGTGAAATCTCCGTTGATTGTCAGGTTGTTTGAGATGGTTTTAGCAGCTGCTCCTACCAATAAAAGATTGGAATAAGTGGTGCCGGATGTTCCATTGTCAACGAGCTGAGTGCCTGTAGTTGAGTTAAACTGCACAAGACCAGTTGCGGATTGTGTGAAAGCAGATAAACTGGCATTGTTGGTCCAGTTGCCACTGATAAAGAGAACATTGTTACCGGCATCCAGTACTGTACCGGAACCAATTGTGACATTGACAATATTTACATTGGAAGTAATAAACTTAGTACCGCTGCCCTGGGTCACAAAATTGGTGAATGGGCCGCCGGAAATGTTTTGGTTTCCTGCCCTGGAAAAAGTAACCGTACTGTTTCGAGGCAAAAAGATGGCGGGGTTGTTTACCGCAAAATCACCTTGCACAGTCAGGTTATAACTGGAGGTTGATACATCAAACACGCCATTGTTTAAAAGCAGGTTATTGCTTACTGTAAATGATGAACCCATCACATAAGTAGAAGCTCCGCTTACAGTAAGATTAAAGAAACTGGCTGTTCCCGGAGAAATGGTAGAATAGCCGAAATTGGAATTGAAGTTTACAGTGGAGTTGCCATTGTTGAAAGTGCCGCTTGCCACAAAACTTCCACCCACATTTAAGAGACTCGTGGAATTGGTTTGGTTAAGCGTACAACCTGTGAGAACATTCACATTTTCCGAGACATCCAGGGTTCTGCCGGCGCCAATATTCAGGGTAATTGCGCCCGTACCTGTCTGGCGGTCGATAATTAAACGACCTGCCGCAGCATTACCTGTGTTGATATTAACAGTATAGGGTGTTGGCCCGGGCACAATGGTGTGATCGAGGTAAACCGTATCTCCTACTGTAGGAACAAAAGCAGGCGTCCAGTTGGCTGCAGTATGCCAGTTGTTGTCACCGGCACTGCCATTCCAACGCTTGGCGGCACTAGTCCATTCGATGCGGTTGCCATTATCGCGCTCAAAAGTGGTTCCGGCAAAAACACCGGTTGAACCATTGAAAGTGATAACACCGTTTCCGGTCTGACGAGTCACATTAAAACCGGGTGATCCGGCGTTGAACTGCACATTGTTAACGGTAAAACTGGTAAAGTCGTAACCCGACAACATGAGGTATTGCGATCCTGTTCCTCCGGTAAATATACCGTTAGAGAGGTTATTTACAGAATGAATCACCGAGGTGCCGCTGATGGTAAATCCCGCACCGGCAGAATTTTCAACCACATAATAGCGCGCCTGCAGCGTACCTGCAGTTTGGTTGATGGTGAAACCACCGCTGGCTCCATTTCTTCTGACAAAGGCATTGGTGGTGGGCGTGCCAAGCAGCATCAATGTTCCTCCTGCGTTATTCAATGAAGCGCCGTTGGCTAACAAAAGCTGTGCGCCTGCATCAATATGAAAAGTACCGCCGGTATTTACATTTACATTGCCATTGCTCATGGTGATTGCGCGTCCGCCCATCCTGAATGTTCCGGCATTCACAGAGAGATTTGCACTTGCCACAATGCTCAGGTCATTGCCGGTAAGGGTGTAGGTTGCCCCAGGGGCATTTACCACAATGGCTCTGTATGAAGAACCGGAGATGCCGGGCTTAAAGTTCTTGCTTCCACTTGTGGCAACCAGGTTCAGCGTACCTCCGCCTCCATTATAAATATCGTTTACAACCAGGTTACCGCCCACCGAAAGATTGAGTGCTCCCGTTGAGAAAGTTCCGGCTGAAACAACAAAATCGTTCAACACCTCCATGTCATTGGTAACCAGCTGTTGGTTGGAGGCAGGAGCATTGAACTCCACATTGTAAAATCTTTTGCCAACACCTGTTCCACCTGTGATAATATTCTTGCCGCCTCCGGTAAAAAATACAGTTGCATTATACAGGTTGATGGTACCGTTATTGGTATAATTGCCCCCTATGGAAAGAGGAATATTGGCGGCAGTAACATCAAAAGTAACACCTGAATTAATGGTGAAAGAACCTGCAATGATAGTAGAATTGAGAATGGTTTTTGTTCCTGTGCCTGCGCAAATAAGGCTGAAGAAATAGGAATTGTTACCACTGATGGTTTGAGTCAAACCACTCAGGGTAACAGTTGCAGAATGGGTGAATGAACCATTGTTAATCCAGTTTCCGTTGGCGTTTATGGCAGTGGTATTACCCTGAAAAACACCCGAACTGATGGTAACATCACCATTTACTGTGATGGTGCTTCCCACCAAACTTTTTGTAGCAGAATTGGAAAACCTCAAATGATGATAGGTAAGTGGAAACGCATTGTTGATAGTTTGTGTACCACCGATGCCGTTAAAATTTACAGTTCCATTGGCGCCATTAAAAGCGCAACCCGGATTGATAGTCCAGCTTCCTCCAATGTTAATGGTTACGCCTGAAGCCTCAAGTTGTGCAGCACTATTAAAGAGGGTAAGGGTTCCTGCTATATTTGTTTCGGAAGAAAAATTTACAACCCTATTGGCTGCTCCCAGTGCCGGCTTGTTGATGTTTACATTGCCAAAATAGGAACCGGTGTTGGTGATAACTGTTTGAGGCAGGTTTGCGTTATTAAAAGTGGTGGTTGCAGTTTGAGTAAAAATACCTGTTCCATTATTTATGAAATTACCACGCAAACTCAGGTTTTTATCATTGGCATCAACGGTAACACCGTTAGAGATGGTAAAATCCCCATAAGCAAAAACCGTATTGCCCGAATTGGCCGCAAATTGCTTGATACCTGTACCGGCAAATACCACATTGGGAAGGGAAACATCTGAAGAACCAAAACCAATCGACTGAAAATCTCCATTAAAAGTGATGATGGTGGATGAGGAGGGATTGGGATAAGCTGATGTGTTCAGCGAGTAGTTACCACCAACAAAGAATGAAAAGGAAGAATCGCGGAAGACAGCATTTCCGGAAGATCTGGTGAAGTTACCTAACAAGGTAAGATTTCCGCAAGCAGATTTATAACTGTTGAAACCGCTGCCTACCAAATCAATGCTTCCGTAAACCACATCATTCGAAACAAATTGTACCGAATTGGTACCCAGGGCAAGACTATACCTTACCGTAGAAAAAGGAGAAAGAGTACGCGTACCAAAAGTGAGTACCATCGTACGGAATGAGTTGACACCGTTGGTGTTCAGAATGGTATAATCACCCAATGAAAAGGTACCGGTATTATTATTTGTAACAACGAAAGCCTGAAGATCTACGAAAAGGGTGTTGATGTTGGTTCCTCCATTGTTGGATATCGTGAAGTCTCCATTTACAACCATGTTGTTACTAAAAGTTTTGGATCTTGGTGCAGTGGTGGCATTGGAACTGCAGACCAAATTTTGAAAAGTAAATGTCCCAGTACCTGTAACGGTTTGGTTGGCATCAGGGGCGTTTAATCTTACTGTTTGGTCGTTGGTAAGACTACAACCTGCAGGATTGTTCAGGTTGCCTTGAACATCAAGATCAAACCCGAGGAAATTAACCACCACATTGGTCGCCAGATTAAGATTGCCTCGCACGACAACAGAACCATCCATGGTTTTGGTACCTGCAGTGAGGTTGAGTGAACCATAAGCAATCCCTCCTTTTACCCCCTGGTTTCCTACATCATAGAATTCACTGGTGGTGGGATCGAGCGTTATGGATCCAAACCCGGTAGGAAAGTTATTGGTTCCACGGCAATACAGAGCGGCATTATTAAGTACCCTGAAATTATACCCGCTTTGTCCTGTGAGAGTTGTAGATGCTGATACCAGAATGTTGCCGGAATTGATGATAAGATCATTGTTGATAGCCCAGTTTGTTGCAGTGGCCGGCCCAACAAAACTAAAGTTAAGGGTTGCCCCTGCATTGAGGTTAGAGATGAGCAAGGCAGATCCGATGTTTGCATTGGCTACATTGGTTTGAATATTTGCCCCTCCTCCCAGAAAAGTGATACTTCCGGTAAAATTGCAAATACCATCTTGTCTGAAAGAACTTCTGAAAATCAGGTCACCGGTAGCATTTACCTGTGCTGTTGAATTGATGGTAAACTGTCCGTTTAATTCCAGGTTTCCGTCAATGGTCTTGGGGAAACTTGCTCCGCCATTGGAAAAAGTCAGGTTCTGATAAGTACAATTGGAGGTAAAAGGAACAATTTGTGTTCGTGCTGCAGCAGAGAAGGTGAAAGTACCGGTTGAGTTTAGCGTGCTGGTACCATCGATGGATAAATTTCCATTAAAGATATGGTTATGTGTGTTAGCAAGCAGGTTGCTGAAATTTTGCAGGGAGAAATCACCGTTCACAGTAATCGGTGCCTGAAGAATTGCAAGTCCGCCTGCCAGGTTCAAACGCAGGTTATTGAAGACCGAAGCTGTCTCGATCAATTGAATGGAATTCACAGAATTAAATTCGATGGTTCCAAGACCGGTGAGCTGTCCGGATCCCTGCTCATTCCAGTTTCCTTCTACAAAATGAGTAAGTCCGCCGTCATTAAGCGTACAAGCATTGTTGATTACAACCTGCCCCTTGATGGTTACTGATCTGTTTAAGGTAAGTGTAGTAGTGGTGGTGGCTGAAAGCGTGAGGTGATTCAACTGATATAAACCTGCGCCTGATGCAGAAAGAGCTGTTCCAATGAAGGTAGCATTGGCAACACTGTTTACATTGTTGTGAAAATTAATTGTTCCCGCATTGCTGATGCTACCCCGGAATGTCACTGCATGTGCTGCATCATTTGTTCCGCACACAAACTGACCCGCGGCACCAATGGTTGTTAATCCGTTGATATTGAGTGTCCGTCCAACATTATCATTGCCTATCCGGAGCGTACCATCAATGGTTAGTGCTGTTAGGGAGGGATTCATATCGATGGTTACGAGATGCCCTGCCTGGATAATAAAATTGTGTGTTCCACTGGTCAGGTCTCCCGCCGGCGGAGTGGTTCCGGTACCGTTGGCCTGGGTATTCCAGTTTGCAAGGGTTGAAAACAAACCTGTGCCCTGAGAAAAATAAGTGGCTGAAGAAGCGGTGCCGGCAAGGGAAAAACAAGTTAGAAAAAGAAAAAAACGAACTTTACTAGTAATAGATGCAAGTGGAAGCATAGATGGTGTGGTTGAAAAAAGCCTGCAAAAGTAAAGGAAAAGAAAGTTTTTTTCCGAATTGAGAAGCATTGGAAAAACAGCTTTCAGAGGACGAAAAAAAACTGTCTCACCGTCTTCTTGTTGTTTCCCATCCGTCATCAAATGCCCGCAGAATAAAGGAATACGAGGATTTTTGTCTCTTTGTCCCATGTGTTGTATTTTGTTTCTGTATACGCAAGAAGAAAGTCAAACAACTCAAACAAACCGATGATTTGATAACAATCATCGACAAAAAACAAAAAATGTATCGTGCCGGATGAAATGCATTCCTTGCTATTGATTCAGACAGGAAATTTTACCTCTGGTTAATTTATTATCATCATGCATCTCTTTGGGATGATGAAAGCGCCCGGCATAAGAGAAACAGCATGATATAGCATGATTTGAACATACCAGTTCTGTGTGAGTATGGCACCTATATATTCTTGTAGTGACTGAGGGAATTTCCAAACGCGAGATTATTTTCAGGTATAGATTTTTTTTATGGTGTAAGAAAGGGGAGCGACTGCGTGATGCAATGCATGGCAGGTTGCAAGGAAGAAGGGCTTATTCTGTGAGAAATACTAACTGATGAATTACTTTTGGCCTTTCTAAAAGAAGGGAAAGTCAATGCACATAGCCGCCAATTCAGCCAAGGCCTCATGAAAATGAAAATCTCCCAAGCCCTCCGGCAGCTTATAAAAACGATGGAGGAACATGCAAACGAAACCAAGGCGATGCAGATGAGTGCCTATATGAAAAATAAATTCCCCTTTTACGGAATTCAAAAACCACAAAGGGTGGAAATCTTAAGGGCTTGGAAAAAATCACATCCCGACGAAGTGCTTTCATGGAACAGTGAATTAATAAAGATGCTTTGGGAGCAGCCGGAGAGAGAATTGCAATACTGTGCCATGGAGTTGATGAATGCATGGAAAAAGAAAATGAAGCAGGAACATATCCAGGATCTTGTTTATTGTATCACTCATAAATCCTGGTGGGATACAGTAGATTACCTTTCTGCTAGCCTTGCCGGTGAGTATTTTAAATTGTATCCAAAAGAAACCAATGAAATTATTTCAGGGTGGAATTCAACACATGATCTCTGGTTAAATCGCTCTGCTATTCTGTTTCAATTGAAATATGGAAAAGAAACCAACCTTGAGCTGCTTGAGTCTATCATACAAACCCACAAATCTTCCAAAGAATTTTTTCATCAAAAGGCTATCGGTTGGGCTTTGAGAACGGTAGCCCGTTGGCATCCTGCATTTGTGAGAAGAATTGCGGAAGAAAGCGGAATCTCGGCGCTTAGCAGACGGGAAGCACTAAAACATCTCTCCTAAACTTATTCTACGCCGATGTGGAGAAGAGCATCTCCTTCGTGAACAACAGGCTGGTTGTTGATGCCTATCAAAAAGCCATCTACATGCGATATCACAGGGTGTTGGTTGTTTAGATAAGGATCACTTACAATGCCAATAATTTCCCCTTTTTCAATATAGGTTCCATATTTTTTTGAGGTGCGAAACAAACCGGATGTTTTCGCTCTTGCCCATTTGGTATCCGTGATGAAAATAGATTCGGAAGGCTCTGCCGTGGCAGGAATCATGCCTTTTGCTGAGAGTAGCCGCAAACAACCCTGCAAGCCTTCATTGATGGCTTGTTTGTTGAATCGCATGGATTCTCCACCTTCAAAAACAAGTATGCTTTTTCCTTTTCTTGCCGCTTCACGGCGAAGCGATTTATCCCTGAACGGAGAATTAATGGTGAAAGGTGCAGCAAACATTTTTGCTATTTCAATATTGGCTTCGTTGTCGAAAGCACAGCGTATCTGAGGGTAGTTATTGATTTTTGCGCCGCCCGTATGAAAATCAATTCCAAAATCAATCTGCGGCACAATTTCTTTCATCAGGTCATAGGCTATTCTGCTTCCCATGGAACCATTTTTACTCCCTGGAAAACATCGGTTGAGGTCTTTTTCATCGGGCAAATCGCGTGAACTGAGCAAAAATGAAATCACATTCACAATAGGTATGATAATGATGGTTCCGCTCAGGGGATTCCTCACTTCATCAAGCGCAAGCAGGTTGCGCAATGTCTCGATTCCGTTCACTTCATCACCGTGCACTCCTGCCTGAAACAAAACCACAGGACCCGGATTGCTGCTTCGCATCACGAATACAGGAACATCAATTGGGGTGCGTGAAGGAAGATAATAAGTGTTTAGAATATGCTCACCGGATTGTCCGGGCAAAAATTCTTTTTTATTGATGATGATTCGCTGCATGCCTATTGAGTGACTTTGACTCCTGAATGATAGTTATCAATACCTGTTTGCAAAAAATCATCAAAAGAGGCCACATCAGGGTTATAACCGCTGGGCTTGGCGAGCAATTGCTCATTTCCATCAAGCAAAACATAAAATGGTTGCGTATTTGTAGCGTATCTCTCAGTTTGTAAATCACTCCATTTATTGCCTATTGTTTTGATTTTTTTTCCGGTTGTTTTACTCACTGATTTCTCGTTTTCGGGAAGCTCTGTTTTATCGTCTACATAAAGAGAAACCAATACATAATCATCCCTGAGCTTTTTGAGAATTTGAGGTTCTACCCATACTTTGTCTTCCATTTTTCTGCAATTCACACAACTCCATCCGGTGAAATCAACCATCAATGGTTTTTTGATTTTTCTGGCGTAGCTTAGTGCAAGTTGGTAATCATGAAAACAATTCAGGTTGTGTGGACAATGATCAGGATCTGTACCTGCAATGTGAGCTTCGCCTACTGATCCAACCGCATTGTTGGAAGCAGCGATTGTCCAGCCCTCTGTATAGAAGGTGGGCGGAGGAAAACCGCTGATGATTTTTAGCGGAGCTCCCCACATACCGGGAATCAAATAGACCACAAAAGAAAAAACCATAATAGAAATCATCAATCGTCCTACCGATAAACTTTTCACTTCACTGTCGTGCGACAATCTGAACTTGCCGAGAAGGTATAATCCAAGAAGCAAGAAAATTACAATCCACAGGGCAATAAAAACTTCCCGGGTGAGGATTCCCCAATGATAAGCGAGATCCACATTTGACAGAAATTTAAGTCCGAGTGCCAGCTCCAGAAATCCAAGGAAAACCTTTACTGAATTGAGCCATCCGCCTGATTTGGGCAGGGTATTCAGCCAACCCGGGAAAGCGGCAAACAGACCGAAAGGCAGTGCGAGCGCCATGCTAAATCCCATCATGCCCAGGGCAGGGTTAAGTATATTTCCGCCTACAGCTGCCTGCACGAGCAGTGTACCTATGATGGGGCCGGTGCAAGAAAAGGATACCAAAGAGAGGGTGAATGCCATGAAGAAAATACCCACGAGTCCACCTTTTTCTGATCGTTGATCTGCCCTGTTGATCCATGAACTGGGAAGTGTAATCTCAAAAGCGCCCAGGAATGAGGCAGCAAACACCATAAAAATGATAAAAAAAGCCATGTTCATGATGCCATTGCTGGCAAGGGCATTGAGGGCGTCGGGACCCAATGAGAAAGTAACTGCTAATCCTATGCCTACATAGATTACCACAATTGAAACCGCGTAAATAAGTGCATTTACAATCCCCTTTTTTCTGGTACCACTTTGTTTGGTAAAAAAGCTCACCGTAAGAGGAATCATTGGAAAAACGCAGGGGGTAAGCAGGGCCAGAAATCCACCCAGGAACCCGGCAAAGAAAATACCCCATGCGCCCGGACCTTCTGAAGGATTGTCTTGTTGGCGGGAAACTTTGGTTTGGGTTGTTTTATCGGGAATCAAGACATGGGCGGTATCCGTGAGTTTGATTTCCTTGTCTGTTTCTTCCTTAACAGCAGCGTGGGACATATCACCCGAGGCTTCGGGGACAATTGGTATGGCAAAGGAAAATTCCACATCCGAGGGAGGCAAACAGCGTCCTTCCTCACAGGTCATGTAATTAACGGAACCACTGATACTGAAGGCAGCACCCGGGGTAACTTTCACTTTTTGGGTAAAGGTTGCGCGGGATTCGAAATAGGAAACCTTCATCTCAAAATTAGGATCAAACTCTGACTTTGGAGCAGGCGACTCTTCCACTTTTCCGACGCACTTGTATCTCGGGGACGGAGCAAAGGTAAAGGAGGTAGCCACAGGCCCCTGGTCACTTTCCAAAAACTGTGAATACACATGCCAACCTTTGTCTATCCTGGCTGTGCAAAGAAGCAGGTAAGTATCTTGATCTACTTGTTTGGAGGAAAATGTCCAATGCACGGGATTTACAATCTGAGCGAATCCGCTAAAGGCAGAAAAGAGAAAAACGATGAGGGGGAAAAGAATCCGTTTGTTCATATGCATCGGCTAATTTACTAAACAAAATCAAGGCCGTTACCGGCTGAATAGGTTTGTTTAACGGAACTAAGGAAAATTGTTTAATCGAAAACAACTTTGAAGGTATTCAGGCAGGTTTTTGAATACAATTTAGAAGTACATTTGTGCCGCATGGAAAAACAAAGTCGCAGGAAACCCATCTACAGAAACGAAATGGGTTTCATTCTTTTTCACCTTACACCTTTGCTGATTTTTTACACGGGTGCCACAGCATTTGACTGGTGGCTCATGGCAGGGCTCTACTTTTTCAGGATGTTTTTTATCACAGGCGGATACCACCGCTATTTCTCTCACAACACCTACTCTACCTCGCGTGTTTTTCAGTTTATCCTGGCTTTTTTTGCCCAAACCAGCATGCAGAAAGGTGCCTTGTGGTGGGCATCCAATCACCGCATCCACCACAAACACAGCGACACTCCTGAAGATCCTCATTCCGCCAATCTGTATGGGTTTTGGTACGCGCATGTGGGATGGATCTTAGGTCCGGAATTTAAAGAGACCCGATATGATCTTATCAGGGATTTTGCCAAATACAAGGAACTTCAATTTTTAAATCGTTTTCATTTGATTCCAGTTTTGTTTCTGGCTGTTTGCATCTATCTTACAGGAAACATGGTTAATGGAACCGGGCTTACCGACTGGAGCGCAGGCCTTTCTACCTTTGCTGTTGCTTTTTGTTTGGGAACGGTTTTATTGTTTCATGGAACTTTTACCATCAACTCTCTGATGCACCTGATAGGTAGCCGTCGTTATAAAACCTCAGACAAAAGCCGTAACAACTTTATCCTTGCACTTCTTACCATGGGTGAGGGATGGCATAACAACCATCATTATTTTCAGAGTACAGCAAAGCAGGGATTCTTTTGGTGGGAAGTGGACATCACCTATTACATTTTAAAAATGCTCTCCTGGTGCGGGATTGTCTGGAACCTCCGTGGTGTGCCTGAAAAAATGCTGCACAGCAATTTGGAGCAGCATGAAAGCATTCCTTCTTGAGGGGATTTTTATTCACGAAAAAACACCAAACTTACTGGTAAGCGATGGTCGCTTGTTTGGTCAGATGCATAACTGACAAACCTTCTTGTGCATTATAATTTTATACTGATTGATAAGAAGAACAGCTCTAGCATTGGAGGAACCTGAAATTTTAAATGCCATGCTGGAAGCAAAACAAAATCAGAAGATTTGTTTTGGTACCCGGGGCCGGGATCGAACCGGCATGAGTGTGAGCTCACTGGTGTTTGAGACCAGCGCGTCTACCAATTCCGCCACCCGGGCATTTTGGTCTTGAAAGGGATGCGAATATACAATATTTTTTGAAGGCAATGGCCAGTTTTTACTTAGACCCCTTGAGCATGGCTTCTGAGATAAACGGCACAGGCGAACTTCCAAAACTTAAAAATGTTTCGTGCCATTTTTTTAAATCAAAGGCCTTCCCCTCTTTCTTCTTCATGGCTTCTCTTAGTTCATAAATTTCGGTGTAGCCTGTAAAGTAGCAGCATAACTGAACATTTGTAACAGAAACTCTCCTCCATTTATTTTTGGCTTCTGCCTCCTCCTGAAAAGCCTGTCTGATTAGCAAATCCAGGCCCTGTTCCTTACTCATGTTCATACAATGCACCGAATAATCTAAAATGGTGTTACATACGGTGCGAAGATGCCATTTGTAGTACATGAGCCACATCTCTTTGCTTGTTGTATCATGCTCCAGGTTTGGGTATCCGTTCTCAAGCATCATCCGCTCTCCGTAAACTGCCCAACCTTCAATCATGGCATTGTTACCGAACACCGACTTTACTATACTTGGAGAATTGTTGGCATAAACAAGCTGGGTATAATGCCCCGGAATGGCTTCGTGAATATTCAATATTTGCAGGGTGTAATCATTGTATTCGCGCAGATAACTTTCCGCTTCTTCTTTGGAATAACCTGCAAGTGAACCAACATTGTAATAGGTATTGGCATTTTTATCATAAGGTCCGGGAGCAGATATAGAGGCTCCTGCCACACCCTTCATGTATTCGGGTTCCTTGCGTACCACAAGCGGCTTGCTTTCGTCGAGATAGAGTAATTTTTTACGATTGATAAATTCTGTGAGAAATGGAATCTGTTTTTCAATGGAAGATTGAAATGCTTCCGGCTTGACATGATTGCGTGAAATTGCGCCGATGAGCAATTTAATTGCCTGCAGGGAGTCTGAAGGAAACGGCTGTCGTGAAAAATAGTCGTTCCAAAGTGACTTGGTAAGCACAAACATTTCTTTGTGCAACTCGTTTTTGCGTTGCAGCGCACGCTTGTATATCTGATCGGCAGTAAAACTGCTCATCATTTCCAGACTAAACTTTTTTTCATAGCGATCTTTACCCAATCTGTAATCTTTCACAGCAAGCGTAAGTACCTCTTTTTTGAGCCAGCCTGCAAACTCCGTCTGGCTTTTGGCCACTTCTGCTGCGAGTGCAAGAGACTCTTTTTTCTTGTCTTCAGTCCACTTTGAAGCTTTAATAGAATCCGGTAGATCCTTGCTGAGCGTAGAGAGAGAACCCATCAATTGATCAATGGCCAGTTGGGTATGTGCCTCTGAAGGGGAGGAAATGTTTTTTTTGGCCGCAGCGAAATACGCTTGATGACCGGCAATTCGCTTACAGATATCCCTTAATCGATTTTCGAGCGGGGCATGTTTTCCGGCCAGCAACTCTGCAATCAGGGCACTCATATTGTAGGCCGATGGATTCCATTGCCATCCCTTGTATTCATTGTTATAAAAGGGGATAAGCTCCATTTGGTTGAGCAGGATGGACTTATCGGCTCGGTTAAGCACACTTAATGAAGCATCCTCAAAAGCCTGAAGACTGTCTGTATAAGCTTTTGCAAAAGCATTCTCTTTTTGTCTTCTTGCCTCATCAGGAATGGTGAGCAAACTATCGTAATCATGCTTACCGGCATAAGCTGCATTTTCGGGAAACATTTTCCACCAGGCGTCGAGTAGTCGCTTGCTGAAAGAGGTAAATGCTGCATCTCTGTTGCTTGATGCCTGCTCGCTTTTTCCGGCGGACTGACAAGCTAAAAATGCCGGGAGAATCAGAATACTGAGGTACTTCACTGTTTTGATATTTTAGGAGGATAATCTGCGTTGAAATGCAAACCTATGCTTTCTTTTCTTTGCATGGCATGCTTGATGGTAATATAGCCCACCTTAATCATGTTACGCAATTCACATAACTCGGTGGAGACAGTTGTTTTTTCATACAGCGCTTCAGTTTCATTATGCAGGATGCGCAACCTGTCAAAGGCTCTTTGAAGCCTGAGGTCAGATCTAACGATGCCCACATAATTGGTCATGATGGCTTTGAGTTCTTTCAGTGACTGGGTAAGTAAAACCATTTCTTCAGGATGGGATGTCCCCTCATCGTTCCAGGGAGGAATGCCTTCACAATAGGAATTGGCTGAGGCAAAGTGGCGGGCATGTTCAGCTGCCCGGTGTGCATATACCAGGGCTTCGAGCAGAGAATTACTGGCGAGTCGGTTGGCACCATGCAGTCCGGTGCGGGCACATTCACCTGCGGCATAAAGTCCCCTGATAGAGCTGCATCCGTGCATGTCTACATCGATACCTCCGCAGCAATAATGAGCAGATGGAACAACAGGTATAAGGTCGCTTGTTATATCAACGCCAAGCTTGAGGCAAGTTTGGTAGATGGTTGGAAAATGACTGATGAGTTCCTCCGCAGAAAGATGCCTGCAATCTAAATACACACAGGGATGTCCGGATTGTTTGAGCTCATTGTCGATGGCTCTTGCCACGATGTCGCGGGGGGCAAGCCCTCCTCTGTGATCATAGCGTCCCATAAAATCTTCTCCACGGTGGTTTCGAAGGATAGCACCAAAACCTCTGACGGCCTCTGAGATCAAAAAAGCAGGTTGAACATCCGGGTGGTATAATGCAGTTGGGTGAAACTGGATAAATTCCATATCAGCAATCTTGCCTTTGGCACGGTAAACCATGGCCACACCATCACCGGTTGCAATGGATGGATTGGTGGTGGACTCATAAAGATTTCCAACACCTCCGCTGCATATGCAAGTGGCTTTGGCGAGGATCGTTGTAATCTTGCCCGTGCGTGTATCGAGTGCGTAAGCTCCAAAACACTCTATGCCGGAGGTCTTGCTGTTGACATAAGCACCAAGGTGGTGCTGGGTGATTAGATCGAGGACAAAATCGTGGGTACTCACACTGATATTTGTATGGGCATGTACCCGGCTGAGCAGGGCTCTTTCTATTTCAGAACCGGTATTGTCTTTGTGATGCAGGATGCGGGGCTCGGAATGACCGCCTTCTCTGGCAAGATCATACTTGCCCCGGTCGTTGTAATCAAAACGGGCACCCCATGAGATGAGTTCGTTCACCCTCTCTGTAGATTCGGTGATAACCATTCTTACCACCTCTTCATTGCAGGCCCCATCTCCTGCGACCAGCGTATCGCTGATGTGTTTCTCATACGAGTCAGTCTGGTACATCACGGCAGCGATACCGCCCTGTGCGTATTTGGTATTGGTTTCGTCATCGCTGGTTTTTGTGAGCAGTAATACCTTGCCAAAATCGGCAACCTTTAGGGCATAGGTAAGGCCTGCGATACCCGAACCAATCACGAGAAAATCAGTTCTCAACTCTTGCGACATCTTGTGTACTTTTGTAAAAAATCAAACAAAACAATTACCTGTTGGTTCAACTACCATGAGTACTGCAAATAAACGAATTACTGTATATACCGAAAGCACTCCCAATCCTGAAGCCATCAAGTTTGTGGCAGATGTAATGTTAAGCGAGGGAGCCCTTGAATTTTTGAGCCCTTCGCAGGCCAAGGATGCCCCTTTGGTAAGAGACCTGCTCGGATTTCCCTTTGTGCAATCTGTTTTCGTTAGCAAGAACTACCTCACCCTGCGTAAAAACGATACCATCAGTTGGGATGAAATCATCAATCAATTACGGGAATTTATCACTGAGGCCCTCAATTCTGAAACGCCTTTTTTTACCGGGCCTATCGCAAGCAGCGGTGTAGAAGTTCTTGAAAAAGTAAGCGATGCGCATCCCTCCAGAAACTTTGGAGAAATTGAACAGAAAATCATTTCCATCCTGGAGGAATATATTCAGCCTGCCGTTGAAGGAGACGGAGGAGCTATTGCTTTGAAATCCTTTGCTGATGGAGTTGTTACTGTCTCTATGAAAGGTTCCTGCAGTGGTTGCCCGAGTTCTACGCTCACCCTGAAAGCGGGTATTGAAGCGCTTCTCAAGCGGATGGTGCCGGAAGTGGAAACGGTAGTAGCCGAATCTTAAATCTTACAATTCAATAATCACCCCAATGGAGGGAATCACAGTTCCCGCAGTGTTCTGAATGAACCGGGTTCTGTAACTGGGGATATTTGCAGCGCTGTTTTCGATGATGGGATTTCCCTGTGCATCTCTGTCGAGCAGCAATAGTGGAGGTTGTTGATTTTTGGCGTTGCCTGCATTTTGCACATCAAAGTAAAGATTGAGGTTCCATCTTTTAAGGAACCATTTTTTATCAATCCTGAAATCGAGCTGATTAAAGGCAGAAAGTCGGAGTGAATTTACCCTTCCGTAGTCCGGAACGCCCTGACGGTTGATGTCCCAAACGCTCACAAGTGAGGAAAATTGTTGATCTACCGGAGTATATGGCAATCCACCTAACCAACGGTAACGAAAACCAACCTCCCAGTTTTTACCAAACTTTTTGCCACCTGTGAGGCTAAGAATATAACGATTGTCCCATGCAGAAGCCTGAAATGCACCTGCAGCATTTGTAAAATCACTTCTTACAAGTGTAAAAGCAACAATACCATAAAAGCCTTTCATCATTTTTTGTTGTGCCAGGATTTCGAGTCCGTAGCTGCGCCCTTTGCTTGATGAGTTGACAGGTGCATTTCCAATTACGCCAAAATCAGCCCCCAGATTGGCAAGGGAAATCTGTTCCCTGAGTAAAAAAGGATAATTATCATACCACTTATAAAATCCCTCTACGGTAATTTTAGAAGAAGAGGATGTGTTGAACTCAATTCCTGCTACTGTGTGGTCGCAACGGATATAATCAATTCCTGCAGTTTTATTCACCAATTCACCTGTGGCATCTCTGTATCCCATTACTGTATAGGGAGGCAGTTGGTAATAACGACCCACATTGGCGTTGATATTGATACCGGGAAACAGTCCATAACTGAGTGAAAACCGCGGTGAAATCTGCCTGCTCAGATCAGCCATTTTGCTGCTAAAGGTGTTGGCATCTGTCCGGAGTCCGAAAGAAAGTACAAGGCGTTCATTGAAGAGACCACGGCTCACTTGTCCAAACACTCCGTATTTATACAATTCAATGGCAGAAGCGTAATTGACCACCAGGGAATTGCCGGCAATACTGATTTTGTTGTAGGTACTGTTGTTGTATTTTACATACTCCGCTGCTATGCCATAGTTTATACGAAATCCTTTGGTACGGAGGGTATGTTCTGCTCTGAGTTTGTTTTCTATTTCCTGAGACAGGTAATCCAGAATTCGGTTATTGGGAGAACTTTCATCATTGTCTTTGTACTTAAAGCTTCTGTTGTTGAGCATATTTCTGCTGAGTACCAATAGAAAATTGCCATTATCGGTATACCTTTTTAGGGTGATGCCGTTTGTGTAATTCCATTGCTTATATACCGGCAGATTGGCAAGAAAATATTTCTGTTCCTCCGTTTCATTGGCATCTAGATTTAGTTCAAAATCATCGAGTGCTCCAAGACCAATAGCCGTGAGCTCAGTTTTTGGATTAATCATCCATTTGTATTTGAACTGAAAGTCATTGTATATAGGTAGAAACGGTAATTGAAGCGCAGCAAATAAAAATTGCAGGTAAGAGCGTCGAACTGAAAAGATGAGCGAAGAATTTTTACCTGTAGGGCCCTCTCCGGTAACGCCAAGATCATTGGGCCCCAGCGTAAAGTTCATTCCCCACTTTTCTTTGTTGCCTTCTTTCTGTTTAAATTCAAAAACTGAGCTTAAAGCATTTCCTCTATTGGCGGGAAAAGCACCTGAGTAAAAGTCTACTTCTCTGATAAAATTCACATTGATCATCCCTACAGGTCCACCGGATGATCCCTGTGTTGCAAAGTGATTGATGACAGGCACTTCAACACCATCAAGATAGAAGCGATTCTCATTTGGTGCACCTCCGCGGATGATGATATCATTACGGAAGGATGCGGTGGATGCTACACCCGGAAAAGATTGGATAACACGCGAGATATCCCTGTTACCTCCGGGGTTTCTTTCAATTTCTGATACGCCAATGGTTCGTAGTGAGAGTGGACTTTCTTGTGTCTTATTGAACGGAGAGGCCTTAATTTCTACCTCCTTTATATTTTTAACTTCTTCGTCAAGAGGTATATCAAGAAAAACTACTTTGCTATTGAAAACAGAAACTTCAAAAAATGATTTTTTACGGAATCCTACAAATGTTACCTCAATATTGTACTGTCCGGGCATGAGATTTTGTAGCACATAATTGCCATCTACATCAGCTGTAACGGCTGTAGTAGTACCTTGTATAGAAACCACTGCAAAAGGCACCGGTTCATTGGTGAGGCTATTATAAACTTTGCCTTTAAGTGAGGCTGTTTGCGTAAATCCGAAAGCCGGCAGCAATACAAGAAAAAGGTATAATGCTAAATTTTTGTTCATCGGTTAAAGCAACAAACAGATGTTGCAAATGTTCAAAGTTCCCATGTAATTATAGGGAACTGCGTTACTGCTATCAGTCTTCGGATTTTCCCGTGTATGAAAGAAATTGCTATTCTTTTTTTAGTAATCGCCGATTGTTTCGGGCAACTGTGAAAGGGCTGCTGCAAGTTGTTCATCATTAGGCGCAACACCATGCCACTTGTGCGAATTCATCATAAAGTCCACTCCATAACCCATATTGGTTTTCATCATGATGGCAAGCGGTTGTTTCTTTCCACAAAGCTTTTTGGCTTCCTCCAGCACAGAAATAACCGATATCATATCATTGCCATTCATGTGAAGCGTCAGCCAGCCAAAAGCTTTAAACTTCTCTTCCACATTTCCTAGATCGAGCACTTCACTGGTAGTCCCATCAATTTGCTGGCCATTGAGGTCAATGGTAGCAATGAGATTATCTACTTTTTTGGCTGAGGCAAACATGGCAGCTTCCCAGATTTGTCCTTCCTGTATTTCGCCATCTCCATGAAGTGAAAAAACATGACGGCAGTCTTCGTTTAACTTTTTTGAGAGTGCTGCGCCAATGGCCACACTGAGACCTTGTCCGAGCGAACCGGAAGACATGCGCACACCGGGCAAATGCTCATGGGTGGTAGGATGCCCCTGGAGGCGAGAGTTTAATTTGCGAAAGGTAGAAAGCTCGCTTGTGGAGAAATATCCACTACGACTGAGGACACTGTAAAAAACCGGAGAAATATGACCGTTGCTAAGAAAAAAAAGATCCTGGTTTTTCCCGTCCATGTCAAAAGGATGGGGCGAGTGATGCATGACATGAAAATACAGGCCCACCAAAAAATCTGTACAGCCCAGCGAGCCTCCCGGATGTCCGGAATTAACGGCATGTACCATGCGCACAATATCGCGACGAACCTGGGTGGCTATCTTATCAAGTTTTTCGATGGTTTCGGGATGATTCATGTATTGATTTTTTATTTGATGATTGTCAGTTTGGTTTTTTCAACCTTGCCCTCAGGATCATGAATGGAGACCATATACAAGCCGGCGGCTACGGAAGGAATTTCAATTTTTGCCATGGGCACAAAAGGAGATCTATGAATTTCTTTCCCCATCATGTTAACGATGGAAAGATAGGTTCCCTGTTCTAATGTTTTGCCCGGCACATCAACATGAATACAAGACGAAGCGGGATTAGGAAAAACCTGCATCTTAACAGGATTCACTGATTTGGAGGTATGGGTGAGAATGAAAGAGCTGTCAATGGTAGTCATCTCACCGTTGCTGTAAAGTTTATAAGTTCCACCTCTTCCCTGGTGCCAGTTGAAAGCCCTTACCATGTATTTTGTTCCGGGAGCAGCAATGGCAGGGTCAACAAAAGAGGTATCAGTAGAAGGAATCTGGGCAATGTCATAAAAGTGCGGAATTCCCGGTTCTTTGCGGTAAACCAAATATCCTTGAACCTGCTCAAGAGGTGGTGTCCAGTGGAGGAAAGTCTCATTCATCACCTCTGCCTGCAGGTTGTGCACCGGTTCGAGTACATTCATGCAGAGAGTGGGATCACCAAGAAGTGCTGTATGAATAAAACGGGCACCATAATTAGTCAAATATTTACTACCGCTGTTGTTCTGAGAATGCTTGATACATTCACCTATCGACATACCGGAGGCCATTTGATGCATATAAAGAAGTGGTCTTCCCGACCAGCAACTCGTTAAGCCATAGCCCGCAGATGCGAGTGGTGCTTTCAGCAATCCTCCGTTCACGGCATAGTCACCAAAATAGCTGCCAAAGAGCATATTAAAAACAACGAAAGAACCATTGCTAAGATAATTTTGAATACCACCCAGTCCGCCCAGGCTCGTATAGGTACCGCCTCCGCAGGCGTACAGAAATTTATAATCATTTCCGGGGTATGTGGAAAAAGGGCTCACCTGTGTACTGATATTCTCCAGGCCTACCGCAGGCAGGAAAGATCGCCATCCGGAAACAGAAAACATTTCCCCTCCAAAATACCCGAAATTATCACTGATGATTGCCATGTTGCGTGGCTGAATCAACTTATCGCGAAAGGCATGCACCTTGTAATAATAATAATCATACATCTGCGCTTCCGTGAGACCGTAACCATTCTCACCATGAAAATCAATTCTACCAACAGCCAGTTCCAGACTTGAGTCAGGATCCGGAATCAGGCTCTGGTCATATCTGTTATCTCCAGGAACATTGCTTCTGAAGCCGGAGGGATAATTCAGGTAACCATCAGAATAGTAACCATTGATGTCGGCATAGTAAGTATCTGCAGGCCATGCCCCTTGATGGTCCACATGCCCGTCGGGATAAATGTATCCTGATAAAGGTATGGGTACATTTCCGAGTAGGACAACATGTTGTAATCTGGGATAAGAATAATAATAATTGATGATGGTATTTTTCACTGCCTGATCCGACCAACCCGGAATGGCATCGAGCACCAGTGGTTTGTATCCATCCCCCTCCAAATCTTCTAAGTACATATCAAAATAGATACTGGGGCTTTGGGCAGATGTGCCGCGGACAATCAATACATATCCTTTCAGCGGTTCTGTATCTTTATTCGCAGCGAATGTATAATATCCTTGTTTCTGAGGATTTGTTAAACTTCTCACCCTGTACTCATATACTTCTCCGGGATACACCTGATAATCAATAAAACCATTGCCAAAGGGGTTTAGTCCAACCTGAAAATAAAAATCCTGTTCTGAAGCATACTTTCGTTCCACAACAAAATTATCGGCAGCGTTGTTGACCCAACTCATCTGCAGGGTATAATTGGATGCATCGTAAAAAGGTTCATTAAATATGATTGAATAGTCTATGGGAGCAAGTTGAGCCCTAACAGTGAAACCGGAAAACAGAAATAAATACAGCAGGTATTTTTTCATGTGTAAGCTCAGAGTCTCTCAAAAATACCTGCAGCTCCTTGTCCGGTTCCCACACACATGGTTACCATCCCATATTTCTTTTGAGTGGATGACAAATCATTTAACAATTGAACTGTTAGCTTGGCACCACTGCAACCCAAAGGATGACCGAGGGCGATTGCACCACCATTGATATTCACTTTCTCTGTGTTGATATTGAGTTTGCGAACAACTGCGAGAGATTGTGATGCAAAAGCTTCGTTGAGCTCAAACAGGTCGATGTCCTGTAAATTCATTCCCGCCATTTTCAGTACACGCGGAATAGCTTCTACCGGACCTATCCCCATGATGCGGGGAGGCACACCGGCAACAGCATAGTTGACCAATCTTGCCATTGGTTTAATGCCAAGTTCATTCACCATTTTTTCACCCATGACCAATACAAATGCGGCACCATCTGATGTTTGGGATGAGTTTCCGGCAGTAACCGAACCACCCTGTGCAAATACCGGTTTCAGTTTGGCGAGTGCTTCTGCGTTTGTATCGGCACGGGGGCCTTCGTCTTTGCTAAAAACCGTCTCTCTTTTTTGTCTTTTTCCTTTTTCGTCCAGGTAAATTTCCTCGAGATGAAGCGGTACAATCTGGCTGTTGAACTTACCGGATTGGATGGCTGCAGAGGCTTTCAGATGAGACTGCAATGCAAAGGCATCCTGGTCCTCCCTGGAAACTGCAAACTCTTTTGCCACTGCCTCAGCGGTGATTCCCATTCCCCAATACCGATCAGGATGTTTCCTGGCAGTCTCGTAGTTTGGTGAAACTTTCCATCCGCCCATCGGAATAAGGCTCATGGATTCGGCACCTCCGGCAAGGATACAATCAGCCATTCCCGCCCTGATTTTAGCAGTGGCCATGGCAATTGTTTCGAGGCCCGATGCGCAGTAGCGGTTTACGGTAACACCGGGAACTTTATCGGTATCCAATGCAAGCAAACTTATCAGGCGACCCATGTTTAGTCCTTGTTCGGCCTCGGGCATGGCGTTTCCAACAATCACATCATCAATTCTCTCCTTGTCTAAGGCAGGAAAATCGTTCAACAATTTTCTAATGACCATGGCAGCCATTTCATCGGGTCGTGTAAAACGGAGGGCGCCCCTTCCAGCTTTTCCGATGGCTGTGCGATAGCCTCCAACTATATATGCTTCCTGCATAGCATTATTTGTATTTGATGATTAACTCTGTTCTGTTATTTCTTCGTCTTCCTTCGGGTGTGTTATTGTCTCCGATGGGTTTGCTGCCACCATAAAATTCACAAATGATTTGCATGGGGTTCACAATCTTGTTTACGAGGAATTGTTTGATGGAAAGTGCCCGGTCTTCTGTCAATTTCATTTTCGAAGATTCACTGCCTTCATTGTCTGTGTGGGAAACAATCTTAAGCATCATTCCCTCGCGACTTTTAAGCATTGTTGCCAGTGCCTCCAAAGACTGGTAAGAAGAGGATTTTAGCTCTGATGAACTTTCATCAAATTCAATTTGTTCGGTTGCTTTGTTAATCACTTCCATCTCCTCCTGCGTAATTACCGGACAACCCTTGTTATCGGGACTACCGGCGGTATAAAGGCAATCATCCTCGGCATCAAAAACACCGTCGGAGTCGGAATCGGAGTTCGGACAACCTTTGTTTTGCACCTCACCCGGCAGGTCCGGACACTTATCTTCCTCATCAAAAACGCCGTCTTTGTCAGCATCGGGAGGACATCCACTGTTTGATACTGAACCTTTTTTGTCAGGACATAAATCATCTCCATCTCCTATGCCATCTCCATCTTTGTCAGGACAACCTTTGAGTTCTTTTGTGCCTACTTCAAGGGGACATTTGTCATCAATATCCATGATGCCATCGTGGTCGCGGTCGGGGCAACCTTTGAATTCAGGTTCACCTGCCAGATCGGGACAATCATCAAATTTATCAATGATGCCATCGGTATCGCGGTCGGGACAACCATTCAGTGCTTTGGCACCGGGCTCCCTCGGGCAGTCATCTTCACTGTCTATAATTTTGTCGCCATCTGAATCAGGACAGCCGTCGCTTTCCGGAGGACCAAACACCCCGGGACATTTGTCTTCGTCATCAGGTATCTGGTCATTGTCGCGATCGTTGTCGAGGAAGTACTTCCCAAAATGAAAAGTAATTCCGATGCGTGCATTAACGAATCGGGTATCCTTAAATCGGATGGCACCAATCAGGTTATCACTAGCAAGTAGAATGGATGCATTGCCTGAATAAAAAACCAATCCGAATCCAAAATTATGCCTGATGTCTTTGTTGTAGGTATAGTTAAAACCTAAATCCATAAGTGTTCCAAGGCGCGCGTTAAACGCAAGACCATAGGTTCCTCGCCAGCCTTCAATTGCTTTACGGGCCTGTATGATGGCAGTGAGAAAAGTAAACTGACCGAAAAAGTAATTTCCTGAGAGAAATACTGTTGGTTTTAATTTTGTAACATAAGTTGTTGGTGTCTCAGAAATACGAAAGGTTTCTTGAATGGAATCGAGAGAATTTTTAAAAACATCGCTGGTTGGAAGGCTGTCGCTGATGATTGAACCAATGTTTGCACCCGAGTAAGAATAACTTGCATTGGGACTGGCAGTCCTGAAATTCTTGCTGTCTTGTGTCCAGTTGATACTCCCTAAATCGAGCACAGAAGCACCTAAAGAAAATTTTGAGTTGATTCGGTAAGTAGCTCCAAAATCAAAAGCTCTTCCTCTGTTTGCCTGGCTCAGAAAATAATTTTTTACATTAGAAATATCAATCACCGACAATCCTGCTGAATTGATATTCAAATCACTTGAAACAGAAACATCATAGGTTGATGAATCGGTAGTAATACTAAGAGAACTGGCATTACAAGTAATATTTTCCATGCCGAAGAGCATTTTGTATCGCACACCAATCTTCAGTTTGTTGTAAAATTCCCTTGCGTAATAAAAACCTACTTCTCTGTAGTGAGACATATTTAATGCCAGGGAGATATTTTGCGCCGTTCCCATGGTACCTGCATTCCCATTCCAAAGAAAGTTGAGCATATCCTTTGAAAATTCAACCTGGGTTTCAAGCTTCTCTGTGGCATTGACCATGAAGTAACTTTTTTTGAATCTCAAGCCCACAAATAAAAGGTCTGTTTGAAACTGCATGTTCAACAGACCCTGGTTCTTCATTAATCCTAAAACATTGTTTACATCGAAATAGAGGGAATCGTTAGTACCTTTTTTAACCAGGTTGTTGTATGTAAAAGAATTATTGTAGGCAGAAAGGTAGGTATTTGACAACAGCGGCAATCCTATGCTCAATCGATCATTGGGCATTGCACCGGGATTCACATATGTGTTCTGAGGCATGAAAAACATGTTTCTCAAAACCATGTTTTGCTGCGCGAATAAAAATGGGGTATAAAAACCAAGAAAGAAGGATATCAGTGTAATTACTTTTTTCATAACCATTCTTATAGACTCATTTTAACTTTTGCCCTGATTCCGAATCTCACTTTCATTCTGTAGCGGGAGAGAAATTTTACATTTTTCTTCTTATCACTGTCAGTGGTACTAAGCGATGCAATCATGATTATTTTTTTAACGCCGGTGAGTTTCCCTGCATCAGAAGCATTGTATACGATGTCGTATATCTTGTTTGAAGAACCTATGCTTATGCCATCGCCATTCACCGGTGCTTTGGGAATCACCACCTGATCGGCAGAAGTGAGAAACAAAGAATCGCGTTTCTCAAAGTTTTCCGTTACAAAGTACAATTGCAATTTGGCATCCATCGGAAAATCATTGGTGATATTGGATCTGAAAATCAGTCGTTCAATGAGTTCAGGACGATTGAAATCGAAGGGAAAAGTGTCTTTAAATGCAAGATTTTCAACATATCCTTCGAAGGGAAGCTCAACATATGCGCTGGTACGAATAGTGCTGGTATCGTAAATAAAGTTTTGTACCGGTGGGCCCGGATTCAAGGTGGTATTCACCTGATAAATTAACCTGTTTGGTGCCCCATAAATCACAGCACTGAGATTGTTGTTGCTGGACGCAGAAATGCTGAATGATTGATTGGTAACACCCGGTGGCACATTGTAGGCAGGCATTGCAACCGTAAAAGGAGGGTTGCCGGATAACCCGGGAATAGTAGAACCAGTGATATTGGTTGGATTTCCGAGACTGGCGTTGCTGAAGGTTTTTAACTGAAGAAAAGATAACTCCATCCCAAGCCCGAAGGAGTTCTGCACATCAAAGCGAACAGAAGGATTTTTGATGCTGATGCCTCCGGTGAGCGTATTGGAAAATAGTGTGATATCGGCTGTATCCACCTCAGGAATAAGATTCTGGCTACCCAATACGCCGAAGGCTTTGGAAAATTTCATCTGATTGAGGGTCATTTTCACAGTGAGTGAGTCGCCCACAAGCGTGGGAGAAATTTTTCTGATAACACCTCCCACCTGGATGGAGAGTAAACTGGGCTGAGGAGGATTGCCTGTTGAGAGATTCAAACGGTAACCATCAAGATTGAAGGTAGGATTTGTCGTGCTGTTTGCCGGGATGTTGATGCGCTGCTGAAATACTTGACCATTCCTGGTTGCGGAAGGAATTCGAAAAATCACGGTGAGGTCCTGGTTGAATCGGTTCCCGCACTCCAGAGAAATATTGCCTTGCTTGAGGCTTATAGAATCGAGCGTGGTACCGGCGCTCACCACAAAATTGATGGGAGGAGGAGTGGCAAGGGGAATAGGAACCGTATCAATATTTGGCGGAAGGTTATTAAATATAGACACCACACCGGCATCTATACCTGTGGCGAACCTGAAACGCTGTTCTCCTAAATCAATGGCCTCATTGGCTGATTTTGAAAAAAGTTTGGTTTCGTAAATAAAAGTGATGAACCCGTTAGCATCCTCATTGATGTTGGCTGCCGAACGCTTGGTGATATCCTTAAGCGCAAACTCAGCATTTACAAGAGGCAGAGCTACTTCAGGCGACCAGCTATTGGAGCCGAAGGGGGCACTTTTTTTACAGGAAACAGTTGACCATGTGAATCCGATGAAAACCAGGATGATAAATGAATAATTGATATGTTTCATTGCATGCCAAATGTAACATATTTACAACATAAATTAACACTCACTATTAATTGTTAATCGAGAGTTTTAAGCAAGCATTTGCCACACTATCCTGTCAACAGGAAAGGTCAGTTCCCCGGCATTTACCTGATGAGGATAAACCCACGAAAAGATTTGTTCACCCTCTGAAACATCAGGGCCCTCTGTAAAAGAAACGGTGGGTATTTCGCCGGGCTCATGAACCCATACCCGATAATATACGCTGATAAGTTGCACGCCTGGTTGAAATGCAGATTCAACAAAGAAATCTGTTGTATAAAAGTGCTCAGCTCTGGTGACAGGAGTTCGGAGTTCCTCAACGAATTCACGGTGCAATGCTGCCAGAAATCCCTCGCCCTTTTCCAGACCTCCTCCCGGAAATTTAAGCATGGGCGTTCCAAAATGAAATTCCTTGCTGAGCAATACTTTGTCATCAGAACAAAGAATGCCATAAACCCTAAGGTTATATGAGTGATGACGATGAAGCATCGCAATTGTAATAAGCCTGTTTGATGGAATCTGAAATTACGCTTCCAGCTTTTTATATCTCAGTCTGCGTGGAGTAATGTCGCCAACCCTTTTCTTTTTGTTCTCTTCATAGTCAGAGTATCCTCCTTCAAAGTAATACACCTGTGAATTCCCTTCAAAGGCAAGAATGTGCGTGCAGACCCTGTCGAGAAACCAACGGTCGTGTGAAATAATAACTGCACAACCTGCAAAATTTTCAAGTCCTTCTTCAAGAGCCCTGAGGGTATTGATGTCTATATCATTGGTAGGCTCATCCAGCAGAAGCACATTGCCTTCGTTTCTGAGCGACATGGCAAGGTGCAAACGATTTCGTTCGCCACCCGACAACACACCGCATTTTTTTCCCTGGTCAGCGCCGTTAAAATTGAATCGGGACACATATGCCCTGGAGTTTATTTGGCGGCCTCCAAGCATCATGGTTTCAGTGCCTCCGGTAATTACTTCGAATACCGTTTTATCGGGATTGATTTCTTTGTGTGCCTGGTCCACATAACTGATTCGCACTGTATCTCCGATCTTCACATTACCTGATTCGGGTTCAACCTGCTTCATGATAATCCTGAAGAGGGTTGATTTACCGGCACCGTTCGGACCGATGATGCCAACTATTCCGGCCGGAGGTAGTCGAAAACTCAGGTTTTCAAACAAGACCTTATCTCCGTAGGACTTTGAAACAGCATTAAACTCTATCACTTCGGAACCCAATCTTGGACCGTTGGGAATGAAAATTTCCAACTTATCCTCTTTTTCCTTGGCATCCTGACTCAATAACTTATCGTATGCAGAAAGTCTGGCTTTGCTTTTTGCCTGTCTGCCTTTGGCGCCCTGACGCACCCATTCCAACTCCCTGGCAAGGGTTTTTTGCCGCTTGCTTTCTTGTTTTTCTTCCTGTGCCAGGCGCTTTCCTTTCTGATCGAGCCATGAAGAATAGTTTCCTTTCCAAGGAATCCCTTCTCCCCTGTCAAGTTCAAGAATCCATCCGGCTACATTATCTAGGAAATAACGGTCGTGCGTCACAGCGATCACCGTACCGCTATAGTTTTGCAAAAACTGTTCGAGCCAGTCAACACTTTCTGCGTCGAGGTGGTTGGTAGGTTCATCTAGAAGCAAAATATCCGGTTTTTTTAAGAGCAATCTGCAAAGGGCAACACGCCTTCTCTCCCCACCGGAGAGCACATTTACCGGAGTATCTCCATCCGGACAGCGAAGGGCATCCATGGCAATTTCCAATTGGTTATCAAGGTCCCAAGCATTAACGGCATCAATTTTATCCTGGATTTCTGCCTGCCGGTTCATCAATTTTTCCATGGCCTCAGGATTTTCATAATACTCCGGAAGGCCAAACTTCAGGTTGATGTCTTCAAACTCCTTCAACAGATTAACTGTATCTGAAACACCCTCCATCACAATTTCCTTCACCGTTTTATTTTCATCCAGGAAAGGTTCCTGCTCGAGGTATCCGATGGAATATCCCGGCGAAAAGACGACATCACCCTGGTAGGATTTGTCCACCCCGGAAATGATTTTGAGCAAAGTGGATTTACCGGACCCGTTTAGTCCTATTATACCAATTTTGGCACCATAAAAGAAGGATAGATAAATGTCTTTTAAAATTGTTTTTCCGGTAGAAAGTGTTTTTGACACCTTGACCATGGAAAAAATTATTTGCCTGTCTTCTGACATAAAAATGGAATTTTTGAAGGGGCAAATGTATGACTATTCGGGATGTCAGCGGCAAACCCTGTCAATATCTTTTTGGGCAGTTCCCATACCCATCTCCAGAGATTTCCGGAGGTCTGCACAACATTCTTTTTGACGCTTTAGTTTGTAATGACATTTGCTCCTCAGGTAGTAAGCTTCGGCAGTAGGTTTAATTGAGATGGCTCTGCTAAGGGCCTCACTGCCCACATCAAACTGATTGGATTCAAAGGCCATCTTTCCATAGCCAAACCAGGCCTCTTCACTGCCGGGATCAAGGCTTGTTGCCTTCTGAAAATCCTTCAGCGCAAGCGGATATTTTCCATTACCCATGAGGTAATAACATTTTCCTCTTTCAAGGTAGGCTTTGATGGATTTTGCATCTGCCGTTATAATTTTGGTATACTCCCGAGAGGCTGTTCCGAAATCATTTTTGATAAAGGCGGCCTGGGCACGGATATAAGAAATCTTGGGATTTTTTGATTTTAATTTAGAGGTAAGCGTTTGCAGGCATGTTTGAATGACCTCCTGATTCCCACATGCGAGAGCAGCGTTGGCATAATCCATCCAAATAGCTTCACCGGATTCTCCGAGAGCAATTGCTTTTGCAAAATCTACCAAAGATGCCTGCGACTTTTTTAGGGAAGCCTGTGCCCTGGCCCTGCAATAATAAGCCTCAGCAGCATTTTTATTGTATTCAATGGCTTTGGAAGAAAGATTGATGGCCTCCTCGTAGTGCTTCTCTTTTTCGGCTGACAAGGCCTTTCCGAAGTATGCCTTGAAATTTCGTGGAGAGCGGGATATCGTTGCATCGAAATCTTTTTCGGCTTCGCGGTATTTTCCAACTCGAATGAATGCCATTCCCCTGAGAACAGGCGCCTCTGTATTGGCAGGATTTACCTGTATTACCCGCGTGTAATCATCAATGGCACGAGCAAAATTACCATCTCTTTCATACGCCGATGCCCTAACCATCAGTGACTGAAAGTAGTCTTTGTTCAGTGCGATGGCCTTGTCAAAATCCTTGTAAGCATCCTCTTTTTTACCCAACTCAAACTTTGCCTGTCCACGCTCAGCATATGCAATAAAATTATCTTTTTGCTTAGTAAGTACTTTGTCATACTCGATAACAGCTTCCCGGTATTTTTTTTGCTTTGCTTTCTCTCTTGCACTCTTTAAAGCAGCTTCCGGATTCTGAGCCATTGAAAAGCTTCCGGTCAGGAATAAAAAAATCAGAAGAATTCTTGTAAACATTGCGGCGAACCTATACATTATCAACTAAAAATTCAAGCCTCCCGGAAATAAAAAAATGTGTTTCTTTGGTTTATGTTCCGCCTTCAAATCCTTGTCCCGCTACTTTTTTTTGTTCAATTTTCCGGAGCACAGCAAGCCCAAACCACGGGAGACCGTCTTCCATCCTATCTTGGCAAAGAAGATGCGCTTGGAAGTTATATCCAAAAAAATCTAAGACTTAGCGAAGAAAACAAGATGCATGAAGGTACCATTCAGCTGAGTTTTGATGTGCATCCTGATAGTTCCGTGTCATCTGTCATCATTATCGAAGGATTGCATCCTTCGGTTGATGAACAGGTAATTAAACTCATGGAAAGGGCTCGATTTACTCCTGCTGTCAAAGAAGGCAGAGCGGTAAAAATGAACATAATGACCGAAATTACCTTGCGCAGCAAACAATGAACAAGAAAAAAGCAAGACATATTCCCAAAGCAGAAAAAAAAACAGAGCGTGCACCGCTTGTTAAAAAATCACTGCTGCTAATCCTTGGATTTTTTGCGATTGCTGTTTATCTGAATACTCTGAGCAACGGATATACGCTCGATGATTTTTCAGTTCAGAAAGAAAACAACATCGTTAACCAGGGAAACAAGGGCATCCCACTCATCTGGAAGTCTTCCTACAGGTTTGGGTATCTCAATGTACAGGATGGCTTGTACCGTCCGCTAACGCTTACAGTTTTTGCTCTTCAATGGGAATATTTTCCAGACAAGCCATGGTTCTGTCATTTGATGAACCTGCTTTTTTTTGTTACTACAGTATTGTTTGGATTTGTTTTTCTTCGAAAACACTTTCCTGATTGGCCGGAGTGGATTGCCTTTTGGGGGATGCTGCTCTTTGCCGTGCATCCCATTCACACAGAAGTAACGGGCAGCATCAAAAGTCTTGACGAGTTAATGAGTTTTTTTTTCGGACTCCTCTCTGCTGATGCTATCCTCACCTATGTAAAGGAAAACAGGCTTGCTGCACTTATAAGGGGATGCCTGTTTTTCTTACTGGCCCTGCTAAGCAAAGAATCTGCCGTACTTTTCCTGGGTTTAATTCCACTTTTTCTGTGGTATCAAAACGACCTGCCATTGACAAGAAAATGGCTGGCAGGGATTATGCCCTTCAGCGCGCTTCTGCTATTTCTGATCATGCGCAGGCAAATTCTTGGCAGCAGCGTAGGTCTTGAAAATGTATCAGTCATTGATAATCTCCTGATGGCATCTGGTAATTCCACAGAAAAAATTGCCACTGTCTTTATCATTTTGGGCATGTATCTCAAACTGCTTGTTGTTCCCTTTCCACTGCTCTACAATTATTCCTACAACCACATCCCTGTTGTAGGCTTCTCTGATGCCAAAGCCATCTTGTCTTTGCTCATTTATGCCATACTGATTGCAGGAAGTATATGGGGCATATTAAAACGAAAGAGGTGGGCACTTTTTATGGGTATTTATCTCATCGGACTCGTGCTTTACTCCAACCTGGTCATCACCATTGGTGCTGCCATGGGAGAACGATTTCTCTACTTTTCATCCTTTGGATTCTGCCTGGCTTTACCGGCCCTTATTGGAGGAGGTGGAGAAGGCGAAGGTGGCGTCTTATCCAAACTAAAGGAACCGGGAAATAAAATACCCTTTTTTGTTTTTTCATTCCTCGTTCTGGTATTTTCATTCCTTACTATCAATAGGAATCCTGACTGGAAAGACAACCTGACGCTATACAGAAAAGACCTTCCCAAAAGTCTTCAATCGGCGCGCTCAAATTACTATCTGGGCAACGAGTTGATCAAACTTGTAGGAGATACAATGAAAGATGCCGACAAGAAAAAAGCATGGATTGAAGAAGCCATCAGCCACCTGCAACAAGCCGAAAAAATCATTCCCGGTTATCCTGATGCGCTCACGCAGATGGGTGTGGGCTATTACCGCTTGGGTAATTACAAGGAAGCGGAACGATGTTATTCACAAGCCTTGAAAACCCAACCCAATGATGCGATTTCAATCAATAACCTGGCGGCGATTTACTTTATGAGCGGACGATACAATGAGGCCATTACGATGTACGAAAAAGCGGCTACGCTAAATCCCAGATTTACGGATGCAATCGTAAACATGGGCAGTTGCTACGGCATGCTTGGAAAATATCCCGAAAGCATAAGCATGTTTGAACGAGCCTTGCAGATTGATCCCGGTAATGCAAAAGCTTTGTTTTACATGTCAAAGTCTTACGCCTTTATCGGAAAAAAAGAAAAAGCCGAAGAATTGTTAAAACAGGCTCAGTCCATTGACCCTTCGCTCAAATAGAGCGGTTTATTGCCGGCCATTGAGTAAATTTACAGCAACCGAAAGCAATGCCTTCTTTTTCTATCTCCTCTCCTTTTAAGCCCACCGGGGATCAACCGTCAGCCATTGCCAAATTGGTGGAGGGTATTTCACACGGTGATAAACATCAGGTATTGCTCGGTGTAACAGGTTCAGGAAAAACCTTTACCATCGCGAATGTAATCGAAAAGATACAGCGTCCCACCCTGATTTTAAGTCACAACAAAACGCTCGCTGCCCAGCTCTACGGAGAGTTCAAACAATTTTTTCCGGAAAACGCGGTGGAATACTTTGTCTCATATTATGACTATTACCAGCCTGAGGCTTACATACCCACCACCAATACCTATATTGAGAAAGATCTCTCCATCAATGATGAAATTGAAAAGCTTCGGATCAGTACCACACACTCACTGATGTCGGGGCGCAGGGATGTGATTGTGGTTTCCTCTGTTTCCTGTATTTACGGCATGGGCAATCCGGACGACTTTAAAGCCAATACCATTCGTATCAGAAAAGGGATGGTGATTAGCAGAAACCAATTTTTACATGCCCTTGTCAACAGCTTGTATGTAAGAACCACTGCCGATTTTAACAGAGGAAGTTTCAGGGTGAAGGGAGACACAGTTGATATCTACTTGTCTTACACTGATTACGCATTCAGGGTATTTTACGATGGCAATACCATTGAAGGAATAGAATCATTTGATCCCATCAGCGGGCATCGTTTTGATACTTTTGAGGAAGTGGCCATTGCCCCTGCCAATCTTTTTGTGACCAGCAAAGAAGCCATGAAAAATGCCATGAATCACATCCAGGATGATATGGTAAAACAGGTTGAATATTTTGTGTCTAACGGAAAACACCTGGAAGCAAAAAGAATTGAAGAGAGGGTTACCTATGACCTTGAGATGATGAGGGAATTAGGTTACTGCAGTGGTATTGAGAATTACTCGCGATATTTTGACAACCGTAAGTCAGGTGAGCGACCCTTTTGCCTGCTCGATTATTTCCCCGATGATTTTCTGCTGGTTGTTGACGAAAGTCATGTTACCATTCCGCAAATCAGAGCGATGTATGGCGGCGACAGAAGTCGCAAGATCAATTTGGTGGAATATGGTTTCAGGCTGCCTGCTGCGCTGGACAATCGTCCGCTCACTTTTCAGGAGTTTGAGGGCATGGCCGGTCAGTTGATTTTTGTTTCG
>JBEICQ010000012.1:0-35815 GCA_040383885.1 Flavobacteriales bacterium | reverse complement strand
CGTTCAACAGTGCACAAACAGGAAAAACTCTCTTCTGGTCACGCACAATTGCTTCAACCATCTGGGCGGCAGCTGCGCCTGGAGCATACCATGCAGATGTGCCCAGCAGATTAACAATTTCCCCTCCACCTTTTTTGGTTCGATCGATGATGGCATTCAATTTTGATTCTTCGATAAGTTCAGTCACAGGAATTCCCCCAACTGTAGTATACCTGGGCAGTGGCACCATCGTATCGCCATGCCCTCCCATAAGTACAGCCTGTATGTCTTTTGGGGAAACATCGAGGGCTTCTGCCAAAAAAGCTTTGTAACGAGCAGTATCCAGGATTCCCGCCATGCCGAATACTTTTTGCGAGGGCAATTTTGCACTCAAATAGGCACAGTATGTCATTACATCGAGTGGATTTGAAACCACAATAATGATGGCATTCGGAGAATGCTTAATGATGTTTTCAGTAACACTTTTCACAATCCCGGCGTTAGTAGAGATAAGATCATCTCTGCTCATCCCCGGTTTTCTGGGCAGACCGCTGGTGATTACCACTACCTCAGAACCGGCAGTTTTTGTGTAATCATTTGTGCTTCCTTTGATGCGGGTATCATACATATTGACAGGAGCGGTTTGCCACATGTCAAGCGCCTTGCCCTCAGCAAAATTTTCTTTGATATCGACCAGGATTACTTCTTTGGAAAGTTCTTTGTGCGCAATTACATCAGCACAGGTTGCACCTACATTACCTGCACCTACCACGGTTATTTTCATATGTTTTTATAAGAAGATTTTTGTGCTTGCAAAGGTATAAATATGACCGACCCCGCCAATATCGGAATTGCTAATTTCACTTAATTATAAACTAAAACCGGTTTCTTTTTTCAAGTCTTGTTATTCCGGAAGAAACCCAATTTGCAAGTTGTAACTCAATTAAAAATCAGCACCAAACTAAAAGCAGAAAAAAGCCATTTCAGATATGAAAAACATATCTCCAATAAAAGATGTAACACCATGCCTATCGAATCAGCGTGACACTACCCTTTCTGTTGTGTTTTTTTCCTGAGAGATCCCTACATATCAACTGATAGGAGTATACTCCTTCGGGAGCCTCAGATTCATTGTATAATC
Organism: Flavobacteriales bacterium; assembly: GCA_040383885.1. Lineage (GTDB taxonomy): Bacteria > Bacteroidota > Bacteroidia > UBA4408 > UBA4408 > JBEICQ01. The sequence goes on along the minus strand of JBEICQ010000012.1, from coordinate 34,695 downwards.
CGTCCCAACCTTCGCCCGGCTTATTGGAAAAAAAGATAACCTTTCCCCATCGATCAAAGATTCTGAAGGTGTATTCTTCTTTATCTATAAAGGTGCCAACAGGGCAAAAAAGGTTGTTCAGCTGATCATTGTTGGGTGTGAATGCATTTGGTATATAAATGATTAAATCGCCTTGCACATCAATCGTCTCTTCAGTTGTATCAGTACATCCCATGTCGCTTGTTACAATCAATCGAACGGTAAATAATCCGGTATCGGCAAAAGCATAGGTGGGATGCTGCTGGTATATGGTATCGCGTCCTGCAAATATCCATTTCCATGCTATGGCATCCAGAGAAAGATCTACAAAAAACAACTTGGCTTCTGAAAGTTTTACCTGATTAGAACTGCTCGTAAATGCTGCTTCCGGCTTTTTGTATACCTTGATGAGCGAGGGACGATTCACCTGTTTTACGCAGCCCTGAGAGGAAGTGGCCGTGAGAGAAACGGCATATTCACCCTCCTGTTCATAGACTGCAGACGGACTTGTGCCGGAGGACTGAAAACCGTTGCCAAGGTTCCAAGAGAGCTGGCTGTATCCGCTACCCACTGCAGAAAATGAGGTGGTGAATGGGAAACAACCTACAGTGTCTGAAGCAAGAATTTTGATGATTGGATTTTTCAAACACCGTTACATTCACATTCAGTTGATGATATGTACTGCAAACATCCATCACCTGAACCTCATATAATCCGGGCTCTTCTACAGTTATTGTATCATTGGCAGACCCGGTACTCCAGGAGTATGTGCCCGGAATATCAATCCACAGTTTGATTCCTTGCCCCCTGCAAAAGGCAGTTGAACCGGAAGATAAAAGATTGGGAACCGGCGGAATATCAGCCACTGTGATGTTGATTTTGTTGGAGGTATCTGAGCTGCAACCATGTGAATCAGTGAAAATAGTGAAATACAATCCGCTATTTTGTACAGTGATGTGCTGGCTTTGCAATCCATTACTCCATATATTTCCCTGGGTATAATTACTGCTTAAGATAACAGAACCTCCAATACAAAAATCAGTGGGACCCGAAGGGGTAATGAGCGGAGTCAGAGGAATAGGTCTCAGTCCGGTGGTGATGATAGGAGATGAAAATGATGTGCATCCATTCGCATCTGTCACCCTTAAATAAAAGTTGCCGGAATCTGTGACAGTGATGCTTTGGGTTGTATCACCTGTGTTCCATAAATAGGCAGCAGAAGCTGATGCAGTGAGGATAATGGAGTCTCCCGTACAAAAGAGGAGACTATCTGAGGCTGTTACCAGAGGTGGCGGTGGAAGGGGCAGCACAGTAACGGGAACCGGCACAGATGGGGCTGACATACACCCATAGCTGTTAAATACCACCACGGAATACACACCTCCGTTTTGTACCTGTATGTTTTGTGTGTTTGCCTGGTTGCTCCACTGATAGGAAACATTCAGTGCATTGCATGACAAGGTAACACTCTCACCTGCACAAAAGGCTGTTGGTCCCTGAGCCGTTATCACAGGGATGGGAGGATTAGGGAATACCTGCGTAACCACAGGCATCGAGGCAAGTGAAACACATCCGTTTCCATCTATGACCTGAAGTACAAACATGCCGGATTGTGCAACGGTTATTTGCTGTGTAGTTTGGTTGCCCGGAGACCATATGTAGTTATATCCGTTGGGACCGGATAGGGTTACATTGTTCCCATCACAAAATCCCAATGGACCTGTAGCAAAAATTGCCGGTGAAGGGGGAAGTGGGTGAAGCTGCAGAGAAATTGCATTTGAGGGAGGAGAAATACAGCCGAAATTATCTGTAATCACCAATGAATAGTTTCCGGGGGTATTTACCAGAATATTTTGTTGCTGAGCCCCATTACTCCACTGGTATTGAGAGGCAGTAACATTTGCACTAAGCGTGGTAAAGGTACCCTGACATATACCAGGAACCGAAGAGGTAATCTGTGGCGCAGCCGGAGTAGGATGAACAGTAACCGTAAAGGGAGAGGAGAACAAGGAGGAACATCCAAAACCGTCGGTTACCCGAACCTGGTAATTGCCCTGTGTATTAACAATAAGTTGTGAAGTTGTTTGTCCACCCGGCAACCATTCAAAAATTCCGGAAACGCCCACCGCGGTAAGTAATACTTGACCACCTTCGCAGAAAGCCACCGGACCTCCTGCTGAAATGGAAGGTGCAGAAGGATTGTCAAGAATAGTTACTGTAGCCGGATTGGAGGGAAGGCTTGTGCAACCGTTAGCATCAGTGACGACAACAGAAAACTGGCCGTTTGCATTGCTGGTAATTTGTTGTGTAGTCTCTGTGGTATTCCAAAGATAGGTGTAGCCTGCAGGCGCCTCCATGATTGCCGTACTGCCATCGCACAGAGTGGAAGGCGTAACAAAGGTGATGATTGGCTGAGGTGGCAGATCATTTACAGTTACATTGAAATCCGCCGATGGGGGAGAAACACAACCATTTCCATCAATGATCTGAAGTGAAAAAACTCCGCTGTTTCCAACCATAAGGGAAGAAGCGGCAGAACCATTGCTCCAGAGGTAATTAAATCCGTTTGGACCGGTTAGCGTCACAAAATTTCCCTGACATACGGTTGATATGCCACCCAGGGCGCTGATGGTGGGCGCAGGTGGCAAAGGAAAAACAGTGATGTTCATGGGCGCGGATACCGGAGAAATACATCCGTTTGCATCCTCAACCGTAAGTGTAATTACATTGCTGCCTGTGATGGTAACGACGGGTGCATCGGGCAGAGGAGCCGGCATCCATTGGTAGTGACTTAATCCCGGAGGACCGCTGAGATTCACGGATCCACCCTGACAGAATACTGTGCTGCCAGATACATTAATGACTGGTGCAGGAGGTAAATTGAAAACATTCACCGTGAGGTTGGAGGAAGTAGCAGAACATCCGCCCGGTGCAGTAACAATCACATTAAATGTGCCGGCGCTGCTCACAGTGATGCTGGATGCAGTTGAACCGTTGGACCACAAATAGGTGAAGTTGGGACTCACCGGTGCTGACAGTGTAACATTGCCTCCGTTGCAAAAATCCGTCGGCCCCGAGGGTGTAATTGCAGGTTGAGATACTGCCGAGAGTACGGTAATGCTGATGTTTTGCGAAGTATCAGAAAGACATCCATCTTGTGAGACTGCGCGCACCCAATAGGTTCCTGAAGCAGTAACCACAATGGTTTGGGTTGTTGCACCTGTGCTCCAGAGATAGGAGGCAGAAGGTGATGATGTGAGCGCGACCGAATTGCCTGCACAAAAGATAGTAGGTCCGGATACGCTTACTGTGGGTGTGGCAGGTACAGGATAGGTAGGCAGATTTACTTGTAAAGTATCCCTGCAACCTCCTGATGAAATACCAATTACCTCAAGAGTTTGTCCGGCTGTTATTGAATCGATCATGGCGGTAACCGAGTCCACAATAACAACAGCCGGATTAAATACATTCGGATTTAATGTGGCGTACCATTGGGCTGAATCAACACCGGTTGCCTGTAACTGAAGCTGTGTACCAATACAGGCAGGAAGTCCGGGGTTTACATTGACCGTTAAGACAGGCTGCGGATTGACAATCACCCTTACAGAGTCTTTTGAGATACAGCCGGGAACATCCTGAATCCTGAAATAATAAGTGGTGTCAACACCCGGGAATGCTCTTACAGTAAAGGAATCGGTGGCAATGCTGTCAATCAGGTTGTAAACAGGCGACCATGCGGTAACAGAATCTGCAGGATTGAGTTTGAATTTGATGTAGCCTGACAAGAACTGGCCGGTGTTTGATGAGGGTGAATCATCACCCACGCGGATTCTCCAGATGCCATTGCTCAGGCCTGTAAGATTTGTAAATGGTTGTTCCGGTCTGTAAGTACCGTTTGCTATGGCTGCTGCTGTTGTTGCAGTGGTGACCAGAGGTGCTGTTGTGGTAGGTACAAATTTGCAGTAGGTGTATGTTGGAATGGTCGCTCCCGTTCCGTAACCGCTATTCACATTTCCGGCATTGGGACCGTTGTCGGAGGTCAGATCAATCATACTGCCACCGGGAGACATCAACCACACATCGAGTTCTCTGGGGTTGGGATGATTGATGCGGATACCAACCTCCTGTATAACGCCCGCAGTGAGCGTTTGAGGATAGATTCCTGAAACACTGAAATAGGCATAGAAAAAACTTCCCGGATGCCCCATGTAGTCATCAGGAATTATTCGCTGGCACGCAGGAGCAGAGATATGTGTAGTGAATGTTTTGGATCCGGGCGTGTAGGAAGCGTATGAACGGATTTTAGATACCAAAGTGGCAGTATCACCAAAACATAGATTAATGGTATCTTCTGTGAGCATGCTGTCTCTGGCGAATCCTGTTCTCACACGAACGGAGACCCTACGACTTTTGCAGTTAAAATCAGCATTCTGAACATAAACGATGGTATCATAAACCAGGTTATTTAAGACCAGACTGGGCCCTGTGGATGAAGGGGTATTGCCATTAATTGTAGAAAACCATTCAATGGTTCCTGTGGCAGTTGGAAGGGTTGCATTGAGCGTAATCGATTGTCCCCTGCAGACAGAAGTGTCTTGCACAATGGGTTCGTTTATCTGAGGATTCCCAACCACATAAACTGTATAATCCTCTGTTTCTCCGTAGGTGTATTGGGCGCAGGGATCAGTGGGGGGGGTCTGGTATTGTGATCTCACCCGGAGTCGCGTGGGCCCGCAAAGAGCAGCATTGGGAACAGTAACTAGCGGACTGGTGAATGGGCCGAAGCCGGGACCAACAGACCAAACCAGCTCATTGGCAGCAAACACGCCATTCCTGTTCCAATCTACCCATACTGCATAACCTTGTTGGAATGTTCCGGTGCTGGAGTTGGGCTCGCCGGAAACTGTCATTCTGAAGTTTTGTCCGCGTGCCACCGTGAGGAACATACCTTGAGAAGGCGGCCAAACGGTTAAATTACCTGTGCATTGGTTGGAGCATCCGGTATTGTTGTTTGTGATGTTTGTGATGCCAAGCGTGGTACTGAAACTATGGATCACATCATTGGTCTGTCCCTGCCCGCTGGCGGAAGATTGAGAGCAGAAGTTTACATACGAAGGAGTACAATAATTCTGCCCGAAACCTTGCCCCGAAAACATGAGCATGAGAATCGGGAAAAGCAGTAAACTCCGGAGGACCTTTGACATCACAACTCACAATAGTACAAAGATTTAAATAAACCAACAAGCCCCCTTTTCAGGCTTATTCCAGGTTGATATTTTCATCTCCTGCCAGATAGGGCATATAGGTAAAAATAAACTGAAACATTTCGTCGGTTGTGCGCATGGATCCCTCTCTTTCAGAGACCGTCCTTGGCGGATGAAACGGATTTAGGGGATTGTTTACGGTGTTATCAAAAGTACCAAAAACCCATATGGTGGTGCCCGCCGGCAGATGCAAAGGTTTCCGGTAGGTGTAGGAATATTGCCACTTAAAATCCCATTGTTTAATCCTGATCAGCGGAATTGTATCACCGATAGGTCTAACAGCAAAAGCCAAAAAGGATTTTCCCAGCAGGTGCATGTGCGGATTGATGGTGAGAAGTGAAATATCGCCGGTAATAGTAAGCCTTGTCTGAAAGGACTTTACTTCATTCGGGGGAATCACTAGGGCGGGTTCTATCTTTGATATGCCAAGAGTGCCCATCTGCATCTCATAGGTTTTTCTTCGGACGGGTACTTTGCTGAAATAAATATTAAAATGGGAAGAATCTTTGAGGTTTTTGTTTGAAGGACCATAATGAATATCCTTTAAAAAAAGTGCAGATTGTTTAGCCAATCTGATACCTCCGATTCCCGGGGGATATTCAATGGGAAGAAATCCGGGTAAATAGTTGCAAGCACTCATGTGCATGAGTGGGTAGGTTCCATCGTCATGGGCCAGACGCATGGCCTCATAGGCCTCACGCACCTGAGGGTAATCGCGGGTATCTACAAAAAACTCACCACTAAACAGTTGTTTTTTTTTGTGCTCCTGATAGCTCAATAACTGGGCATTCACATGATGAACCACCTGTATTTTATCAGGTACAAACTCGATGCAAGAAGCGACAGTGTCGTTTTCAAGTTCAAAAGGCAATTTCATCAATACAAAACGATCTGTATTATTTCCTTCGATGGGAAATGCCTTTTGCATGTAAACTACTTTGTCGGGGATTCTTCCCATAGTAGAACCGGCGAAAAAAGAAGGCCTCTTCCATTCTTTCAGCGAATCACCTTTCTCACAGCCATCCCTGATCCATTTTTCAATGGTCTGGCGCTCGTACATACTCAGTATTTTTTCATCACGGAACCGCGAATAGCCGGTATCTGCAGGCCAGGGCGGCATATAACCGGTGCTAAGCACAGCCAGAATAGATTTAGCTCTTCTGCGGATTTCATCGTAATGATAAAGTGAGAATGGCGCAGGCCCTCCGGGATAATGGCAAGAGGAGCACTTTTTGTAAATAATTTTTCCGGTTTCGCCAAAAAACACCTCCCTGCGCTCTCTCTTGCAGGCAGAAAACGATACCAAAACAATTCCAATCAATAAAAATAATCCGCCTCTTGGCATAATTGTGACAAAAGTAAAACCCACCGGGTAACATGCACCAATTATTTGAAGATATTTGTCACTCTATGTCAAAGGAAGAAATTTATTGCGGGGAACTTGCTAATGGACTCAAGTGGATTTTTGTTCCATCGGAAGGTCGTCTTTCTCATGCGGCACTGATGTTTGGAAGCGGATCACGGAATGAGGCTGATGACGAAACAGGTCTTGCTCATTTTACAGAGCATAATCTGTTTAAAGGAACGGCAAAAAAAACATCCCTTCAGGTGCTCTCTCGCATCGATTCTGTTGGAGGAGAATTGAATGCCTACACAGCAAAAGAAGAAACCTGTATCTATGCTTCCTGTTTCAATCAACATCTTTCAAGAGCACTGGAATTGCTTTCAGACATTGGTTTTTTCTCGGAATTTCCGGAGGAGGAAATTGCTAAGGAAAAAAAAGTGGTGCTGGATGAAATCATGACCTACGAAGACAATCCATCAGAGCAGATATTCGATGAATTTGATGAGCTTGTTTTTGGGAATCATCCCATCGGAAAAAACATTCTGGGTACCCGAAAATCAGTCAACTCTTTTCGCAGAAAGCACCTGAAACATTTTACCGGTAAACATTTCAAGGCAGCGAACGCAGTTGTTTCCATCAGCGGAAATCATCCCCTTACCTTCGTTAAAAAACTCATCAATACTTATTTTGGGGAACTGCCGGAAGGAATCACACAGCCAAGCAATAGCCGGCCTAGACTCGCAGGTAAAAAATTCCGAACCGCAAGCAAAGATATTCAACAAGACTATGTTCTGATTGGTGGAAGTGCACCGTCATACAAAAACGATGCAGACAGGCTTGCCATGGTCTTGCTTAACAACTTACTGGGTGGCCCCTCTCTCAATAACAGATTAAACCTGGCCATTCGTGAAAAATATGGACTTACTTATTCTTTGGAATCCGCTTATCATGCCTTTAATGACTGCGGTATGTTCACTATTTTTTTTGCTACAGATTCAATAAACACAGAAAAAACTTTGCGACTTGTTTACAAAGAGCTGGATAAACTGATGGAGAAAAAAATGAGCGAAAGGCTACTTGAAACCGCAAAAAAACAATTGTGTGGCAGCCTTGCCATGAGTCATGAAAATCGGCAGAGCGCAACCATTTCCATGGCCAAAAGTATGCTAGTTTACGGCAAGTACGATGAGATGGATGCTATTTTCAGAAAAATTCAAAAGACAACAGCAGAGAAATTGCATGAGGTAGCAACACGCTATTTCAATCATGATTTATTCAGCACGCTTCAATACACATCAATCAGCAAATGAATCCAAGCATTCACACCACCGGCATCGCAGGATCCGGAGCTATGGGAAGCGGCATCGCACAAACCGCCATCCTTGCAGGTCAGCACACCATTGTGTATGACACCAACAAAAAGCAACTGGCGATAGCCCGAGAAAAAATTTCAAACCAATTGGATATACTTGTCCAAAAAGGGAAAATCAATCCTGATAAAGCTTCTCATGCCTTAGGTTTACTGGAGTTTACAGATGAGGTGTCGGCACTATCCTCTTGTGAATTGGTGATCGAGGCAATCATTGAAGAGCTGACTGCCAAACAACAATTATTTGTCGCCATAGAGCAAGCTGTTTCTGCTTCGACTTTGCTTGCTACCAACACCAGTTCACTTTCTGTAGCTCAGCTATCTTCCTGCTTAAATAAGCCCGACAGGTTTTTAGGCCTGCATTTTTTTAATCCCGCTCACATCATGCCTCTGGTAGAAATTATTCCGGGTATCCATACCCTTGATTCGCATATTAAAACAAGTAGCGAACTCATGAGAAAGTGGGGGAAAATGCCCGTTGTAGCCAAAGATACACCCGGTTTTATCGTTAATCGAATTGCCAGACCTTATTATTCCGAGGCCCTACGCATCTTCGAAGAAGGCATTGCTTCCATGGCAAGTATTGATTGGGCCATGAAGCATTTTGGTGGGTTTAAAATGGGGCCATTCGAACTGATGGATTTTATTGGTCATGATGTGAATTATCGTGTAACCGAGAGTATCTGGATGCAAACCTTTCACGAAGCCAGATACAAACCTTCCATCAGCCAGAAGAGACTCTTTGAAGCCGGACTTTACGGAAGAAAATCCGGAGGGGATTCTATGATTACAAGGAAGGTTCAATCGCTGATTCACCTGAAATGAATGAGGAAAAAGGTAAACCTGTTTTTGAAAGAATCCTATTTATGCTTATCAATGAGGCTGCAGAAGCATGCTACTATTCTATAGCCACACAAGCTGATATTGAAACTGCCATGACCAAGGGTGTGAACTATCCTCTGGGTTTGCTTCAATGGGCAAATAAAATCGGGATTGAGAGAGTTGTTGCCGGTATGGATGAACTCTTCGAAAGTTATCATGAAGAAAGATATCGCTGTTCGATACTTCTTCGTAGGATGGCCATCAACGGAACCCTTTTTGAATGCTGATGCATATCAGTTTTCTTGCATGGAGATATCATCCGGCAGTTCGTTTACATCATCTTTTTGTCGCGGAAAAAAATCGGACAAAGCTTTGCCGGCGCGCTCAATACCCAGGATCAGGCCATTGGCAAGTTCTCCATTCCGGAATTTTTCCTGCATCTTCACTTTGATTTCATCCCATAGGTTGTCTCCGGCTTTCTCCTGAATGCCTTTGTCGCCAATGATGGCAAACTTGCGATCTTCCACCGCTACGAAAAACAAAACACCGTTTCGCTCGCGGGTCTTCCATAATCCCATGGCATTGAATTTTTCGATTGCGTCCTCAATGGGATTTTCGCTACAGGATTTTTGGATGTGTACCCTGATTTCGCCTGAGGTGAGCTTTTCGGCTTTTCGGATGGCCGATAATAACTTATCTTCCTCTTTTTTACTCAGCATGCTCAGAATTTTACAACCGGTGCTTTTTCGGTTCCGGGAGCAGCTTCAAAATACCCTTTTGTTTGCATGCCAAAGAGGCCGGCAATCAGGTTGTTTGGAAAGAGTTTGATATACAGATTGTATTCTTTTACCAAATCATTAAAGCGGTTGCGCTCAACATTGATTCTGTTTTCTGTTCCTTCCAGCTGAGCCTGAAGTTCAATGAAGTTTTGATTGGCTTTTAGATCAGGATATTTCTCCATGGTAACCAGTAACCTTGACAAGGCACCGGACAACTGATCCTGCGCTGCCTGAAAGCGCTGGATGTTCTCCGGGGTTAAACTTCCGGCATCAACATTGATTCCTGTGGCCTTGGCACGCGCCTGGGTAACTTCTACCAATGTGGATTTTTCAAATTCGGCGTATCCCTTTACTGTGTTCACCAGGTTGGGAATCAAGTCTGCCCGGCGCTGGTAGGAACTCTGCACTTTACCCCACTGGGCTGCAACAGGTTCTGCTAGCCTTACCATTTCGTTGTATTTACCTGCAAAGAGTTGATAGATTCCAAAAACAGCCAGGACGATGACTGCAGCGATAATAAGTTTCTTTTTCATGATGTTCTGTACAATGATAGACGCAAAATTCGCGATAATATTTTAACGCAGTGCATGTTTACCTTCAGCCTATCTGATTCCATCGCTCAAAACCATTAGACCCGGCACCTTTTCGCGCAGCAGTGCCAATAACTCACCCGGGCGTTGAGTAGCCAGCAGAATTCGCGTTTTGGAACTTGTTTGTAGTTCAACTGCGGTGTTTTCGGCAGTAAAAAAGCGCGTTGATTCTGCCGGATGCATACTAAACGAGGGTCTTAGGAAAAGATGATTGCACAGATGAATGACCCTTGCATGTGTGATTTCAGTAAAGGGAATAATGAAGTGTTTTTTATGAGCAAAGCGCGAGATGCTCAGTCCCGAGTTGTCAGAAGAAATGGTAATGTGGGGGATAAACATCAGCAAGAGCGACAAGAGCAATAAAAAGATGCCCAGGATAAAAAATAACTCCCCTGAGTTTGGCAAATCTTTGGCGGGATAGGAGCCAATCCGGATGTTTCCAATTTGTGTGTATATCGGTTTGGGGTTTTCTGACCAGTAATAGCCGATAAAACAAAACAGCATGAGCATCAATCTGATGATGATGTAAAGTTTGTTTTGTCCCAGGAATTGTCTTTCGAAGTAAGTGGTCAAGATGCTTCAAAGGTAGGCAAGATGTCTGACTCCATAAATCTTGTGATCAGCCTGGGGAATGCAATCTTGCTTATCTGCGCTGCATCCATCCATGCTGCATTTGCCTCAGGGGGAACAATGCGGCGTTTCAGCTCAAGAAGGGTAAATCTCGCGTGGATGGTTTGGTGCGACAATTGGTGTTTGTATCCGCCTGAACTGCTGATTAACTTGTGACCAACCCCTTGAAGATGAGTATCAACATAGGTTTTGATGGCTGCAGGACTGTATTTGGAAGGCTTCAGTGTATTTTCAACCAGAAAGAATTCGTGCAAATGCAACCAAATGTCTTTCTCCTTTCTTTTGCATACCAATAGTTCGCCTTTATAAATGAGCACCAGATAATGGAAGTATCTGTTGATTGGTGCAGATTTCTTTGCCTTTACGGGCAGCCGATCCTGCTTATTTTCCTTTAGGGCATAACATCCTCCTGAGAGAGGACAAAGGGTACAATCCGGATTCGAGGGTTTACACTGTAGAGCGCCAAACTCCATGATAGCCTGGTTGTGCAGATCTGCCTGTTTCAAGGGAAGAATATCCCCGGCAATTGTTTTGAACCTTTCTCTGGACGAGTTTTTAGAGATATCATCCCATATCCCGAAATACCTGGAGAGAAAACGAAAAACATTGCCATCCAGCACAGGAACTGGCTCGTTTTTGCAAAACGAAGAAATGGCGGAGGCAGTATAATCACCAATCCCTTTTAGTTTTATTAGTGTATCGTATTTGTCAGGGAACACGCCCCCGAATTCGGCTACTACTTGTTTGGCTGTGGCATGCAGATTCCTCGCTCTTGAGTAGTAGCCCAGGCCCTGCCATAACCTGAGAACCTCATGTTCATCCGCAGCTGCGAGTTGAGCTACGGTTGGAAAGCGTTCTGTAAAGGCATAGTAATAGGAGAGCCCTTGTGCCACCCGCGTCTGCTGAAGGATGACTTCAGATAACCAGATACGGTAAGCATCCCGGGTATGCCTCCAGGGTAAATCTCTTGCATGCATACGGTACCATTCGATGAGTTGCCTTGAAACTGGGTGCATTTTGCAAAAGTAAGCCATGAAAGGCGCAGATTGCCCTTAATCAGGCACTTGGATACAAGGAATAATTTTTCAAATGATTTGCACATGTAGAAAAAATAGTATCTTCGCCTCCCCAAAAATTGGAAAATCAGATAGTTACCCAATAAATCAGAAACATGACAAAAGCTGACTTGGTAAATGAGATTGCCGAAAAAACCGGCATCGACAAATTACAGGTGCAAACCACGGTTGAAGCATTTATGAAGAGTGTACGCACCGCCATCACCCAGGGCGACGCTGTATATTTAAGGGGCTTTGGCAGTTTTATTGTAAAGAAGCGCGCCGAAAAAACCGGACGCAACATTTCCAAAAACCAGACCATCATCATACCTGCCCACAATGTGCCGGCTTTTAAACCTGCCAAAACCTTTGTGGAAAAGGTGAAGAAAAATGTGCAGGTAAAACCCTGATGTCACTGAAGGATAATTTTCGTTGGTGGCATCTTGCCCTGCTTTCAGTTATCTTGCTGATAGCAGTATATCTCTACTTTGCCCCACGGACAAAAACAACTCCGGTCTCGGAAGCATCCGCCTCCGGAATCGACCTGGCTGCCTACAGGGATTCTGTTTATGCCGCATTGTCTCCGGAACTAACCGGGAAACTCAAATCATTTGAGAAAATGATTGAACAGGGAAATAACAAGGCAGCGTCCGCAGATTCCATGTTCACTATCCTCAAAGAAAACAGGCAGCTATTGCTGGCAGCCATCAGTAAAAAGAACTGGGCAGAAATTAACGCAACAGCTCCTGCCTATCTGGATGCCGGGAAATTCTCTCAGGCAGCAGCAGGTTTTCTGAGCAAACCAGTTGAGATCACCTTTTTAAATAAGCTCTCTATCACACTGCTTGAAAAAGCCTCTTCGCTGGATTCCTCCAGCAATGAGATTAAAATTGCCCTTGCTTCCGCTTATGTGAGAGGAAGCAATGAACCCATGAAAGGAATAGGTATGCTCCGACAAATGGTTGCTGCTGACAGCACCCTGGTGGATGCCCAATTACAACTTGCCATGTTTGCTATTCAGAGCGGACAAACAGATAAAGCCATCAACAGACTACGAATGGTCAGAAGGATGCAACCATCCAACACCGAAGCCATGCTCTATCTGGCACAGGTTTATGCTGATTCCGGTAAAAAGAACGAGGCAATTGCAGAGCTTAAAGAATTCAAGAAACACAATACAGATGCGCTGATTGCCCAACAGGTTGACGCGTATCTAAACCAACTCCAAAATAAAAACCAATAAAAAACTTGCGACATGCCAAGCGGTAAAAAAAGAAAGCGTCACAAAATTGCGACTCACAAAAGAAAGAAGCGCCTAAGAAAAAACAGGCACAAGAAGAAGAAGTAATTCTTTTTTCCATCCATTATTCAGGATGACCGGTGTGCATTTGCCTCGCCGGTCATCATTTCATTGATCATGGTCTTGCATGTATATGTAAGCCTATTAACTTATTCTATGTATGTCTCAGAATGACATCATTATACAGTCGTCCGATCATGAGGTGACCATAGCCCTGCTCAATGAGCGTCGTTTGGTTGAACTTCACCAGGAAAAGAAGAACAATAATTTCGCTGTTTGGTAAATCTACCTTGGAAAAATACGTAATGTGATTCCGGGAATTAATTAAGGTTTTGTTGATATCGGTTACGAGAAAGATGCCTTTTTGCATTATCTCGACCTTGGTCCACAATTCAATTCGCTTCAGCTATTTGTAAAACAGGTTACCCAAAACAAACAGCAAAAACCAAATCTTTCGGCATTTCAATTATTGTCCGACATCGATAAAGGGGGAAAAATTACATCAGTGCTTTCCACAAACCACCTTATTCCGGTGCAAATTGCCAAGGAGCCCATTGCCAACAAAGGTCCCAGAATCACTTCTGATCTTTCCATCCCCGGAAGATATGTGGTGCTCATTCCATTCTCAGACAAAGTTTCGATTTCTCAAAAAATCAAATCAACAGAGGAAAAAGATCGCTTACGCAAAATTATTCAGGGATTGCGCCCGAAAAATTACGGGGTGATTGTGCGAACAGTGGCAGAAAACAAAGGTGTTTCCGAAATTGAGAATGACCTCAAAGAACTGCTCGAGAAATGGGACAGTTGTTTCGAAGAAATCAAAACATCACTTCCTCCCAAAAAAGTTCTGGGTGAACTTGACAGGACTTCAACCATACTCAGAGACATGCTCAACTCATCATTCAGCAGCATTCATGTGAATGAAGAAACGCTGTACGATGAAATCAGAAACTACCTCGGAAATATTGCTCCTGAAAAAAGAGACATCGTCAAATTATACAAGAGCAAAGAGCCGATTTTTGATCATTTTGGTGTTGATCGTCAGCTTAAGGCCTCCTTTGGCAAAACTGTTCCGATGAAGAGTGGCGCATATCTTATTGTAGAGCATACCGAAGCTATGCATGTGATTGATGTAAACAGCGGTCACCGACAGCGTTCCGACATGAGTCAGGAGACCAATGCACTGGAAGTGAATCTGGATGCTGCCACCGAAGTTGCCAGACAGTTGAGGCTGAGAGACATGGGAGGTATCATTGTGGTTGATTTTATTGACATGCACTCTCCGGATAACCGGAAAATGCTTTTCAATAAACTGAAAGATGAAATGCGTGCCGATCGAGCCAAGCATACCATCCTGCCACCTACCAAGTTTGGACTTGTGCAGATTACCAGACAACGCGTGAGGCCCGAAATGAATGTTGCAACGCTCGAGAAATGTCCAACTTGTCAGGGAAGCGGAGAGATCCAGGCTAGTATTCTTCTGATTGATCAGATTGAAAACAACCTCAGGTATATTCTTCTTAATCAAAATAAAAAAGGGGTTACTCTCGCATTGCATCCGTTTTTGGAAGCATACTTCAAAAAAGGTTTTCCTTCACCTCGGATGCGCTGGTTTATGAAATTCGGAAAAATCGTGCAACTTCGTTCAGTATCCTCCTATGGATTCCTGGAATATCATTTTTTCGATAAAAACGAGGATGAAATAAAAATCTAAGCACTGTTATTCTCAAAGCAGCGCATCAGTTACCTGTAACCTCCCGAAGGATGGCTTGATTCTCAAGGATAGTTTTTCCCGGTACAGGATTGATTGCATATTTTACAATTACATCTGCAAGCTTTTCTACAGAAGTGGAATGGAACTGTAATAGCGGACCACGCAGAAAAATATCCAGAAATTTCATGACTATTGAAGCCATATATTCTCCGGTTCTTCTTTCCCTGCGATCACCCATCAGAAGCATGGGTCTGAAAATGACCAGACTCTCTAGTTCCGGAAATTGAATGTCTTTTTCTGTTAATCCTTTTGTTCGCAGATAATAATTTGGCGACTCCGCGTTTGCACCCGCGGCAGAGACCAGAATTAAATTTTTAACACCTGAAAGAACAGCTTTTCGTGACATGCTGATAACCATATCATGATCTACAGTATAGAATTTTTCTTTAGAGCCTGCTTTTCGGAGGGTAGTTCCCAAACAGATAATGAGGGTTTGTGCATCCTTTAAGGCTATTGATTGCAATGAATCTTTCGAAAAATCAGTTTCTATGAACAGCTCATTTTGTCCTGTTTCAATCGGAGCTTTTCTGCCAATGAGGTATAATTTTCCACCCATGTACTGTTGCATTTTTTTTCTCACAAGAGATCCGGTTAATCCATTATAACCGGCGAGCAGAATATTTTTTGTTTCCATCATTTAGGGCAATCGTTCTTTTTAGATGTTTTAATTTTCAACCAGAGGCAGGCTTTTGGTGTTTCCATTTTCGGTGGCTCCAGAGATAATCTTCCGGTCTTGCTCGAATGTCATTTTCAAGAATTTTTACAAACCTATCTGTGATGTCGGAAGATGTAATACTTTCCGAACCATCCCATAAAAGTTTTGCATTGAGATGGTATTTTCCTCTGCTCACTCTTTTGCTGCTTAGATAGATTACCGGTAAGCCGTGCTTAATGGCAATTTTACCGGGACCCTGAAAAAATGCTGCCTCTCTTCCAAAAAACAGCGACCAGTGTGCAGATTCGGGAGGAGCGGCCTGGTCAGCTACAAGCGCTACGGCCAACGGCTCATCTTTTTTCTCACTGATTTTTCTTGTCAATGACTTCATAGCAACAGGGATGAGTCCAAAGCGAGACCTCAGCTGATACAGAAATGTATCTGCTTCGATAGAGTGTAGTGGATGGTAGGCACTGACCATAGGCAAATTGAAATGCAATTTCATCGCTTGTCCCATCCATTCCCAATTGCCAAGATGTCCGGCAAGCAGGAGGATTCTTTTGCCGGCAAAGGTTAATACCATCGTTTTAGACTCTTCATCGGGCACCATGCTTTCCATCAATGTTGTTTTTTCTATCCGCATAAGTGCAATGGTTTCGATGGCCACATCAACAAATGAACAGTAAAACCGGTGCCTTATATTTTCAATTTCATTCTTTGAAAGTGAAGGGAATGCTTTTTTCAGATTTTCTGAAATCACCTTCCTGCGGTATCTGATTACATGTTCAAGAAATACACGAATGAGGTCTCCGAATAGGTAGAGGCAATACATAGGCAGTCTGGAAATCAACCTAAGGGTAGGTCTCAAAACCAATGAAAAAAGGAAGGACATCAATGACAAAATTACCAAATAAAAAAAGGGCATTGCTGCCCTTTTTTCTGAATGTGCATTTAATGTGTTTACATCGGACGGGTAACTCCGGTCTTATTTTTTCCGCGTGTGCGGTTGTATTCCTCTCGGCATTCGCGGCAATAAAACCATTCTGTTGTGTAAGTGGTTGATTCGCTTTTGCCACAACTGTCGCAAACCCTGTCGATCCTGGAGGCATGGTTTTCTGCCCTGCAAACCATGCAGTAGAACTTTTCTCCTTCCCAGGTGGTTACTTCTTCTCTTCCGCATCCGTCGCAATTACGGCTTCTCTCTTCTTTGGTTAATCTGAGTTCCAGGGCGTAGTCGTCCATGAATATCATTGGAAGATCGAACAACCTGTTGTCTTCTGTTAGCCTGGGTGAGGTAGGGTAGAACTCGCCAATGGGATGTAATCCAACGAGACAAACCCTTTTACCCAAAAGCTTGGCACGCTTGTAGAGAGGAAGATAATCATAGTCCCCTGCAATTACCACCGCAATATCATAGGCCGCAGGTACTGCAGCATAGTACAACATGGATGCAGCCAAAGCGATATCAACCGCTTTTTCATGACGGCTTTTTTCCATATTTTTAAAATCCAGTTCGTACACCTCTGTGTTGTAGTAACAACGAGTTGAAAGCATTTCAAAAAATTGCCTTTGCTTGGAGTTGTCGAATCCCGGTCGGTTGATGGCGATGGAGGCAAAATAATGTGTCTTTACCATGTCTACATCGGTTTGGAGTTTTGATTCCAAAAACTTTTTAACTATCAAAGGAATCTTTCTGTAGTCGATGTCAAAATCTTCGTTTTCATCTGCATTGACAATTTGCTTTCGATTATGGTACATCCATGAACCGTCGATGAATAACATTGCTTTTACTGCCATTTTTTAAAATTTAAGTGTTTGTTTATTGGTTGATTTTTACTTTTTCCCTGCTCTTTTTTTGTCTATTACTGAGGTGGTTATTTCATTGCTTATTCATTCTCTTTTCTCCTTTCTTTTTCGGATTTCAGAAAGTCACCGAATGAAAAAAATATGTCGAGTTTATCGGATTTAGATATTCCAGCCGGATTACATCCCAATTCATTTTCCGGTACTTTCATTTGGAGTTCTCTGAAATAGTTTTCCCAGACAGAAAGGGTATTACCGGATTCGGGATCCTTGAATGTCATAGGCTGCATTGGGAAAACCTCAATATTTTTATTTGCAAACTTGTAAGAGTAGTAAATCAATTCTGAGCAATAGATTTTATTAAGTCCCGAAGAAAAAGAATCATCGTAAGGGACCCCCAGATAAACTTTTGATTCTTCAGATGCCTTTCTCGCGAGGTTTCCATATCCGGATCTCAACCTTCCTGCAAAGACTTTAGGATCTCCGTCTGCGTTTACATTGCGGTTCATAAAGTCGGGGAGGGATATCAACTCCACTTTTTTACTGTAGGCCTCTATCACCCAAAGAGAATCTTTGTGTTTCACAACCATTCCAACATGCGATACATTCAAACCTTGATGACCTTGGGTAACTTTCTCAATTGCATCACAAAGATCTCCGCAGTCCAAATCCTGAAACAGCAAATCACCTTCCCTGAATTGAGAGAAATCAATGTAGGAAAAGTTTTGTGCTCTGGTGCAAAAACTGGAAAGTAGCAACAGCGATAAAAGCAACCTGATAATATTCATTTGATTTCAAATTGTCTATTAAACAATGTTCAAACATAGTTGTTTTTTTTTAAGCCAAAAAATCTAAAATTTTTTTGTGTTCCCATTTTGTGAAACACTCCAAAGTCATAAATGTTGAATCAAAGATAGGATTTTTTCTTACCCGGCTATCGGGCTTCGCTATCACGCGCATTCCCGCTGATAGAGCCGACAGAACCCCGTTAGGAGAATCTTCGATTACAAGACATTCTTCTTTAGGTATACACAGAAAATAAGCTGCTTGTAAATATGGCATAGGGTGTGGTTTGCCATAAGGCATATCCTCTGAGGAAACAATCAGATCGAAGTAATGACGCATCTCAAGGGTATCAAGCAGCGCATGAATCACCCTGTAATGAGATGACGAAACAAGGGCCATGGGTATTTCGAGGTCCTCCAAAAACATTAGTATTTCAGTAATGCCGGGCAAAGGTTTTGCTTCCGCTTTAATGCTTCCAATCACATGTAAGAGCATGGATTCCACAAGCTGCTTCTCGTCAAAATGCAGCTCCGGATTATTTTTTTGCCTGTATTTCACCACCTCCCGAATGCGCATTCCCATGGTTTGAGCGCAATCGTCGGCACTAAGCTTGATTCCAATCTCCCCGAAGACCCTGATCTGCGCCTGTTGCCAGAATGGCTCGGTATCGGCAAGGACACCGTCCATGTCAAACAGAACAGCTTTAATCATTGGCTGAAGGTCTGCAATTGTTGCATTAGTTTGTCCATCTTGAGGCTGGCGTCCTGCAGTTTTTTTCTTTCATTCTCCACCACCTCGGGTTTTGCGTTTTCAACAAACCTGCTGTTGCTAAGTTTTTTTTCAACGCTGTGTTGAAATCCTTTGAGATATTCCAGCTCAGCGATGATTTTCTTTTTCTCTTCCTCAGGATTTGATATGCCTGCAGAGGCAATCCAAATTTCGCTGGTACCGGCAAGAACAGGTTTACATCCTTCAGGTTTTTCGGATTGGATGAAAAGGTGACAATTTGCAAGTTTACTTATCAGATCTTGATATTCTTCCAAAGTCTGATCTTCTGAGTAAATTTCAAGTGTTATTTTGGGAGACGAGCCTGCAGAATTTCTAAAGTTCCGGATTTCGCTTATGACATTTGCCGCATGTTCGAAAGACCGGATGATTTCCGGTTGATAGTTGCCTGCAAGAGGCCATGTGGAAACAACAAGACTGCTGCCTTCTGAGCGTTGGGCCAGGTTATGCCAGATTTCCTCGGTGATAAAAGGCATAAAGGGGTGCAGAAGCGATAATATGTGTTCAAAGAATGTAATCGTTCGGTTATATACTTCCAAACAAATGGGTTTTCCGAAATCGGGTTTTACCGATTCAAGATACCAGGCGCAAAAGTCATCCCATGTTAATTTGTAAAGACACATCAATGCCTCAGAAATTCTGTATTTGTCAAAGAGATCTTCGGCCGTTTCTGAAGCCTGATTCAATCGGTGCTGAAACCATTCCATTGCGCTGATATCGCATGCTGACGGCGAAAACTCCTTTATTTTCCAACCTTTTACCAGTTTATATGCGTTCCAGATTTTATTGGTAAAATTTCTTCCCTGCTCACAAAGAGATTCATCAAAAAGCAGATCGTTTCCGGCAGGAGAGCAAAACAACATGCCTGTTCTTACACCGTCGGCGCTGTATTTCGCCATCAGCTCAAGGGGATCAGGAGAGTTGCCCAGCGATTTGCTCATTTTTCGACCTTGTTTATCCCGCACGATACCAGTCAGATAAACATTGTTAAATGGTTTTTTGCCACGGTATTCATAACCGGCCATAATCATTCTCGCTACCCAGAAAAAAAGGATTTCAGGCGCAGTTACAAGATCGTTGGTGGGATAATAATAGTTGATATCAGCATTGTTTTTGTCTTCAAAACCATCAAACACGGAAATTGGCCATAACCACGAACTGAACCATGTATCCAAAACATCCTCATCCTGTTGCAACAAATTGGGATTTGCCTCCGGATACCTGTTAATACATTCAGCCTCCGCTTTTTCTCTGGTTTCTGCCACCACCACCCGGCCATCCGGCAGGTAATAAGCAGGAATTCGCTGTCCCCACCACAGTTGCCTTGAAATGCACCAATCCTGTACATTCTCCATCCAATGCCTGTATGTGTTTTTAAATTTTTCAGGTAAGAGTTTTACTTCGTCCTCCATCACACTTTGCAAGGCAGGACCGGCCATGGATTCCATTTTTAAAAACCATTGAACAGAAAGTTTGGGTTCAATTACTGCCTGTGTGCGCTCGCTATGCCCAACCTTGTTTTTGATGGATTCGGTTTTTACAAGCAAACCGATTGCTTCCAGGTCTTTTACAATCTTTTTTCTAACCACAAACCGATCTTCTCCTATATAATGCCCGGCAGCTTCACTCATGGTTCCATCGGGAGATAGAGTATCTATGGAAGCCAAGCCATGCTTGATTCCCAGCTTGTGATCATTGATGTCGTGTGCAGGGGTTACCTTGAGGGCACCGGTACCAAATTCCATATCAATGTAGGTATCAAATATGATGGGTACCACTCTGTTTACGAAAGGTATCACTGCATACTTTCCTCTCAAATGAAGGAATCGCGGATCATCCGGATGGACACACACGGCAGTATCACCGAGTATGGTTTCCGGTCGTGTAGTGGCGATGGTAATGAATTCAATACTCTCAGATGGATTTCCTTCAGCATGGCTTACAACCGGATATTTCACATAATAGAGATTAGATTGCACCTCACGATAGATCACTTCTTCATCACTCACGGCAGTTAGCCCCTTGGGATCCCAGTTGACCATGCGCGTTCCTCTGTAAATCTTTCCCTTGTTGTATAGATCTACAAAAACCTGAATAACGGCTTTGCTTAAGGGCTCATCCATCGTAAAACGGGTGCGGTCCCAATCACAGGATGCACCTAATTTTTTGAGTTGTTCAAGGATGATTCCTCCGTATTTTTCTTTCCATTCCCAGGCGTATTTCAAAAACTCTTCGCGACTGAGATCGGATTTTTTTATGCCTTTTTCCGCAAGCATTTGAACCACCTTTGCCTCTGTAGCGATGGAGGCATGATCAGTGCCCGGCACCCAGCAGGCATTTTTTCCTTGCATGCGTGCGCGTCTAACAAGCACATCCTGAAGGGTGTTGTTGAGCATGTGACCCATGTGCAACACACCGGTAACATTGGGTGGAGGAATCACAATGGTATATGGCTCTCTGTGATCAGGGATACTTTTAAAAAAACCTTTTTTCAGCCAGTATGCGTACCACTTGTTTTCGGCCTCTGCAAAGGGAAATGATTTGGGCAATTCCATGAATTATTTTTCGGGGACAGCGAATGTAGTGATTTTAGGTTTTTCTTTGTACCCTCATGAATCCTTCAGGTAAAAGCATTTGGATTACCGGTGCCTCCTCAGGTATCGGAGAGGCCCTGGCCAGGAAGTTTTCCGCTCTTGGGTGCTCTTTGGTGCTCTCAGGAAGAAACACAGAAAAATTGCAAGCCCTTTGCAGGGAACTTGGATCAGAAAGAACCCGCATGCTCGCTTTCGACCTCTCCGACACCAACATCTACAGAGAGGAAATTGTAAACAAGGCCTGGGCAGCTTACGGTGGCATTGATATTCTGATTAACAATGGAGGCGTTAGTCAGAGGCTCAACGCTGTGGAAACATCCGAGACCATGCTCAGGCAACTCATGGAAACCAACTTTTTCGCACATGCCGAAATAGGACGACTGCTTGCCTTAAAGATGATGGAGCAGGGAAGCGGAAAAATTGTGGTTGTAAGCAGTATAGCAGGAAAGTTTGGTTTCTACTTTCGTTCCGGCTACAGCGCAGCCAAGCACGCGTTGCACGGGTATTTCGAAAGTCTCAGGCTGGAATGTGAGTCGCGCGGAATCAGTGTGCTGATGGTTTGTCCCGGTAAAATTAAAACATCCGTCTCCCTCAATGCATTGGGTAAAACCGGAGAACCTCACGGAATCATGGATCCCTCTCATTCAAGTGCCATGGACCCCGCAATTTGTGCAGACAAAATAATTGAGGCGATAAAAACCAACCGGGAAGAGATTTTCATTGGAGGCAAGGAATTGATCATGCCTTGGCTCAGGCAATGGTTGCCGCCTCTTTTCAGATTTCTACTGAGAAGAGTAAGAAAGGATTGATCAGCAATTTTCAGAAATTATTTTGTGTAAGGCTTCTACCCAGGCAGGAGTGGCGTTTAGGGAAGGTACAAGCGTTACTTTTTCTCCTCCATGTTCCTGAAAAAGTTCGTCGTATTCAACGCCGATTTCGTGGACCGTTTCCAAACAGTCAGCCACAAATGCCGGAGAGAATACAAGTAGTTTTTTGGCGCCTTTATCAGCAAGGTTTTTAATTACCTGATCAGAATAAGGCTTGATCCAGGGTGTTTTTCCCAATCGCGATTGGAAACAAATGGTATATCTGTCCGGTGGGATACCCAAATGTTTGGCCACCATTCTTGCCGTGTAGGTACATCCTGCTTTGTAGCACAGGTAATTACCGGCATGTATTTGTTCGCAGCAGGAATCTTTTAAACAAACCCCGGCGATGTCGCTCTTGCGGATATGTCTTTCAGGGATTCCATGAAAACTGAAGAGAATATGGTCATACGATGCCAGGTTATAGGGTGCAGCTGTTTGGCAGACTGCTTCCAGGTAGGCCGGGTGTTGATAAAACGATTGAACCGTTTTTATTTCAGGCAATGTTTCCCAGTGAGAAATGCAACTAAAAAACTTTTCAATGCTGGAACCTGTGGTAGAGGAGGCATACTGAGGGTACAAGGGAACCACGAGTATACGGGTAAACCCCTTTTTTCGGATTGTTTCCAGGGTGGTTTTTATGGATGGATTTCCATACCTCATAGCCAGATAAACATGGTAATTTTCACCTGCTTTTTCTTGCAGTGCATGCTTCAGTGCAAGGCTGTGGAAGAGGAGGGGAGAGCCATTTTCATCCCATATCTCTTTGTAAAGTTTGGCAGACCTTGGCGCCCTGAAGGGCACAATCACACCATTTACGAGAACCGCACGACCCAGGGCAGAAATATCTATGACCCGCGGGTCGTTTAAAAACTCGGTGAGGTAACGGCGTACATCCATTGTAGAAGGACTGTCGGGCGTCCCTAAATTGATGAGCAGAACTGCTGTTTGCTGCTGTATTTTCATGTCGCCTCAAAGAAACGAAGTTTCATCGCGATTGTTTTACATTTGTTGGACTTAATCATCGACATGGACGAAAAAAAGTTTTTTACCGATTCGGGTATTGAAATAAAACCCAGTTACCCTCCTGTTCAGAGGAATGCGGAAAGCCCCGGTGAGTTCCCCTTCACAAGAGGAGTGCAAACCGATATGTACCGTAGCCGTTTATGGACATTTCGGCAATATGCGGGATTCTCTACTGCTGAGGAATCCAACAAAAGATATCATTACCTTTTACAAAATGGAACAACCGGTTTGAGTGTGGCATTTGATTTGCCCACACAAATTGGCTATGATTCCGATCACCCGATGTCTGAAGGCGAAGTGGGAAAAGCCGGGGTAACTATCGATACGCTGGCAGACATGGAAATTCTTTTCGGAGGTATATCATTGGAGAAAATCACCACTTCAATGACAATCAACTCCACTGCTTCAACACTTCTTGCCATGTATATAGCCATGGCAAAAAAGCAAGGAGCAGATTTGAAAAATATATCCGGTACTATTCAAAATGACTTGCTTAAGGAATATGCGGCGAGGGGCACTTATATCTATCCTCCTCGTCCTTCGATGCGTATCATTACTGATATCTTTGAATATTGCAGCAGGGAATTACCCAAATGGAATACCATTTCGGTAAGTGGTTATCACATCAGAGAAGCCGGAGCCAATGCTGTGCAGGAGCTTGCATTCACCCTTGCCAACGGAAAAGCATATGTTAAGGCAGCCATGGAAAGAGGCTTGGACATTGATAAGTTTGCCGGAAGGATATCTTTCTTTTTTAATGCGCATAACAATCTTTTTGAAGAAGTAGCAAAGTTTCGTGCTGCCAGACGAATGTGGTCGAAGATCGTTTCTGAAATGGGGGCCAAAAACCCCAGAAGTATGATGCTTAGGTTTCATACCCAAACCGGAGGATCAACGCTAACCGCTCAGCAGCCCCACAACAATATCATCAGGGTTACGATTCAGGCTTTGTCAGCCGTACTGGGTGGCACACAATCTTTGCATACCAACGGATTTGATGAGGCGCTTGCCTTACCCACTGAGGAAGCGGCCAGAATTGCCCTCAGAACGCAACAAATTATTGCTCATGAGAGTGGTGTTCCTGAAACTGTGGATCCCCTGGCAGGCTCTTATTTTATTGAAGCACTCACTGATGAAATTGAACAAAAGGCATGGGAGTATATCCGCATCATTGATGCTGCAGGCGGTGCAGTGGCAGCCATTGAACAGGGATATATGCAAGATGAAATCGCAGGTAGTGCCTACAAATATCAGCAACATATAGAGTCAGGAGAGAAAAAGATTGTGGGTGTAAATTGTTTTACCTCGGAAGAAGAACCACTCAAGGAAGTTTTCTCAGTGAGTGATACCATTCGTGCCGAGCAAATTGAAAAACTGCAAAAGGTTAAAAGCGGGCGTGATGCAGCCAAGGTTGAGGAATGTTTGCAAAACCTCGCCTCCTCCGCCTCTGACGGGAGTAACCTGATGCCTCACATTCTCAATGCCTGTGAAGCCTATGTGAGTCTGGGGGAGATTGCAGATGTGTTCAGGAATTCTTTCGGAGAATATCGACCTGTTGTATAGTTTTTCCTATGACAGATGTTCATGTTAGTTTGCTTGAGGATTGGGAATTTTTCTACCGGATCAGTCTCAATCTTGAAGTGTTTGGAACAGAAACTATTTTGTATGTGCCGGCCTGGAGACCCGGTCGTTATGAAGAAAGCAATTACTCAAAAAACATCCGAAACCTTCGTGTTTTCAACTGTGACGGAGAGATGGTTTTTGTTACCCGAAATGACAAGAACAGCTGGAAAATAGTGCATCATACCGAGGGTAAATTGCAGGTTCAATATGAGTATTATGCAGCAGAATTGAATGCAGGATCCAGCTATGCCGGGAAAGAACTTCTGTATATCAATCCCGTGAACTGTATCCTCTTTAGTGATTATTCAGAAAACAGACCGTTTCATCTCACCTTTCAAAAATTAAATGGCATGCAATATGCCGGTGACAGAAATTTTTTAAGGACA
This sequence comes from Flavobacteriales bacterium, assembly GCA_040383885.1. GTDB lineage: Bacteria > Bacteroidota > Bacteroidia > UBA4408 > UBA4408 > JBEICQ01. The sequence continues at coordinate 9,224 of JBEICQ010000012.1, read as the reverse complement.
GAATCTGATACTTCCCTGTTTTTTGTTTTTCCGGATTACGATACGCTTGCAGACACTCCGTTTTATTGCAGCAAGCAGATCATTTTACTCAGCTATGAGTCTGGCGGATGTCTTTTTACTCTGTACTTTACCGGCAAAGAGTCAATACCCGGACAAGAGGAAATCTTAAAGCATTTTTCTGCTTTTACAGAGGGTTGCCTGCAGGTATTTGGCAATATTCCTGTTAAAAATTTTGCGTTTTTATTTATTCTGCCCGAGGAAAATTTTTTTCATGGTGTGGAGCATTTACGGAGTACAGTAATCGTTCTTGGTCCTGCGCAAAAGGTATTCGAAAGGGCTAACTACCTTGAATTGTTGGGAATATCCTGTCATGAGTTGTTTCATGTATGGAATGTGAAGACCATCCGTCCAAAGCTTATGCTGCCCTATAACCTTCGTAAGCCGGTATATTGCGATGCAGGTTTGGTGTATGAGGGGCTAACCACTTTTTATGGTGATTGGCTGCTATTGCGAACAGGAGTATTTAGCACAACAGACTATCTGCAAAGGCTCAGCACACAGTTAAAAAAACATCTCGATAATCCCGGGAGGTTTTTTCACTCTGTTACCGAATCGAGTCTTGATACCTGGATTGATGGTTATGTAACAGGAACCCCCGGCAGGAAAGTTTCTATTTACACAGAGGGTTGCCTGCTGGCTTTTATAGCCGACAGAATGATCAGAGACAATTCTTCAGGCGACTGTTCACTGGATGATGTGATGCAGCAATTATATGTCCAATTCGGAGAAAAGAGTAAAGGTTATGAATTAGTCGATTACCTGAATTTATTGGAAGAATTCACAGGTGCTGATCTGAAGGATTTTTTTAAAAAATATATTTATTCTCCTGCCTCTCTGATAGAGCCCATGGAACAAGCCCTTGATAGGCCGGATGGAAAATTACTTACCTTCAGGCTGATCTGGCTTTTGCCGCAGTATCTGGTTGCCAACTAATTCCGGATAAAAATGCCTGGCTGGTTACGGCAGTTATCCCGGACTCTCCGGCAAATTTAGCCGGTATTGTTAAGGGCAATCGGCTAATTTTTGAGCCCACCGGGCGGTTACCTTTTGAGCTCACAGCTGAAGAATTGTGTGGCAACGAGTCAATGTCATTCACCCTCCGGAGCGGGGAATTGGAGAGGCTTGTTAAGTTGAAGGCGGATTTGCCTACTTATTTTAAAAAACCATCAATCGTTGAAATCTCCTGAAAATACCCCAATATTAAAAAGTTTATTTAATTTTAGGGGTAATCATTCAGTTCGCATTGACCAAGGATATTTTAGGCAACGAGAAGAAGGCTGATTTCGCCGCTTCAATGGATAGTCTGGCCAAAGCCAACAATCTGTTAGAGGAGAGAATACGCGAATTAGAAAGCAGGCTGGTTGCTCTCGAGAGAGAAAGGGATGATGTATCAGAAGCACTTGTAAAAGAAAAACAAATCATAAACAGGATTGAAGACCCGGTATTTTTGATTGGTAGAAATTCTACTCTTATCGATTGGAACGAATCCTCAACTACTCTTTCCGAAAATCTCCGAAAAAATCAATCACTTGATGAGATTTTGCCGCCTGATGTAGCTGTAAAAATTCTACAGATGCTTGCCACAGATTTTTCAAATGAGGTACATGAAAATTTAGAATTTGCATGGAATGGTGATTATTACAATGCGGTTATCAAACATATACAAATTAGCAATTTTGTTGATGATATTTTTGTATTGCATCTAAAAAAAATAACTCAACTAAAACAACAATTTAACCGCCAGCTCTTGCATGAGAACAGGCTACGCAAAATGTATACCAGTGACAAGGAAGTCGTCTTTATGATTAATGAAAGCGGAATCATTGTTATGCATAGCGGCAATAATGAATTACTGGGAATTTACAGCAGCTTTTTTGCGGTTGGTCAACCCGTGTGGAACTGTTTTGGAGCAAGGAATAAGGATGTCATTTCTTCCCGTATCCGTGAAAGTATTTCGTTATCCTCGGGAGTTATTCCGTTTGAAATTGAAGTAGATCAGGAAGCAGGAATTTCCTATTATTTCGAAGTAAGTATAAGGAATCTGCTTAGTGATACATCTTTCGGTGCATTGGCTTTTTCGGCAATAGATATTACGGAGCATCGACGAGCAAAGGATTTACTTAGTAGAAATGAAGCCAGGTTTAAATCTCTTATAAAAAACATCACTGATGTTATTTCGATGGTTAACGACAAAGGGGTTTTTACATTTGTTAGTCCTGCTTTTTATCGCACATTGGGCTATAAAGAATTTGAAGTAATAGGGAGATCTACTATTGATTTTATTCATCCTGACGACCGTTACAGCATGATTAAATCGATTCGTGAAACCATCAGAAGACCGGGCACGATTACCACAGTTGTCTGCCGTTTCAGACATCGATTTGGTCAATATCTGATTGTAGAGAATATATGTCACAGCCTTCTTCATGAACCTCTCGTTCAATCGTTGGTGATTAATTCACGGGATATTACAGAAAGAAAAATTACGGAAGATAAACTATTGTACAATTCTGCCATGTTGCAGAATATTTTTGATGAAAGTCCTGATGCCATCCTTCTTAACTCTATCAGTGGTCGTAAAGTAATTAACTGCAATAAAAAAACATTCGAGTTGTTTAATATTTCATCTTCAGAACAAATTATTGGACAAAGAGCGGATATTCTCAGAGTTGAAAAAACATCAGATGAAGATGATCTGAAGATACAACAATTATTAAGTGCCGGTGAAATTTATACAAGGGAAACACTATTCAAAACCATGACTGGAAAAACCTTCCACGGTATGGTAACCTTAAAAAGAATAATTGTGAACGGAGTACCCTATGAAATGAAAAGGGTATCGGATATTTCTCATATCAAAAGTTTTGAGAATAGTCTCAAGTTGCAGCAACAAAGGCATAATCTTCATATCCGTCAAACACCGCTTGCCTACATTGAATGGAATTCAAATCTGGATGTTGCTGAATGGAATTTGGCAGCTGAGAGAATATTTGGCTTCAAAGCGAGTGAGATTATTGGCAAACATATTTCTCTGATGATGCCTTCTATTCTCGAGTCAAAAGAAAAGGATGAATTGATAGAAAGTATTAAAAAATCTGGAGGAGGAAAGTGTTCGTTTGATAATCTTCACAAAGATGGACACCTGATTAAATGTGAGTGGTACAATACACCATTGGTAAATAGTAATGGACATCTGGTGGGTTACACATCCATGATAATGGATGTGACCGAACGATACAACGCGGAAGCATCTGTACGCAATTCTTTGAAAGAAAAGGAAGTCCTTTTGAGCGAAATTCACCATCGTGTAAAAAACAACCTTGCTGTGGTATCCGGCTTGTTGTTTCTGCATTCTGAAAGTGTTACGGACGAAAAGTTGAAATCTGTATTTTTCGAGAGCCAGATGCGAATTAAATCAATTTCTCTCATACATGAAAAGCTATATCAATCCGAGAATTTTGGTGCGATTAATATGGCCCAATATTTTACAGATCTAGCTTCAAGTATCATTAGCTCCTATGAATTATCAAAAACCCAGCAAATCGAATTTAAACATGATATTGATGACGATGAAATTAGTATGAATTCAGCGTTGGCCTATGGTCTGATTTTAAATGAATTGCTTACTAATTCCATGAAGTATGCATTCACAAATCTTGATCAACCCTTGATATATATATCCTGGAAACACATGCCGGGGCAAGAAGTTTTCGTGTATTCAGATAATGGTCCCGGATTTAATTTTAACAGCAACACGAGCAAAAAAGGTTCTATTGGAGTAGAACTGGTTCAGACACTGGTTCGCCAGTTACATGGAAAACTCGATTACAGCAATCAAAAAGGCTCAGTATTCACCATATCAGTAGACAATAAATGAAAAGAATAGCCCTAGTTGAAGATGACTTCATCCTCTCTTTTGTAGTTAAAAGATACCTCGAAAAAATGGGTCATGACTGTATTGCTATTGCGTCCAACTGTGAGGAAGCCATCATGCAAGCAGAAACCCTTAAACCAGAACTGATATTGATGGATATTAATCTATCCGGCACCCGTTCCGGAATTGATGCCGCCAACGATATCAGGAAATTTTCTGATGTTCCAATCGTTTTTTTAACAGGAAACTCTGATCAGGTTCACAAAGAAAAAATGGAGGCAGTTTCATTATCTGATTATATCATTAAGCCCGTTGGCTATGATGAGTTAGAGAAGAAGATTGAAGAAATCCTTCATTTGTAATTTTCAAGTCTATCCTTCACCAGTTTCAGGTTGTCTTGCTTTTTTAAATCTCTTGTTTTTTTACTACTTGAAGTGTAGTACTGATGAGTAGAAAGGAATTTAATCTGAAGTTCATCCCATTCCTTATTTGTTTTTATTTTTCCTACATGAATGAGTTCCTGTCTCAGGTAATCGGAAATAATTGGAAAATCCTCCCTGCCAAGATAATCCAGATCGGCGTCACAAATAATCATTTCCAATAAATCCTGAACTATTACATTCATTTTTGTTGCAAGAATCAGTCTCTTGATAATCCCAATTTGATATGCTGAATAACCGAATGAAGGCAATAAGTTTTCTGCCAATTCGGCACCGGCCTCTTCATTGTTATCGTATCTGATTAAAAAGCCGGCATCATGATATAGTGCTGCCGTTTTAAGTAAGAAAATTTCTTCTTTGCCAAGTCCTTCTGATTTGCCAATTTTCTCCGCCATATCACGCACATCAAGAGTGTGCTTTAAAGAATGATATTTGTATTCGGGAGGTAGGTTTTCAGTCAGCATCTTGATTATATGCTGTTCCATTTTTTTATAATTAAATCTGGAATATAAGAGATGATTTAATTTTTCTTTGTACAATCCATTCGCCACAAAAAGGCTATTATTATAGCGGAATTCTTCTTTGAGACCATTCACAAAATACATAGTGGTGGGCCCAATGTTTTTGGCTTCTATTTGGCCTCTTGGTATACATTCAAAAAAATCAGAAACGAGCTGATATGTCGCATGCGAGATATTAATGGTACCGGGTTCTGCTGATGCTTCCATTCTCTTTGCAACATTCACGGTAGCACCCCATACATCGTAAGCAAGTCTTCGAGATCCGATAACTCCTGCAACCAATTCTCCTGTATGTATACCCACACGCAATTTCCAGGGTGTTTTGCCCTCCTGTATACGCCTGTAATTCCTCTCTCTGATGTAGTCCATGATGGCAAGAGCAGCCAATACACTATCAAATGGATTACTGATGTTTCTTATGGGTACACCTCCCACACACATATAGGAATCACCAATTGTTTTTATTTTTTCCAATCCATATTGTTCAACAATTTCATCCATGGAGCGGAAGCATTCATCAAGCTCAAAAACCAGGTCTCTTGGGCGCATGTATTGCGACATCGATGTGAATCCAACGAAGTCGGTAAACATCACGGATGCCTGTCTGTAGCTTCTGGCCGATGCTCTTCCTTTGGTTTTTAATTCCTCAGCTGTATCGGAGGGTAACATATTTAAAAGCAGCTTGTCTGATTTGTTTTTTTCAATCTCCAGTTCATTCTTCTGACGATTTATTTCTTCTGTCTGATTGAGAATTTTCTCAGTTCTCTCCTCCACCATCTGTTCGAGTATTCTTTTCTGTTTTATCACTGCCATTACCCTTCTCCTATTATATGCAATCGTTAGTGCCAGTATAATGAGTCCGGTAAGAATTTTTGCCCAAATGGTTTTCCAAAAAGGAGCTTGTATATGTATAAAAAGTTTTGCTTTACTGGTGCTGATGATTCCATCAGGATTATATGCTTCTGCTTCCAGAAGATAGTCACCCGGCTCCAGGTTGTTAAAACTAATCTTGTTCTCCTGTTCAAGGTCAATCCAATCCTCGTCCCTGTCAAGTAACCTGTAGCGGAATTTGTTTTTACCGGGATTAGAATAATGTGAAGCAGACAAATCAACTGTGAAATAGCGTTCTCTAAAATTTAAATTTAAAGTATCCGTATATGGGAATACATCGAAAACTTTTTTTTGATTTGAAATTCCCACATACTTATTCAATAGTTTTACTCCTGTGATATTGATGAGAGGTGGTATTTCATTTTTTCTGAGATGCGAGGGATGAAATACGACCAATCCGCCCACAGCACCGAAGAATAACTCTCCACCCGGATAACGGTTTCCGGCACCGGCATTAAATTCAGAACACAAGAGTCCATCCTGTTTTTCATAGTTTTTAAATCTATTTGAAGAAGGTATAAAAACATTTATGCCATTGTTTGTACTCAACCAAAGGCTGTCGCTGCCACCCGGCAAAATAGCATTTACGGAATTATTAGCGAGGCCATCCGCTTCAGTATATAATTGGGTGAATCTGTTTTGTTTGGTATCAAAAACAAGTAATCCTCCGCCAAAAGTGCCGGCATATAATAAATTGCCATACTGATGCAGAGAGAGTACCACCTCGGTAGAGGTACGCATGGATTGAGTAAGACCATCTCTGTGTGTGAGGAATAATGCGCCTCTATTTTCTTTCAGGCTCAGCTCCATCAATCCATTCCCATCCATCGCCATAAAAATTCTCTTCTTGTCGGTTATCAGGATTTGTCTTACGGGATAAACTGTTTTATAAAACTGCTGATGATTGTTTTCAGATATCTTCACTACTCCTTTTTGGGTAGCAAGCCAGATAGATGAGTCATGGAATTGTATCTGATAAATTCTATTGCCCTCAAAAAGACCTTTATTCTTCTTTCCGAATTCAGTAATTATAAAGTTGTTCTTTTGTTTTTTAATTATATATATGCCATGATCAGTCCCTGCATAAATTAGTTTGTCTTTTTTTGCCAAAGAAAATACTGAAGGATTTTGTCTGCTATTTCCGGGAAGCTCGATTTTCCTTTTAGCTTGCCATTCATTATCAAAGACAAATAATCCCTCAGATGTGCCCAGGTAATTATTATCTAAATGCCTGATACTAGACCATGTAATGATGGCAGAATTTCCGGATGATTCTGTTTCATTAAAAGGAACAAAACGAAAAGCCAGATTGTGTGGATCGGCAAAGGCGAGTCCATTCTCTGTGCCAAACCAAATGCTGCCTGTCATGTCTTTGAACATGCAGTGAATGCGATTTATATCCGGTGAAAACAAACTCCCGGGTGCTGATTTTAACAAGCTAATTTTCCCCGACTTGAGGTCGATTTTTCTTAAGTCAAAAGAATTTGCAATCCATATTGAGGTATCCGGTGAAATAGAATACAAAATTTGCGTAGTGGAAGTTGTATTGATATTTTGAATGGTTTTGAGGATTTTACCATTGCTTGATATAATTTTTAGATGTTTTTCAAACATCAATACAATCATCTCACCCAGTAGAAATATTCTTTTGGATTTTTCTTTTCTCAGCACATCGGATAAAGATGATTTCAACATTTCTTTTCTTCCCGGAAGCAGAGTGAAAATGTTACCCTTTACATCCAGTATTTTTAAATGATTACCGCACCATTCCTGTTGAATGATTGAATCTTGGAATTGATACTCTGCATTGCAAGTACGCGGGTTCTTGGAATCAATTAGTACGAGGTTTCTGGAAGATGAAAGAAAAGAAATCCATACGCCATTACCTGATAGTTGTTGAACAGACTTACCGGCAACGGGAAGTGATAATTTGTAGCATCGATTGGTTTTTAAATCGAGTTGAGAAATTCCTCGTTCATGTGCAATCCACAGATAATGATTGTTTGTAGACTGCAATCCGGTAATTGAGTTAGACGGAATTGAAAATGTATCATTGGGGTTATTTTTAAAAGTTTTTATGTGGTAACCGTCATATCGGTTCAGGCCATCCTGAGTTCCAATCCATATAAATCCTGAAGGATCCTGACTTAGCGCAGTAACATAAGCTTGGGTCAATCCTTCCTCTGTACCCAGATAATGAAATCGAACAAACTGGGTTTGGGCAAATGTATTAATGCATGAGAAAAATAAAAGAAGGAGGATGAAACAGGAGAAGAACTTTTTTAATTTTCCTTTTCTACCTGATTTGAAGGAGTCTTGCCTATGTAGCCTACCCAGAGAATCCACATGATAAATATAAAGATGTAAACCAAGACATTGAAAATATATTTATGATTAAAATCAACATTGGCCGGATTGTAGAGACTGTTTACTGCAAGAACTGATACTCTGAGGATGTTGAGGAACATGATTCCCAATAAACCAAGAGGTGTAAACCATAGTTTTTTTCTTGAATCACCCGGATAAACAAAAATGAGTGCAAAGAATCCATACAACATTCCTGTTCCTATACAGGCTGGGCCAACATGCACACCCGGAGAATCGTCTATACGAATAATGGCACCGGTAAGGGTAACTGAATAACCTACAATTTTTAATAAAAATGCAGCACTATTAACGATGATGGTTAGTAAAAAGTTATTGAGCCCGGTCCAGATCGGTTTAAAAATCGGATGTATGGCGATGTATTCTGTGAGCATGGTCCAGAAACCCATCACCAAAAAGCCCTTCAGGAGAAATACATTCAGAGGGTTTTTGAGCAATTCCCGCAATTTTCCTTTGTAATCCATGTATACAAATATATAGAATTGAAGGACAATACCCGGGCTTATTTTTTACCTTCTTTGTCCAGACTAAAATAGCGGAGTGGAACAATCAGCATTCCGAAATTTTCTCCATGCTCCTTATGGATTTTTTTGTGATGAATTTTATGAGCTCTTCGAATGCCATTTACATATCTGTTATCCAATTTTCTGAGCCATCTAAATCGCTGGTGAATGATTACATCGTGCACGAGGAAATAGGCAAAGCCATATAGTGCAATGCCAATACCAATCATTAATCTGAAATCATTAAACATAATACCGGTGATGAAGCAGTAGGCACTGGGTACTGCAAAAATGAGGAAGAAAGCATCGTTTTTTTCAAAAAAGCCTTCATGTCCCTGGTGATGATCGCGATGAAGGTACCAGAGGAAACCATGCATCACAAATTTGTGTGTAAACCAGGCCATGAATTCCATAAAAAAGAAAGTGGCCATAACGATGAGAACAGATTCAATCATAAAAGAAAAACAAATTTCATAAAAAAATGTTTGCGGCATGCAATGCCCATAAAGCAGAGAAAAAGACCAATTGTAGTCCGAATACCAGCATGGCT
>JBEICQ010000011.1:0-36854 GCA_040383885.1 Flavobacteriales bacterium | reverse complement strand
GTAATTGGTGTTGGCGGATATGCGAGCGGCCCTTTGCTTCTGGCAGCGCAATTACTGGGCGTACCCACTTACCTTCAGGAGCAAAATTCACTTGCCGGAAAAACCAATGTATGGCTCGGAAAAAGAGCAAGAAAAATTTGTGTTGCCTATCCTAACATGGAAAAATATTTTCCTGCAAACAAAATTATTCTCACAGGAAACCCGGTTAGAAAAGAAATTGTAGAAACAAAAAATGCTGCCCGTCCTTCGGGATGGAAGGGTATAGAGGAAGATCGTTCACTTCGTATTCTGGTAACCGGAGGAAGTCTGGGGGCAAGAAATATCAACAGAGCCATAAATAAAAACATGGATTGGTTTATGCAGGCTGATGTATCTGTTCTTTGGCAAACAGGTGCAGCATACTACCCCACTGCTGAAACACTCCTCTCCTCTCAAAAACCAAAAAACATCATGGCATCTGCATTTATAAAAGACATGCACCATGCCTACTCATGGGCAGATGTTGTTGTATCGCGTGCCGGTGCAGGAGCCATCGCCGAAATCATGGTTGCAGGCAAATGTGCTGTGCTGGTTCCACTGCCAACTGCAGCAGAAGATCACCAGACCAAAAACGCCGAGGCCATTACAAATGTCGGAGCTGGAATTCTGGTAAGTGATGCATTGATTGAAAACAACATTACAGAAATCATCCGGAGGTTTTTATCACACCCTGAAGAAGTAACTAAAATGGGATTATCCGCCTCTGCCAGCGGGAGAATAGATGCCACCAAAAAAATTGCAGACATCATCCTAAAAGATGCACAAGAGGCATGATAAAAATCCGCAACATATATTTTCTGGGTATTGGGGGCATTGGAATGTCTGCCCTGGCCAGGTTCTGCAGAAAAAAAGGGTACAACACGGCGGGGTACGATAAAACAACTACTGCATTAACCCAAATGCTCGAGAAAGAGGGCATTGACATTACCTATTCAGAAAAAATTGAGGCACTGGCAGGCGTTTTTTCACATTCACCGGATGATTCATTGGTTGTATTTACACCGGCCATACCTTCTGATCATCCACAATACCGGTTTTTTCAGCAGAACGGATACCGGATGATCAAACGCTCAGTGATACTGGGAGAAATTTGCAGAGATTTCAAAACCTTCGCAGTTGCAGGCACCCATGGGAAAACCACTACTTCATGCATGGCAGCCCACCTGATGAAATCATCCAACATCCAGTGCAATGCATTTCTTGGAGGGCTCTCTGCAAATTACAATAGCAACCTGCTGCTTGGTAATGATTCGGTGATGGTAGTTGAAGCTGATGAATATGACAGGTCTTTTCTTACACTCTATCCCTACGCTGCAGTAATTACTTCCATGGATGCCGATCATCTTGACATCTATGGAGAACCGGCCATGCTCGAAGAATCTTTTCGCTTGTTTGCTTCACAGATTGAAAAAGGAGGCGTTTGTATTCAACATCAATCACTGAAACTGGATCCTACACCGGGTATAAAAAAAATTACCTACGGATTAAATGGTCCTGCCGATTATTATGCGGCGGACATTCACATCCAAAACGGACTCTATGTGTTTGATATCTACGGATTGATTCATCTGAAGAAAGTTTGTCTCGGCATGCCGGGACTGCACAATGTGGAAAATGCGCTTGCGGCAGTGGCATTAGCCCTGTCTGCCGGTGCAGATGTAGAGGGTATTCGCAAGGGTCTGGCCTCCTTTACCGGCGTAAAAAGAAGATTCGAGACCATATACAGAAGTAATCAATTTACCTACATAGATGATTATGCTCACCATCCGAGTGAGATCAATCGTTGTATTGAATCTGCGAAAGCTCTTTACCCGGATAAAAAAATGACAGTGGTTTTTCAGCCTCATCTTTTTTCGCGAACCCGTGATTTTATGGATGCATTTGCCGGGAGTCTTGCCATGTGCGATACTTTGTTTCTGCTCGACATTTATCCTGCAAGGGAAAATCCAATCCCCGGAATCACTTCAGAGGCATTGCTGGACAAAGTAAAACTCCGTGATAAACACATGAGCAGTCTGAAGAAATTTACAAGTGACTGGCATCCGCAAGAAGGAGAAATTCTTCTGACACTGGGTGCCGGTGACATTGATACACTGGTTGAACCCTTGCTCAACAAACTCACTTTACTGTATGGCAATGAAGGATAAAAAGTGGCTGATTGTATCAGTAAGAATTTTATTGCTGCTGTCCATTACAGCTACACTGGCATTTACTTCTTCCAAACAAGATGAAGTGCTATGCAAGGATGTTATCATCAACATGGAGTATGAGGATGAAAACATATTCATTAATGAAAATCATATCAGCAGGTGCATACAACTGCAGTTCGGAGAACTACGAGGAATGAAACTCGAAGCCCTACCCATGCACCGAATTGAACTTGCATTAAACGAAATGCCCGAGGTATTTCAGAGTGAGGTATACAGCACACCCGACGGATACCTCTTCATCCGTGCAAAGCAAAGAAGACCCATTGCGCGAGTAATTAATTACAAAGGAGAGGGATTTTATTTTGACAGCCGTGGTAAAATGATGCCACTCAGTCATGAGTACATAGCGAGGTTACCTGTATTCACAGGAGATATTCCGTATTCTTACGAGGGATACTTTTACAAAGATCTATCCTTGACCAGCGACACAGCTGAGTACCCGATACAGAGCTCACTTCTGCAATCCATGTACCGCATGGCACTCATGATAGACAGGGATGATTTTTGGAAACATCTTACAGAACAGATATCCATAGAAAACGGAAATTTTTACCTGGTACCTAAGTTGGGAAATCAGGTCATTAATTTTGGAGATGGTAATCATCTTGCATCCAAACTGCACAACATGGAACTCTTTTACCAAAGAGGAATCGGGAAAGTAGGTTGGGACAAATACAGCGCATTTGACCTGCGATTTGAAGGACAGGTAATAGCCAAAAAAAGAGACATCTATCAAAAAAACAAATAACAAACCAATAAACGCATCCTTCCATGAACCAAGAAACCATCGTAGGCCTCGACATAGGCACAACCAAAATAGCGGTATTCGTGGGCCGCAAAAATGAATTCGGAAAGATTGAAATTATCGGTCGCGGAAAAGCAGAATCTCTCGGGGTAAGGAAGGGACAGGTTTTGAACATCGACCAAACAGTTACTGCCATCAGAGCGGCCATTGAACAGGCAGAAGCAGAGGCCAACATGAAAATAAACCATGTAACGGTAGGCATTGCAGGTCAACACATTAGAAGCATGCAACACCGGGGCATCCGTATCCGAAAAAATGTGGAGAACGAAATCAGTGCAGAGGATGTGCGAGAACTCGAAGAAGATATGTTTAAACTTGTGATGGCACCCGGTGAGGGAATCATCCATGTGATTGCACAGGAATTTATTGTAGACAATGAGCCGGGAATAAAGGATCCGGTGGGCATGCCGGGAGTACGGCTCGAGGCGAACTTTCATATCATCACCGGAAATATTGGCGCCATTAATACCCTTTTGCGCTGCATTCAAAAAGCAGGATTAACTGTTCAGGATTTGGTGGTTGAGCCGCTTGCATCGGCTGCTGCCGTATTGAGTGACGAAGAGAAAGAAGCAGGTGTTGCACTTGTGGATATCGGAGGTGGAACAACAGACATTGCCATCTTTCATGAAAAAATCATCAGACACACAGCAGTGATACCGTTTGGTGGAAATGCCATTACAGAAGATGTAAAAACTGCCTTTCAGATCATCAGTACACAAGCCGAATTGCTAAAAGTGAAGTTTGGTTCTGCCTTTGCAGAGGAGAACAAGGATAATGAGATTGTATCCATTCCCGGTCTAAGGGGAAGAGAAGCAAAAGAAGTTTCGCTCAGAAATCTTGCCGGAATTATTGAAGCAAGAGTTGAAGAGATTCTCTATCATGTGATGTATGAAATCAATAACTCAGGCTATGGAGGGAAGCTGGGTGCTGGAATTGTACTCACAGGCGGAGGTGCATTACTCAGGCATATCATTGCTTATACAGCTTTTAAAAGTGGACGCGAAATCAAGCTTGGGTATCCCACAGAAAACCTTGCAGGAAACACAGATGATCTCAAGAGCCCGATGTATTCTACCGGTGTGGGATTGGTGATTGTAGGCATGAAGGCGCTTGAAAGAAGAGGCGGTTCACAGGAAAAAACATATGAACCGGTTGCCGGTGAAGAGATACCATCTGAGGAACAAAAACCGCTGAACGAGGAAGGCGCAATGAATGAAGATACCGGCAATTCTCATGAGCAGGAATTAAGAGAGAACCTGGGCTTCTGGGAACGATTTAAAAAATGGTTTACAGACGACATCCGGTAAGGCTCTATACTATTCACAACATGCGGTTGAAAACTAGCATGCATCATAAAAAAACACAAATAAACTTCTTTGTAAAATCACACTGTCAAAACAAAACCATACATGGAAAACCACATGATACCATTTGAAATCAACGGAACCGCAGGCAACATCATCAAAGTAATAGGAGTTGGCGGTGGCGGTTCAAACGCCGTAAATCACATGTTCCGCCAGGGTGTTAAAGGTGTAGACTTCATTGTTTGCAACACAGACTCCCAGGCGCTTGAAATATCTCCCGTACCTTTTAAAGTGCAACTGGGCAGTACCCTAACGCAAGGCAGGGGTGCAGGTTCTATACCGGAGGTAGGAAAAAATGCAGCGATTGAAAGCATCAATGATATCAAGGAGCTTCTTTCCAGAGATACCAAAATGGTTTTTATCACCGCCGGCATGGGTGGTGGTACAGGTACAGGAGCAGCACCCATCATTGCTGCCGCAGCAAAAGAATTAGGTATACTTACTGTAGGTATCGTTACTGTTCCTTTCATGTTTGAAGGAAAAAAACGCAAGATGCAGGCAGACAATGGTATTGAGCAACTCAAACAAAATGTAGACACGCTCATCATTATTTGCAATGACAAACTGCGTGAAATCTATGGTAACCTGAGGCTTACAGAAGCGTTCGGCCACGCAGATGATGTGGTAACCACAGCAGCCAAAGGCATTTCTGATATTATTACAACCACTTTGCATATCAATACCGATTTTGCCGATATCGAAACCGTTTTGCGTGAAAGCGGTGTTGCCATCATGGGAAGTGCGATGTCAACCGGAGACAACAAAGCCATTGATGCAATTGAATCTGCTATGAATTCACCCTTGCTCAATGACAACAACATTACCGGCGCCAGGTATGTATTGCTCAATATTACGAGCGGCTATCCGGAAATCACCATGGATGAACTGAGCGACATCACCGACTATGTGCAAAATGCAGCCGGACAGAGTGCCGATGTAATTCACGGATACGGTGTAGATCCTGAGCTGGGTGATGCTGTAAAAGTAACCATCATCGCCACCGGTTTCAGTACCAGTAAAATTCCGAGCGACATGCAGGGGGCAAAACCCAACCGCATCGTACGCACTCTCGATGAGCAGGCCCCTGTTTCATCTGCTGCGGTTGCTCCACAGGCAAACATACCTGCTGAATCTATCCCCCAGCAGACCTTTTACAAAGAGCCGCAGATAGAAGTTATTCCTGAAGCATCTGTAATACCTCCTGTATCTCTGGAAGATATTCCCAATGCAACCATTGAGGTAGAACTTGTGGTGAGCGCAAACCTTGATCCTTCGCTCATGCCGTATCTCAAAACTAACGATGGAGCATCTGCGGTGGCAGAAAAAGAAAATGACTTGCTGAAGGAAGAGGATAAGAATGCACAGGAACGCATCAACAGACTCAGACAATTCAATTACCGCCAGAAAATTACACAGGGAAACATCAGCGAACTTGATAGTGTACCTGCCTATATCCGCAAAAATCAAGCACTCACTGATGTGCCCCATTCTTCCGAATCTGTAGTATCAAAATATACCCTCAGTGAAGGTGAGGACGGAAAAGGTGAGTTGAGACAAAACAATTCCTTTCTACACGACAATGTAGATTGATTACACACCCGATTGAAACAAAAAACCCGGTAGATACCGGGTTTTTTTGTGTGTTTTTTTATCACAAAAAGTCAGGGAAGAGTAAGCTTTTAAATCTATGGCAACATAGCCTGTAGGATTAAAGCATATCACCTTATTCTATTTTCTTTACCCATCCCAGGGAGAGAAGAATTTCTGCAATCTGCACTGCATTGGTTGCCGCCCCTTTTCTGAGGTTATCTGCCACAATCCATAAATTGATGGCATGGCTGCAGGATTCATCTCTGCGGATTCTACCCACATATACATCGTCTTTTCCACGAGCATGCACCGGCATAGGATACAATTGCGTTTCGGGATGATCATACAACACCACACCCGGAGTATGACGAAGAAGACTTTTGATGTTTTCTACATCAGGAACTTGCCTGAACTCAACATTTACCGATTCGGAATGACCACCCATCACCGGCACACGCACAGCAGTACAGGTAATCTGAATGCTATCGTCGCCAAGTATTTTTCGGGTTTCATTTACCACTTTTAATTCTTCGCGTGTGTAGCCATTTTCAGTAAATACATCACACTGAGGAATACAATTTTTGTCAATCACATATGCATAAGCCATCTCCCCTTCTACTCCTCTGCGCTCATTCTCGAGCTGATGAACAGCTTTTGCACCCGTACCGGTTACCGACTGGTAGGTAGATACCACCAATCGTTTGAGTACATAGGTTTGATGCAGTTTGTATAGCGCCATCACCAATTGGATGGTGGTACAGTTTGGATTGGCGATGATACGGGTATCAGGTGACAAAATTGATGCATTGATTTCGGGCACCAGCAGAGGCACTTCTGCATGCATGCGCCAGGCACTGGAATTATCAATTACAAAAACACCCTGTTCGGCAAAACGCGGTGCCCATTCCAGGCTCACTGCTCCACCTGCTGAAAAAAGTGCCATGCCACAGCCTGCTGCCAGTGCATCAGACAAGGAGACCACAGCAATCTCTTTTCCATGAAACAAAATATTTTTCCCCACACTTTTTTCGGAGGCTGCAGGC
The DNA here is from genome assembly GCA_040383885.1 of Flavobacteriales bacterium. Lineage (GTDB taxonomy): Bacteria > Bacteroidota > Bacteroidia > UBA4408 > UBA4408 > JBEICQ01. Next base: position 29,803 of record JBEICQ010000011.1, on the reverse strand, counting down.
ACAAGTGTGATGGTTCCCGGACGAAATCTCTCTTCGAGCACCCTGAGCATTTCACTGCCCACAAGACCGGTGGCACCCACCAAAGCTAATCTAATCATGACTTATTTTTATCTACAACACGGGGGACTTTAAAATAGGTGGTGTCATGAACAGGTGCATTTCTCAAAGCATCCTTCTGGCTCACTTGTCCTTTTACCTCGTCCTCTCTCCACACATTGAATTCGTCGTTCATGTAGATGAGTGGCTCCACATTGTCTGTATTCAGCTCATCGAGTTTTTTCACGAAATCCAACATACGGTTCATGTCTTTTTTCATCTCCTCTGTACCGGCTTCGTCAAACTCAAGGCGAGCAAGGTGGGCAAGCTGTTGAATTAATTTTTCATCAATCTGTGTCATGTTATTAATCATTTTTTGGGTTTGGGCAGGAATAGAAATACTCCACCAAAACGCTAACAAGAAGTGTATTTCAAAGGTAGTATTTTTCTATGTTACAGGAACCAAAGCCCTGCCGGCGTATCATGTGGCATCTTTGCCCAGGTGCATTAGTAAGCTGACAATTAAAAACTTCAAAAGCTGCCTTCCCGCTTTCTATCGTGAAGGTACCATATCAAGTTTGATACACTTAATTGAAAAGTCATTCTCTATATCCACAGCACACCCTATCGAAACACCATCATTTTTGAGGCAAGGCAGACGCGATGATCTCAAACACCTTTTGCTTAAGCTCCTCCACCTGTTCAGCCTGCATGCCAATGGTACTTACAGGAGGATGTACCACCACCCCGGCAATACCCGGCCTCCCGGAGCCATAAAGAAAATGGTTGGTATCCAGCAAACGGTAATTGTTGATGAAAGTAACCGGGATGATATCTGCCTGTTTCTCAATTGCCAGTTTGAATGCCCCGTTTTTAAAGGGACGCATTCTGGGTGCGTTGGGTGATACCGTTCCTTCGGGAAAAATAACGGGTGAGCGGCCCGCATCAAATTCTTCGGCAGCCCGGCTCATGCCCCTGTGTGCATCTGTGGTGCTGCCGCGATCAATGGCAATGTGCATTTCCCTGAAAAAAACGCGCACAAAAGGCATACGGGTAAGTTCTTTTTTTCCCACAAATACGATGTTGAGTGGCACGGCCACATGCATAAACACAATATCAAGATATGAAGTGTGGTTGGAGCAGACAATATAGCTTCGGGAATCATCAGGGGTGAACCGGCGTTTGATATGGTAAAATATACCTGTGAGGGAGCTGAACATATACACCCACCAGCGGGTGGTTTTAATTACTCCGTAGTAATTTTTATTGGTCAGAAAAACCCGGAAAAATGGAAACAGAATCACATAGGTTCCCATAAACACGAGCGCGCACCAGATCTTCCAGGGAAGAAGTAAAATGTTGAGTGGAGATGTTTTAGGTGCCATGCCTGCAAAAAAACAAAAAAGGCGAACAAGTGTCCGCCTTTCCCTGGAGTGAACTCCAAATTACATTCTTTTCTCGGTGATACGGGCTTTTTTACCGGTGAGCTCACGCAGGTAGAAAATTCTCGCACGACGCACCACACCAACTTTATTCACTTCAATTTTTTCAATGTTGGGAGAAGAGATCGGAATGATACGCTCCACGCCAACACCGTTGGAAATTTTACGGAGGGTAAAGGTCTCGGTGGGTCCGGCTCCGCGGCGCTGCAGCACAACACCCTGAAACTGCTGAATTCTTTCTTTGTTTCCTTCAATGATTTTGTAGTGCACGGTTACGGTGTCACCTGCTTTGAAAGAAGGGATATTTTTCGAGGCATGGGCCTGAGATTCTACAAACTTGATCTTATCCATGGCATTTTAATTTGGGAGCGCAATATTACGGATTTATTTCAAAGAAAGGATGAAAATATTTTTCTTCCTGTTTATTCCTCCCCCAAAAGGTCGGGACGGCGCTTGCGGGTTCGTTCAATAGCCTGATTATGACGCCATTCCTCAATTTTATGGGGGTCGCCGGAAAGCAGGATCTCAGGTACTTTTTGCCCCTGATAATCGGCCGGACGGGTATACACCGGGGGCGAAAGCAGCTCATCCTGAAAGGAATCTGAGAGGGCAGAAGTTTCATCACCCAATACACCCGGGATGAGTCTGATAACCGCGTCGGCAAGAACTGCAGCAGGCAGCTCTCCGCCGCTTAATACATAGTCGCCAATGGAAATCTCACGGGTAAAAAAGCGCTCCCTGGCCCTTTCGTCAATGCCCTTGTAGTGTCCGCAAAAGAGCAGGATGTTATTGCGGGTGGAAAGCAGATTGGCTGTTTTTTGATTGAATTTTTCCCCGTCGGGCGTCAGGAAAATCCTTTCGTCATAATCTCTTTGCGAACAAAGATGGCTGATGCAACGGTCAATGGGTTCCATCATCATCACCATGCCGGCACCCCCTCCAAAGGGATAATCATCCACCTGCCGGTGTTTGGAGGTGCTAAAATCCCTGAGGTTTACCAGGTGAATCTCTGCCAGCCCTTTTTGAATGGCCCTTTTTACGATGGAATGAGCAAAGGGACCGGAGAGCAGCTCGGGATGAATGGTAATGATGTCAATCCGCATGTTGCAAAGGTGCGAAATAGTAAGGAGTTCCCTCCTCCCAATCAAAGGTTGACAGATCGGTTTTTTTCCTCTAAATAAAAAAGCTGAAGATCATGCATCATTTTTTGTTTCCTGCTCTCTGAAAAGTTTGATTTTTTAGGGTTATCACGCAGGATATATTCACCTCCGGTTCATTTTCTTGCTTATTCAGACGGTAAAAACCTATGCGCGACAAATGAAAGTCCATCTATTTTGGAAGATGCAAAGTGATAGCATTTTTTTCTATCCTGTCTGATTGCTGTGTTAAGAGATTTACATTACTCAGGTACAATCAACAATCCCAAAAGGTGACAGACTGAGTAGTACAAAATCTCAGAGCTACAAAAAAAACAATGTCAGGCGCTAGCATTCGGGATAAGATTACCGACAATAAAAAGTAAATACTTTTATGGAATTGATTGAGGGAGTTTTTAGCTGTGGGTATAAAATCAGTCCGAACTATTTTATAATTATACATTTGTAAAATGAGACTTCAATCAATCGCCAACTATGAACAATTACAAACAAAAATATCTGTCAAATTATTTACCTGAAATCAACAACAAAAATCTCATGAAATTTACACATTCCTTCTCAGCCGCTTTCTTGCTTCCGGTTCTTGTTTTGTTAGGCTTTGGCTTTGCCGATGCCCAACCCATTGTGATGGGTAATGGTACGGCAAATGCCTGCTCCGGGGTTTTTACCGACCAGGGAGGCGCCAATGGAAATTATGGCAACAATCAAAATTTTACGCTAACGATAAATCCTTCTGTTACCGGCAATTTTCTTCAAATCAACTTTACAAGCTTTTTCACCGAAGCCAATTATGATTTTCTGAGAATTTATGATGGTACAGGAACCTCTGCTCCCCCTCATTGGAACATATACCGGAACAAACTCTCCCGGACTTGTAAGCGCAGGCCTGTTGAATCCGGGAAACGGAAGTCTCACCTTTAGCTTTACCTCAGATATCTCAGTAGTTGAAGCCGGTTGGCAAGCAAATATTGCCTGCATCAACAACAGTACTGCACCCTCTTGTGCCCAAAACTTCAGTCCTGCCAACAACAGTGTAGGGCAGCAGGTAGTGGGCGGCTCCCTCTCCTGGAATGCAGGGTTCGGAGGAGGCATTCCAACCGGATATCAGGTTTGGTTTGGCCCACAAGGCAATCTCTCTCTCCTGGATAGCAATCATGTGGCTTCCAATTACCAATTGCCTTCTCTTAACACTTCCTCAAATTATTGTTACCAGATTATTCCTTTCAACACCGTCGGTGCTGCAAGTACTTGTCCCGTTACCTGCTACACAACCTCCTCTTCAATCTTTCTTCCTATCAGCAATGGTTCTGTAAGTACCTGCTCCGGGCTGTTCACCGATGCAGGTGGTTCCGGAGGTAATTATGCCAACAACGAGAATTTCATCTATACCATTCAACCCTCCAACACCGGAAATGTTATTCAAGTAAATTTTCAGGCTTTTGATCTGGAAAACAATTTTGATTTTCTGAGCATCTATGATGGTCCGGACACCTCTGCCACGCTCATTGGAACTTATACCAATTTAAATTCTCCCGGGGTTATCACTGCCGGGCAATTGAATCCGGGTAATGGAAGTCTCACTTTTAGATTTACCTCCGACGGATCATCAACGCGCGCCGGTTGGCAGGCAAGCGTCATTTGTTTGAATCCTAATTCGGCTCCTGCATGCGTGCAAAATCAGAGTCCTGCAAATCAACCTGTCCCTTCTTCCATATTGGATTCATTGCGTTGGGAGACCGGATCAGGAGGCGGAATCGCGAGTGGATATCAAATCTGGTTTGGCCTTGCCGGAAATCTCTTACCAATTGATACCATTTCCTCTGCAACAAGTTATGCCTTGCCCGATCTTGCCATCAACAATACCTATTGCTATCAGATTATTCCCTTTAACAACTTTGGTACAGCAAGTGCTTGTCCTGTAACATGCTTCACCGCTGTTGAAACCATCCTGATGGCAAATGGCTCCGACACCCTGTGCTCGGGAGTTTTTACTGATTCAGGAGGCCCTGATGGAAATTATGGAAGCAACGAGCTGTTCACCTTTACCTTGCATCCTGCGTCCACCGGCAATGTGCTCCAGATGATCTTTACCAGTTTTAATCTTGAAGCCAATTATGACTCTCTGCAAATTTTCGACGGAACAGATCCCTCTGCCCCTCTGATTGGAAGCTATACAGGAACAGATTCTCCCGGTTTGGTGACTGCAGGCACCTTAAACCCCGGCAACGGCAGTCTCACTTTTCTGTTTGACTCAGATGTCTCGGTGGTAAGACCCGGATGGACTGCCAGTATTTCTTGCGTGCCTGATACCAATACGGTTTGTCTCACACCCGTGATCCTTTACAATGATTCTGTTCCTACTTGCGAGGGTTCCGTTGTTACACTTTTCTCCAGCACGAGCAATAATCTTTGGAGCACGGGAGACACTACCCAGTCTATTGATGTGCTGCTTACCAACGATACCCTTATCACGGTTACCAATGTTTCCGAAGGGTGCTCTGCCTCATCCCTGCCCATCTATCTGGAAGCATTGACTAATTCTACCACGCTCGTAAATTCTTGCAACGGTTACGACTGGCAGGGAACTTACTGGACCAACAGCGGTGTGTATACTTCCAACAACGGCTGTGGGGTGGATACCCTCATCCTCAATGTTCTCGGGCTCAACATCATTTCCGGTAACCCCGTAAACCAAACCGTAAACGAAGGAAGCAACGCCATGTTTGTGGTGGGTTCAAGTGTAAATGCCAACTACCAGTGGCAAACAAAAATCGGTTCTGTTTTTCTCAATATAGCTGATGGAGCCTCCTATTCCGGCACCAACAACGATACCCTTATCGTGTTAAACACCGATGCTTCAAACAACAACCAGGTTTTCCAATGTGTGGTAAGCACCGCTGATTGTGAATCTGTTTCGGATTCTGCCATGCTCACGGTGAATCTCACTGTAGGTAGTGATTGGAAGGATGCCCATGACAAGATTTCATTCTTTCCAAATCCTTCCAAGGGATCATTTTCTGTTGTTTCCGGCAAGTATGCGCATACCAATAAGCATGTTCTGAAAATCTGTAATCCCCTTGGCCTTGAAGTATTCAGCACCAGGATTACCGAAGAGATCTTTGGCATTGACTTACAAGCAGCAGCCGGAATCTATTTCCTTTATGTGGGTGATGAAAATGGCCAAACTACCGAGGTTCACAGAATTGTGATACAAGAGTAAAAACAAGCGATTCCACATGCCTGCAAAAGGCTTTTAGGGGCTGGAAACAAAAAAGACTGAGGTCTTTTGAACAAGCCTTCCGTTTAGGCGTTTGAACATGCTGAGATAAACTTTATCTTTGCTTCTCATGGCGACAACCAGCAAGCTTCTTGTCCTTTTTACACCCGGTCGATTCTTTGCCCATGTAATTCGCTGCAGACTTCATGTATCATGGATACTTCTTGCCATGCTTCTTTGGGGTTTGCCGAATCACTCGAGAGCACAAGCATTTGTTGACATCACCCAGGTGGAACCTTTTGCCAATCCTGCTTCTGTATGCGATGGAGGAACGCTTACCTTTCGTTTGAACAATCTTCAGAACCTCAATCCCGGTAGTATCATTACGATGGAGTTGTCTAACCTGCCATCCTATCCATGGACCACCTGCAACACCATTTCCTGGAGCACCAACAACATTACTTACACACCCGGCCCTTACATCTGGAACGCGAATATCGCCAACAGCTACATCAGGGTACAAATTCCTCCGGGGGCTCCGGCGGGAACCGGATACACAGCCAGGGCGGTGAGTTCATCACCCAACATATTCGGTGGGAACAACAACGGTTTTATCACCATCACTCCGGCCTACACCACCATTCCTCAAGTTGCACAAACAAATTATGGTGTAAACGAATGGATCGGTCACCATTACACCTGGACGCCAACAGTGCCTGCAGGAACACTGATTAATACACCTGCCCTGGTAGGCGCACAAACTTTTTTTGGCCCTGCCAATTACTTCGGGCATACCACACAAAATCCCTTGTCTTTCGACAATGATTACCAGAACAGCGGTATTCCGGGTGCATTTTTTGCCCAAACAAGTATTCCCTGCGGCAATGTACAATACAGCAATGTGGCCATCCGATTCAAGCGCACAGAAAACTTTGCTCCGGGTCTTTACACATTCACCATTCAGGCAGACGATGGCATCAGGTTCAGTTTGGATGGAGGGGTGACATGGATTCTGGATTCCTTCCTGGAACAAACTTATGCGGGTAGTTTCAAAACCACAGCCACCGCAAATCCCCAGGGTATTTGTTTGAGCGGACCCACCAACCTGGTGATAGAATACTTTCAAAGACCGGGACAGGCAAGGGTCACCTTTTCATGCACCCAAAATAGTCCCATCGCAAGTTCACCCCTGCCACAGACAGTTTGTTCCGGAGACAATGCCTCCTTTAGTGCAAACTCTACCATTCCCTCTGCCACTTACCAATGGGAAGAAAGTGCCGATGGTGGCACCACCTGGACTCCCCTCACCAATACGCCGCCATACAGCAATGTTACAAGCCCTACTTTAACAATTTCAGGTGCAACTTCATCCATCAATAATTACCTCTACAGATGTGTAATCACCGGCGCCTGCAGCACTCCTATTCCTACACCATCCGCAGAACTTTTTGTAAATCCGTTTGGTAATGTCATCAATGTTCAGCCTTCGAATCTCAGTCTTTGCGCCGCTTCATCAGGTAGTTTTACTACTGTTGCCGGTGATCCTTTTAGTAATTACCAATGGTATGTAAGTACAGATGGTGGTCTCACCTTTCAAGCCATCGTACAAGGGGGTATTTATGGAGACCCGGGCCTTTCCACACTCAACCTCAGCGGGCTGACTGCAGCCAATAACGGCTATCAGTTCTATTGCATTGTGGGCAATTGTGGAGGAAATCTCACCAGTAACACAGTAACTTTGAATTTTGGTGGTATACCTGCCACCATCCTCGCGCAACCCACAGCAAACATTATTGCATGCGCCAACTCTATTTCTCAAATCATCATTAATGTGCAGAACCAAACTTCCATTCAGTGGGAGTACAGCACCAACGGAGGAGTGACCTTTTCTAATGCGGTGCTTCCAGAATTTTCAGGAGCAAACACACAAACGCTGGAGATAAATCCGGTAAATGCAAACATGGATGGATGGATGTTTTGGGTAAGAATTGTGGATTGCAATGGCGTCATCTATTCTCAGACTTCCACACTGAATATTCAACCCTCACCCAGTGTACAAGTTCAGCCGCCCGCCCAGGTAAGTGTTTGCACCGGTGGAAGCCTCAATGTTTCATGCACCGGAAACAACACCAATTTTTACCAGTGGCAAATCAATCTTGGCACGGGATTTACCAATCTTGTTGATGGAATGGGTGTAACAGGATCTGCCACCTCCAACCTCACAGTGAACCCCGTACCCCTTGGCTGGACCAATGCCACTTTGCGTTGTCAACTATTTGGTAATTGCCCGCCGGTTGCTTTTTCCACGGAAGTTGATGTAATCTTTGACAACGGTGCAAGTATTACTGCACAACCTGCCAACCAATTGGTATGTCCGGGTGGTGCAGCCAACTTCAGTATTGCCGCTACCGGCACCGGTCTCAGCTATGCATGGCAGGTAAGTACAGATGGTGGAACTACCTTTACCGCTCTAACTGATGGCGCCGGAATCAGTGGTAGCAGCACCCAAGCGCTCAGCGTTGCAAACATCACGGCAGCGATGAATGGCCATCAATATCGTTGCATCGTAAGCGGAGGTTGCAATGGCAACATCAACAGCAATGCAGCTGTGCTTTCCATCAATACCAGTACACCCACTTTTACGCAACAACCTACTCCTGTTGGCGCCTGCGAGGGACAAGCGGCTGGAATGACCGTACTGCTTTTTGGCAATCCATCGGGAGTGAATTACCAATGGGAGATAGATCCCGGAAACGGCGTCTTCTCTCCTCTCGCCGACACAGGTTCGTTTTCCGGCACAGGAACCAACCAACTAGCATTCGTTGTGGATGCTTCACTAATTGGTGCGACCATCCGCTGCAAGGCTACCCAATGCTCCATCGAAGTTACCAGTCTCTCTGCTCCGGTAATTGTTAACCTCAAACCCCGTGTGCTTACCCAGCCCAATCCAACGGTGGTCTGTATCGGCCAGAATGGTTTAATCTCACTCTCTGCGAGCGGAACCGCGCTCAACTACCAATGGCAGATGAGTCCGGGCTCAGGAATTTTTACCGATATCTCCAACACTGATACTGTTTTTGTGGGATCTCAACTTTCAGGCATTCAGATTGTCTCTCCCGACATGATGTACAATGGATACCTCTTCCGTTGTGCGGTATCCGGTACCTGCTCACCAACCGCATATTCAGATGTGGTAAAGCTCACAGTAAGCGAGCTTCCTGAAATTATCCGTCAACCTACCGATGTTACCGTTTGCGAAGGACAATCAGGAAGCCTTTCGCTGGAAAGTCGTGGTGTTGCCAGCCGTTACAAATGGTATTTCAGCAGTCCCGAAAATCCTGCCTTCTCCAGTACATTCCCATCAGATTTTGATTCCATCAGGTCGGATTCTTTGATTGTGAGGAGAACAAGTTTCGATTACAACGGAGTATATCTCTATTGTGAAGTTTCAGGATGCAACAAACTCTTGATCTCAGAAAAAATCAGGCTGTTTGTAGAACCCAATATCCTTGGCTCATTCATTCCTTCTGCCTTTACTCCCAACAACGATGAACTCAATGATACCTGGATGGTCAAAAGTGAATACATTGAATCCCTCCAGGGTGAGATCTATGACCGATGGGGCGGAAAAGTTTATTCTTTCAACAGCATGGACGAGGTTTGGGACGGAACTTCTTCAGGTTTACCCTGTCCTTATGGTGTATATACCTTTAACATCAGAGGCACATCTTCATGCGGCACATTTTCACGCAAGGGGAGTATTTATCTGATCAGATAAAAGAGCAGGCCGGGCAAGGATCAAACCTTCAGGATGTCCGGTAATCGCACCCTGATCCATCCAATACCTGACAACATCGATCACCTTTTTATCTCCATGCACAGGAATCTGATGAAGAAGATCATTCAGCGACAGGATGTTTTTTTCTAACAAGGAAAAAAGAGCGCCTGAAATTTCATCAAACTCCTTCCTCTGCATCAGGCTTTCTGTTTTTCTTCTGCAAACATCGCATCGTCCACAGTCAGCTGATTGAGTTTCTCCGAAATAGGAAAGCAGGCTTACGCTCCTACAGGTGTGATGTTGGGTTAGATAGTGAATGATGGCATGGAGACGCTTCTCCGCCGTTTTAAAACGCATCTTATAAGCTGACTCCTGAAAGGCAGGTACCCGCTTGTCCATACGCGGATGAAGAAAAACAATCCCCGATGTACCTCCGGAGGGCACATATTCCAGCACCTCCAGTTTATGCAAATGATGCAGACCCTTTATTAACTCTGCTTTGGGCAGATTCAACATCCGGGCTATGTCAAATTCCTGTATCACTTTGGGTTCATTAAAAATACCGGGATAACTTCGCAGCAATGCTTTCAACACAGGTTCCCACTTACGATTCATCATTCCGAACCTGTAAAGACCTTCAGCATCCAATTGTATTTTAAGGCGAGAGGGGGTCCATGCATCCGGATCAAACCTGAGCAATCCCTGTCTGTCAAGAATCTGCAGGGATGCAAAAACCCTGGCAGGTTTCAAAGAAAAATAGCGGCAAAAATCTTCCATCGAAAAAGAAAAAGATTGCTCTGCTCCACTACCATTAGGTATCTGTAAGTGGTTACAAAGTGCCGTGTAGATGTTTCTGATTTCGGCTGGTTCCGGAAATCTTTCTGTTAGAAAATTGCGTGCCTCAGTGAGGTCTGCCTCATCAAATAAAAAAACGGCATGCGCTGTCTTGCCATCTCTTCCTGCCCTGCCTGCCTCCTGAAAATAAGATTCAATGGCATCGGGTACATCCAGATGAACAACAAAGCGACAATCCGGTTTGTCTATGCCCATGCCAAATGCATTGGTACATACCATGACGCGGGTTTTTCCCTGCATCCATCTCTGCTGCGCCTCATCCCTGAGTGCAGGTAACATGCCGGCATGATAAGGCTCCGCAGAGATGCCTTGCTTTTGCAACCATTGTGCAATCTCTACTGTTTTTCTCCGGTTGCGTACATACACGATTCCCGTACCGGGCAAGCGACTGCATATGCGCAGTAATCTCGATGTCTTGTTGTCTTCGGAAAGTACATGGTAAAAAAGATTTTCTCTTTTGAATGAAGACTGAAACAAACGATAATCGGTAAAATGCAAATGCTTTACCATGTCATTCACCACTTCCGGAGTAGCCGTTGCCGTAAGCGCTATTACATGCGAATCTTTGAGCGTATTGGTAAAGTCAGAAATCTGCAGGTACTCAGGTCGGAAATCATAGCCCCACTGCGAAATGCAATGTGCTTCGTCAATTGCCACCAGGCTTACTTTAATCTCCACTATTCTTTGACGGAACAAACGGGTGCGCAATCGTTCGGGCGACAGATACAAAAACTTAATCTTCCCCTCCCTTGCATCATCAAATACATGAATCACCGATGCTTCATCCATTCCGGAGTAAATTGCGGCAGCGGGTATCCCTCTTTTGTTCAGCTGATCCACCTGGTCTTTCATCAGGGCAATGAGCGGGCTGATCACCACTGTGATGCCGTCTAACAACAAACCGGGAATCTGAAAACAAATTGATTTGCCTCCGCCTGTGGGCAGCAGTGCCATGGTTTGGGTATGGTTCAGCAAATGATTGATGATGTCTGACTGCAGGGGCCTGAAAGCTTCATGCCCCCAAAATTTTTTCAGACACTCAATGGGATTCATTTTGTTTGGGAGCCGCCGGTAATTTGAGAAAGCCGGGGACGCAAACGACTTTTGAATACATTTCGCGCATCCTTTTTGTTTTTGCCCTTTCGCAAAGCAGCCTGCACATCTGCGGGCAAGTGAATGCGTTCAAGACAAGGAGGCGTGCAACATCCCTCCATTTTTTCATGGCAGGAGCTGCATTGGATAAAAAGCAGATGACACTCCGGATTGGCACAGTTTACATGGGTATTGGCAGGTGCTCCACACTGGTGACAGGTGCTGATGATGTCGGGAGTAATGTCCTCTCCCAGCCTCTCATCAAACACAAAATTTCTTCCGATGAATTTGGAAGGCAATCCTTCTTCCTTGATCTGATGCGCGTATTCAATAATTCCTCCGTGCAACTGATTCACATCTTCAAATCCATGATGTCTGAGGTAGGCGCTGGCCTTTTCGCATCGGATACCACCGGTGCAATACAATAAAATTTTTTGCTGTTTGGCGTTCTTCAGCATATCGAGCACCATGGGCAATTCCTCTCTAAAGGTATCTGCATCCGGACAGATGGCTCCGGTAAAATGCCCCACCTCACTCTCGTAATGGTTGCGCATGTCCACAACAAGGGTGCCGGGTAAATCCATCGCCTCATTAAACTGTCTTGCATCAAGATGTTTGCCCACATTGGTCACATCAAACTCCTCGTCGTTCAATCCATCGGCAACTATTTTATTACGCACCCTTACAATCAGTTTGTAAAATGATTTTCCATCGTCCCTGAATGCCCGCTTAAAGGGAACACCGCTAAACCTTGCGTCGGCATCGAGGTAATCGCGTAATTTTTGAAGATGAACGCAGGGGATACTGAGTTGTGCATTGATGCCTTCGGCAGCCAGATAAATTCTGCCCATCACCCCAAGCTCATTCCAATCAAGATAGAGTTTATCGCGGCATTCTGCAGGATTCTCTATATGCACATACCTGTAAAAAGAAAGTGTGGTACGCGCCGTGTTATCCAGCCGTATTTTTTCTTTGAGGATGCGTTTGTCTATCCGGTTATGCAGCAACATGGATGCAAATTAATGTTGTTTCTTTCACACCGGCAGGAATGCCTTTCTTAATAATAAGTAAGACGGTTCACGCGGCAGATTTTCTTTGCGAAGCGAATTACCTGACGGGTGTAGCCATATTCATTGTCGTACCAAACATACAATACGATGTTTTTTCCATCCTGGCTCACAATCGTAGCGGGACTATCAAAGATGGAGGGACAAGGATTTCCAACCAGATCGGAAGACACCAGTTCATTGCTGAAGGAGTATTGAATCTGCTCCACGAGTGCACCATGCAGTGCGGCATCTTTGAGCAATTCGTTCACTTCATCACGGCTGGTTTGTCGGGCCACATTGAGCGATAAAATGGCCAGCGAAACATTTGGGGTGGGCACACGCACTGCATTTCCGGTGAGTTTTCCGGCCAGCGCAGGAAGCACTTTGGCCACTGCCTTGTCGGCACCGGTTTCGGTAATCACCAGGTTAAGTGCTGCAGCCCTTCCACGACGGAATTTTTTGTGGTAGTTATCAAGCAGGTTCTGGTCGTTGGTATAACTATGAACTGTTTCGATGTGTCCACGCTCAATACCCAGCTTTTCGGATACCACCTTAAGCACAGGTACAATGGCATTGGTGGTGCAACTGGCGGCAGAAAAAATGGTTTCGTCATCAGCGTATGAATCGTGATTCACTCCATATACAATATTTGGAATATCTCCTTTGCCCGGGGCTGTGAGCAGCACTTTAGAAACGCCTTTGGCTTTGAGGTGTGCCTTTAAGCCTTCACGGTCGCGAACAACACCTGTGTTGTCAATTAAAAGCGCATTTTGAATGCCATATTGTGTGTAATCAATTTCCTCCGGCTTGTTGGCTGTGAGCATCAGTACATGATGTCCATTGGCAAAGATGGATTTGTTATCGAGGTCTTCAATCACCGGACCGGGAAAGGGGCCATGCACAGAGTCGGTGCGTAACAATTCTGCACGCTTGATAATGTCCTCATCTGAGTTGCTGCGGGTAACAATGGCACGCAGGCGAAGTTGTTCACCTTTACCTGCCTGTACAATCAGCTCACGCGCAGCAATACGGCCAATACGACCGAAACCAAAAAGAATTACATCCACCGGTTCGTGAGAAGATTTTTGTCCGATGAGACCGCTCAACTTTCCTGAGATGAAATCGGGCAGGGCAATGCCTTTGGTTTTCTCTGCAATCCACTCGGCATTGAGTTTACCAATGTCGATTCTGGCAGGACTGAGGTTTTGCAGGCTATTGATTTGCTTGGCAATCTGTAGTGATTCGGTTACGCTGATGGCCTGCTTTACAACAGTGGCCGCGTAGTGATGAAGGCTCATGATTTCACTTGCACTTCTATCTACAAGCTGGTTGCGGAACAAAATGAGTTCCACTGACTTGTTAAACCATAACTGACCAATTTCATGAATCAGTTCTACGGCTGCTTTTTCGAGTTCGATGTACCCGTGCAGCTTCTTTTCGTAATCTGTTTTTGCTTCTGCAATCATAACCTGAATTTTATATGGGGATTGCAAAGGTAAAATTTAAAGATTTGCCGCGGGAGAGAAATCTTTGAGTGTCAGATAGACATATTGCTTTGCTTCCTTTGATGGTTGCAGGATTCAGAAGGTTGTATTTTTCTTTTTTGAGCTTGGTATACCGGGATTTTCCCGAACACTTCCTCCGAATCGTTTGATAAGCGAAAAGGCAATGAAGCTTGGTCGGCCAATCATTAGTTCAAGGTTCAGGGCCAGAGATTGGGCAATTTTGATCTGCATTCCCGTGCCCAGTTGACCTGTGACGGTGTTCAAAAGATTGATTCCGGAATTTTGACCTCTGTTAAGGCCGGTGGTGGATAGAACATACCATTGATATCCCGGCCGGAAAGCAAAAAAATACCGGGTTTTCTTTTGCCCGGAATTGATGAACCAGTTTATTCTGAGGCCAAGATTGAGCATATGCAGGGCAAGCCGTCTTCCGGAAGACGATTGATTTAAACCAATAAATTCCCAGTTTACCATCGGACCCAGCGACAGGTAAGGACCAAAATCCCTTGCCATCCCCAGTTGGATAGCCGGAACAGAGAAAAGCCTCACCGAGGTACCCGCCAATCTGTTGCGGAGATTATTTTTTAATCCCAGGCCCGAAAGAGAGGGAGCTACACCAATATTAACATGATTTGTGCCAAGCGTAATTTCCTGTGCCCCGGCAGCAAATCTGCTGAGGATGATAAACAACAATATCAATGGGTATTTCAGGGGACCAGTTTCCATTGATACGACATTAAAAAGAAGAAAGGCCTGCCTACTGCAAGCTCTGCGGCGATGATTTGGTTGGATAAAAATTCTCGTCTGTAACCCACAAAGACCTGGGTTGAGAGGCGATTCATGGAACCGCCGAACGGAGAAGGAGTAACAAATTCGATGTTGTGCATAAGGTACATGGACCGCATCCCCCCGAAAAAACCGGTGGTGGAAGCACCTGTAAATGCCAACCTCAGTCCTGCCGCATGTTGAATGAATTGAACCTCACTGTTAATGACTGGGGTTACATGCTTTACCAATTGATAGTGGTAACACAAACCTAACTGAAACCTGCGCAGGGTTAAGCCACATTCTGCATACACCGGTAAACCGGAAATGATTATGGGCCTTGGTAGATTGCCGGTAAGATTGATGGTTCTGAACAGACTTAGTGAAGTGCCTGCTGACAGGTAGAAGGAAGTCTTTGGTTTGGTACTGATGGTTTGTGCAGATAGAGGCTGAACCAAAAGCCACAGCATCAGCAATGGGAAGAAAAACCTTTTTGCTCCCCTTGGAATGATGGGTCTACTGATTGTCGAGATCTTCAAAACGCACATCGCTCACATGGCTGCCAGGGGGCGTGTCTCTCCTGAATTGTTCGGGATCGAAGGGCTGCTCTGTCTTGATGAAGTCGAGAACCTCGGTAAAGGTTTCCAGAAACTTTTGAAAGTCCTCTTTGTAAAGGAAAATCTTGTGTTTGTCGTAAACAAACTTCCCATCATCAAGAAACCGCTTTTTGCTTTCTGTAACTGTGAGGTAATAATCCCCGCTACGGGTGGACTTTACATCAAAAAAATAGGTTCTTTTTCCGGCTTTTACAGCTCTTGCGAAGATCTCATTCTTCTCGTTCTCGGATAACATACAATTCTTTTTCTTATAAACTCAGGATGGACAAATATATTTCTTCAACCCGAAGACAAGAAATAAATCTTTCACTTTAAAAAAATCTAATTTTGATAATTGGCATGTTGGTGCGTCCAGGTTTGATAGTACCTGCCCTTAAGTTCCATCAATTGTGCGTGTGACCCCTGCTCAACAATGGCGCCATTCTCAAGATAAATAATGTTGTCACACCTCATCAGGGAGGAGAGTCGGTGAGCAGCCAGAATTTTGGTTACGCCTTTCATCTGCATGATTTCTTCTACAAGCGAAGCCTCAGTGGCAGTATCCAGTGCACTCAGGCAATCGTCTATCATCAGCAGGGAAGGTTTGGCAAGAAAAGCCCTGGCCAGCGAGAGTCTTTGCCTTTGTCCTCCCGAGAGATTGATGCCCCGCTCCCCCAAAAGGGTATCGTACTTGTGAGGAAACTGCATCACTGTTTGATGGAAACAGGCCATGTCGGAGGCCCGTTCCACTTCCTGCAGGGAAGCACCGGGTCTGGCAAAAGCGATGTTGTTTTGAATGGTATCCGAAAAAAGGAAGACATCCTGGCTTGCCAGTCCTGTAATCTCCCTAAACTCTGCTACACACAAATGAGGCAAGGGAAGCTCATTCAGGAAGAGTTTCCCGGAAGAAGGATAAACAAAACCCGACAACACATGCAGGAGGGTACTTTTTCCTGAACCTGTTCGTCCGGTGATGCCCAAACTGCTTCCGTAGGCAATGTGCAGCGAAATGTTTTGCAAGGCAGGCTGCTGCATTCCTGAATACTGCACACAAACTTCCTCCAGCCTGATACTCGGTTGGGCAACATGGACTGAAGGCGCAAGCCGGATGATGGGAGCTTCTTCTGTGTGAAGCAGTTGGTTGATGCGGCGCATGGAAGCAGCGGCTTTTTGCATCAGGGCACTCACCCAGCCAAGGGAGGTAAATGGCCATGTGAGCATGTATACATACAGAATAAATTCTGCGATGTTACCGGGTGTAATTTCTCCTTTGCTAACCTGTATTCCGCCTACCAACACAGTGAGCAATACACTAAGGCCGATTAAAAAACCGATGGCGGGCTGATAGAGCGCTTCTGTAAAAATCTGCCGTGTGTTGTATTGAAAATATTTTTCTCCTTCGTGCTGCATTCTTTTTCTGAACTCAGGCGCTGCTGCAAGGGATTGTACCACCCTGATTCCGGAGAAGGTTTCCTGCGACAGGGTAGAGATCCAACCCACCTGCGATTGAATGCGCGTACTTTGTTTTTGAATGATCCGGCTGATGGCATAAACCACCAGGGAGAGAAAGGGCAGCGGCAGCAGGACCCAACAGGCAAGTACAGCATTTACGCTAAACATGGCATAAATCACCATCACCGACATCACTATCAGATTGATCAGATACATGAGTGAAGGCCCCACATACATTCTTACATGACCCACATCCTCACTCATTCTGGACATTACATCACCGGTATGTGCATGTTTGTAAAAATCCATGGATAACTTCTGCAGTTTGCTGAAGATTTCATTCTTCAGGTCATATTCCACCAATCTCGACATCACGATTAAGCTCTGCCGCATAAGAAACATAAATACACCTTTGAGCAATGTTGCAATCAAAAGCAGGATAAGCAGATGCAGCAGCTTGGCTTTGAGTGTTTCTGAAGCCATCACCGATAGCTGTTTTCCTCCGGTGAGCATGGCTGTATCGATGATCTGTCGTGTAATTTTTGCAGGATATACAGCAAACCAATTGGAAGCAATGATGCAAAGGCAACCCAGCAGGAGCCTCCAACGGTATGTAAACAGATACCTGTTTAAACTGAAAAGTTCATTCACGCCCGGCAAAAGTAGCACTAAACCTGCTATTCAAAGGCAAAAGCGCCCATTTGCTTCTTTGGATAATTACCCTACTTTTGTGCCGCATTTTTGCAAAAATCATGTCCCAAATCGCTGAAGTTAAAAAAGAAAACACTCAGGAAGTGTTGTCCCAGATGTCTGTTTTTGATCACGAGCAAGTCGTTTTCTGCAATGACAACGAAACGGGTTTAAAGGCTATCATTGCCATACACAATACTGTGTTGGGGCCCTCACTGGGCGGCACGCGCATGTGGCAATACAACAATGAGAACGAAGCCCTGCGGGATGTATTAAGACTCTCCAGGGGAATGACATACAAGGCAGCCATCTCCGGGCTCAACCTGGGAGGAGGAAAAGCGGTAATCATTGGCGACTCAAGGAAACACAAAACAGAAGCTTTGTTCAGGCGCTTCGGAAAGTTTGTAAACTCCCTCGGAGGAAAATACATCACTGCAGAAGATGTAGGCGTTAGTACCCGTGAGATGGAGTTGGTTAAAATGGAAACCGATTATGTTACCGGCTTGCCCGAATCCACGGGCGGTAGCGGTGATCCTTCGCCGGTAACAGCCTTTGGTGTTTACATGGGTATGAAAGCCAGCGCAAAGGAAGTATTCGGGAACGATTCACTGGCAGGAAAAAAAGTGCTGGTGCAGGGCATCGGCCATGTGGGTTCACATCTGGTAAAACTCCTTGACCAGGAAGGTGCAAAAATATATGTAACCGATATCCATGAAGAAAGGCTCAAGGAAGTTGTAAAAAATCACCGGGTGGAAGTGAGCGGTTTTGAAAACTGCTACGACCTCGATATCGATGTTTATGCCCCCTGCGCGCTCGGTGCAACTGTGAATGCAGATACGCTTCAGCGCCTTACCTGCTCAATCATTGCAGGTGCTGCCAACAACCAACTCGAAGATGAAAATGTGCATGGAAAAATGCTCATGGAAAAAGGCATTCTTTGGGCTCCGGATTTCCTCATCAACGCAGGCGGACTCATCAATGTATACTCCGAATTGCATGGATACAACAGAGAGGTTGCCATGAACCAGGCTTCCCACATCTATGATACCACCAGGAACATCATCCAAGCAGCAAAGCAAGGAAACATCCCTACCATACACGCGGCCAAAGCGATAGCAGAAAAGCGCATTTCCGAAATCGGGAGGGTAAAACTCAGCTTTTGATGCATCCTTGTTTTTTTTTCGAAAAATCCTTCCCCCATGCTTAACCGCCGCCATCTCAGGATAAAGGCGCTCCAAACCCTTTATGCATTTTTCCAGTCAGACAACCGGGACCTAGCTGCGGGGGAGAAAGAATTGTTCTCCGGCATCGAAAAAGTATATGACTTGTATTGTATTTTTTTGGGGGTGATTGCTGAAGTTGCTGGTGTACTCGAAACAGAGCAGGAACAGGCAAAATTTAAAAACCTACCCACTCAAAACGACCTACATCCCAACCGTCGCTTCTTAAATAACTACATCATCAGGGCCATTCGCGATGAACCTTCTCTTCAAAGGGAAATCAAAAACCGCAAATTATCATGGGCTTTTGATCCGGAATTGATGAGAAAAATATACAGGTCATTTATTTCAGGCGATGGATACAAAGAATATCTCTCCGTTGAGCCCTCCGAAGAAAAAGACCTCGGAATTGTGCTGGTACTTCTGGAGACCTACATCGTTAACTTCGAGTCAATGGAATACCATCTTGAGGAAAAAACCATTTACTGGCACGATGATTTTGAAGTATCGGGTGTTGCTGCAATGAAAAGTATCCGACAAGTTGATCCAAAAAAACCCTCCCTCAAACTTTGTGCTCTCTATAAAGATGAAGCTGATGATGTAGCTTTTGTGAAGCAGTTGTTTAGAATGGCAGTCCTGCACAACGATGAATTACAAGATATGGTGGCCAACAAAACCATGAACTGGGAAATAGACAGGATTGCCCTCATGGATATTCTGCTCATGAAAATGGCCATATCAGAATGTCTTTATCTGGAAGAAATACCGCTAAAAGTATCGATGAATGAATACATCGAGATTTCAAAAACCTACAGCACCCCAAAAAGCCGTTTGTTTATCAATGGCGTATTGGATAAAATTGTGGCTGATTTAAAAACCCAAAACAGAATACAAAAAAAAGGCAGAGGACTCATCGAATGAAAACAAACATCTTTTTTTTGGCGAGCATCTTTTTCGGATTAACCCTGTTGTTTTCCTGTAAATCAGACTCCGATGGTCAGTTTGACTCCAGTCTTGTGAACAATCCCGCCAGCGCAGAAGGAAGTGAAGCAGGTTCGCTCCCTGTGATGACATTTTCCGAAGAATCCCATGACTTTGGGGATATGCGTCAGGGAGAAAAAGTGAGCCATCGTTTTACATTTACCAATACCGGTAAGTCAGATTTAATTATCGGAAATGCCCGAGGAAGTTGCGGATGCACAGTTCCTGCATACCCCAAAAAACCCATTGCCCCCGGAGAAAAATCAGAAATTGAAGTTTCTTTTAACAGCAGTGGCAAACATGGCTTGCAAACCAAAACCATCAGTATTGTTACCAATTGCAAGCCTTCTACAAAAATCATTACCATCAAAGCAAATGTCTTAATCGAATAACAAATGAACCTACTAAACATTCTTCACATTCTTCTTCTTGCCCCACCCCAGGGCGGTAATCAAAATCCATTGAGCGGACTATTGCCCCTGGTTTTGGTTGGTGTCATCTTCTACTTTTTCATGATCCGGCCACAAATGAAAAAAACAAAAGAGCAAAAAGAGTTCCGTGCAGGTCTTAAGAAGGGCGACAAGATTGTAACTATTGGCGGCATTCACGGCAAAATTGTGGAATTTGAGGAAGGGTCTGAAAGCATGCTTGTTGAGGTGGACAGTAATGTAAAACTCAGGATTGAGAAATCTGCAGTGAGCATGGAGCATACCAGGCCCCTGTCTGTAAAATCCAGCTGAAGATTTTTGTCCCTTTTTCACTGCCATTCGGATATGTACCTTTGAACTCATGATGTTTTCCGAGGGTCTGAAATACAATCCCAGAATTGTTGTTTTTTTTATTTGCCTGCTGATTTCTTCTGTCTTTTGGATTTTTACCATTCTTTCGAAAGATTACAGCCACCAGGAAAAGTACCCGGTTACTTATAAAAACGCTCCCGGCTCCCGGCCCATAAGCAAAGAACTCCCGGATACCCTCCTGATTACCTTTGAAGGAACAGGAATGAACCTGTTGGCTCACCATTTGTTTTCTGTTCCCGGAAAGATAGAAGTTGATTTGGGCCAGATGCGTTTTGGAGAGGGCGAAAATGAAAACATGGGAATTCTGAACTTGAGTCTGCAACAAGGTCAAATAGCCGAACAGTTAAACAGTGGCCCACTGAAAATCTCCCGTATTTTTCCCGGACAAGTAAATTGCAGGTTTGAAATGCCATTCAGCCGCATCTTACCGGTAAAACCCCTACTGCAACTTGAATTTGCAGCTCAACATCATCTCTCCGGAGAAATATTTTTCAGTCCAAAGAAAATATTGGTTCGCGGTAGCAGGCCCGAAATTGAAAAGCTGGATACGATCTACACCCGGGTTCTTTCGTTAAAAAAATTACACTCAGGAGGCAATTATATTGTTGCGCTGACAATCCCTGAAAATTACAAAACCATTGAATTGCCCTGTAAAAATGCTTTGGTAAATATACCGGTTGAAAAATTTACCGAGGCAGAAGTAAACTGTGCCATAGAAGTTGTCGGTGTGCAGTTTCCATACAGCATCAAGCTCTTTCCCGAAAAGGTTACTGTTTCCTGCCAGGTACCTCTCAGTAAATACCGGAATATTAATCCAAGCGATTTTCGTATTGTGGCTGATGCCGGAAAAATCAATAACAAATCCTCCAATCCGCTCCTTCCACTAAGTTTTGCAAGATCGCCTGCATTTTCCAGGAATTGCCGCCTGGAACCCAATGCGGTTGAATTTGTTCTCACAAAACAGCAGGTTCCATGAAAATCATAGGAATAAGCGGTCCCATTGGTAGCGGCAAGAGCACATTTGCCAATATTGCGCGTGCTTTAGGATATCCTGTTTTTGTTTCCGACGATGTCTCTAATGCCCTGTTGGATTCCGTCGAAAACAGACAGGTCCTTTCGTCCTGGTGGGGAGAAAATATATTGCTTCCCGATGGGAGGCCCGACAGAAAAGCGATTGCGAACCTTGTTTTTTCATCAACAGAGGAACTGGCCAAACTCAATGCATTGCTTCATCCACAGGTTTTAAAAGCCTTTGATGCCTTTGTTGCAGAAAATGCCCGGCATCCTTTTCTTTTTAGGGAGTCTGCCTTGCTGCTACCTCAGGTCATTGCTCAAACCCATTTGATGATTGCCATACTGGCCTCCGAACAAGAGATGATGGAAAGGGTCTATGCAAGAAGTGGTATTTCCGAAGCAGAGTACAAGGAAAGACGCCTTCGTCAACCCACTATCAAAGATTACATAAAGATTGCGGATGTGATTGTTGTGAATGCACCCGGATATTCCATGCTTGAGCAATTTGAAACAATCCTAAGTAGAAACAAATAATAAATAATCAGAGTTTAACCCTGGACTTGGCTGTTCCTTTGATCAGCTTGTAGGAGACGGATACATTGCCAAGCATGTAAAAATCATTTTTGGATGAATTGCCCCGCAATTGTCCGGGATTGGTCCAGCCGGAGTTTTCATATCCCTTGGCAACAAAAGCCGGCGTTTTGTCTGTGTAAACATATCCGGAAGAAGCCGGAACGAAGTAGGGTGAAGAAGCAGGATCGGCAAAATACTCAGCCTGCGGACCATATGCCTGACCAATCTTTCCACGGTCGAAATAAGAGCCACTCACATCATCCATGTAATCGGTGAAAGTTTTTCTCACTCCATATTCCAATCCGATATGCCACTGGTTGGTGATTGGAAACTTAAATCCGATTCCTATCGGCACAACAAGCGTAACCCTGCTGTATTTGGCGGGCATGCCCGGCAAGCCCTGGCCTTCGGTACCCAGTGGCTGAAGAGCAATCCAATCACCTTGAAAATTAATTCTCGACTTGGGATTAAAATAACAAATTCCGAAGCCTCCAAAGAGATAGGTGTTTACGGGAAAACGGGTTTTTCCTCGCACATACCTGCCCTTGATATGCTCTTCGATCAGCGCGTATTCAAAATGCGCAGACACTTCCATTAAATCTGAACGAAACTCAAGCCTCCTGTTTTTTCTGGCAGGTTCCTGCGTCATTACATCCGAAGCAGAAACTCTCCCGTAATAGAAACCTGCCTTGGCAGACAGTGCCGGTGTAAACCGGAAGCGATATCCTGCTGTAAATGAAAACCTGGTTTGTGAGGGCTCTAAATCTTTGAAGCCATAAGTTCCAATCTGATCTGCACCTCCCAAATCACCCAAAAAATTTGAGGCACCAATACCCACAAAAATTTCCTTACGCTGTTTTTTCCACTGCTGGGCAAATAAAATACCGGGCGTCAGAATAAACAAAAATAAAATTGTGGAGATCTTCCTCATAACAAATTTATCTGCTCTCAAAAATCATCAAGCCACGAAAATAAGTTAAATCATTATGTTTATCAAATTCAATAGGTAAAAATTGACCCTTCCTCGATTAACAAATTGCAAACTATGTAATACCCTGATTTACAACACAAATTTGTTTGCTCAATGAAAGTACACGCCTATTTCCTGAAAGACCCCGAAGGGCTTTACATTAATTGGTACATTGCGAACAAACAGTACACAATATACATGTCACAAAAGCTTGTAGTTACCACCTTCAAAGGTCTGGAACAGGCCCTTCTTGAAGAGGTAAAATCACTTGGTCTGGAGGATGCCGTGATCATCAACCGCGGAGTAAGCGGCTATGGTGACATTTCCACCGTTTACCGCCTGAATTACGGCAGCAGACTTGGGCTTCAGGTATTGGTGATGCTCTCTGAATGTACGGTAAATACCGCCGAAGACCTCTATAACAGCGCGCTCGATATTCCCTGGGAATCCCACTTCGATGCCGGAAAAAGTTTTGCGGTTAAAGCCAATATCAACCACAATGATGCCTTCGACAACAGCATGTTTGTGGCGCTTAAAACCAAAGATGCCATTGCCGACCGGTTCCGAAAAACCAATGGAAAACGACCCAATGTGGATAAAGAAGACCCGGATGTTTCCGTATATGTACATATATTCCGCACTGAGTGCAGTATTTTCCTTAATGCCAGCGGCACACCCTTATATGTGAGGGGCTACAGGATGCAAACCGGTCCGGCTCCCCTCAATGAGGTGTTGGCTGCCGGCATCCTCCGTCTTACCGGCTGGGATAGCAAACAACCCCTGCTCGATCTGATGTGCGGATCGGGTACTTTCTTAACCGAAGCAGCACTTATTGCCAGAGGAATTGCACCCGCCTTTATGCGCAAAAAATTTGCCTTCCTTCACTGGCTCAACAAGGATTATTCCCTTTGGGAATCTGTGAAACAAGAATGGGAAACCACCCATACCCTGGTTCATCAGCCCGACCTGTGCGGCATAGACAAAGACCTTTCCGTTATCCGAAAAGCGCGACAGAACATTGAACATGCGGGTCTCAAAAATTATATCCGTTTGCTAAGCTCCGATTTTCAGAGCTATCAGTACAACAACCCGGGGGGACTGATTATTTGCAATCCGCCTTACGGTGAGCGGATGCAGGACGATGAAATCCTGCCGCTTTATAAATCCCTTGGCGACACACTCAAGAAAAATTTCCAGGGCAGTGATGCATGGATTTTTAGTGGAAGTCCCGAGGGCTTCAAAAACATCGGTCTCAAGCACAGTGCATCTATTGAACTTTTTAATGGGGGCATTGAATGTCGCCTGCGCAAATACTCGCTCTACCAGGGCAGTAAAAAAACAAGGGCAGAGCATGTATGATGCTCCGCCCCTGAAAAACACATGTAATAGTAGTTATTAATATCTGTACCACTCTGCCTTGAAAGGCCCTTTGGCAGATACGCCAATGTAATCTGCCTGAGAAGGTGTAAGCACATCCAACTCAACACCGATTTTTGAAAGGTGCAAGGCAGCTACCTTCTCATCCAGATGCTTGGGCAGTGTATATACCTCGTTTTTGTAGGAGGTATAATTTGCCCAAAGCTCAAGCTGAGCCAAGGTTTGGTTGGTAAAAGAGTTGCTCATCACAAAGGAGGGGTGACCGGTAGCACAACCCAGATTCACAAGACGGCCTTCGGCAAGTACGATGATGTCTTTTCCGTCCACAGTGTATTTATCAACCTGTGGTTTGATGGTATCTTTTGTGGATCCGCAGTTGGCATTTAACCAGGCCATGTCAATCTCTGTATCAAAGTGACCGATGTTGCATACAATGGCATTGTGCTTCATGGCTTTGAAGTGTCTTTCGGTAACAATGTCTTTGTTTCCGGTAGCGGTAACAACGATATCGGCAATTTTCACTGCATTGTCCATTTTCAAAACCTGGTAGCCGTCCATGGCAGCCTGTAAAGCACAAATGGGGTCAATTTCTGTAACGATTACCCTCACGCCCTGAGAAGAGAGAGACTGGGCAGAACCTTTTCCCACATCGCCGTAACCGGCAACCACAGCAACCTTGCCCGCAAGCATGATATCGGTGGCACGGCGGATGGCGTCCACAAGGGATTCGCGGCATCCGTATTTGTTGTCGAATTTAGATTTTGTAACAGAGTCATTGATGTTGATAGCAGGCAATGGCAAAGTGCCATTCTTCATGCGCTCATATAAACGATGCACGCCGGTGGTTGTTTCCTCGCTGATGCCGCGGATACCTGAAACCAATTGAGGAAAGCGGTCGAGCACCATGTTGGTGAGGTCACCGCCATCGTCAAGAATCATGTTGAGCGGTTGTCCGTCGCTAAAAGCATGGAGCGTTTGCAGGATACACCAGTCAAATTCTTCTTCAGTCATTCCTTTCCAGGCAAACACAGGAATACCTGCGGCTGCAATGGCTGCGGCTGCATGGTCCTGGGTGGAGAAAATATTGCAGGATGACCAGCTCACTTCTGCTCCCAGCGCTGTAAGCGTCTCGATAAGTACGGCAGTTTGAATGGTCATGTGCAAACAACCTGCAATCCTTGCTCCTTTCAGGGGCTTGGAGTTGCCAAATTCATCACGGAGAGACATCAAACCGGGCATTTCAGCCTCTGCCAGTTTAATCTCCTTACGGCCCCATTCGGAAAGGGAAATATCTTTTACCTTGAAAGCCACTTTTTTTTCTGTTGCGGTTGCGCTCATATTTATTTGTTTTTGTTTACTTTTTTAAGGCTTGCAAAGATACAGGTAAATTTAGTTTGCACAAAGCAAGCGTCCAAAGACGGGTGTGCCGCCAAGTGTAATTATCTTTGCATCATGTTTATCAAACAACTCTACACAAACTGCCTGGCTGAGGCAGCCTATTACATTGAATCGGACGGGGAAGCAGCAGTGATCGATCCCATCAGGGACACTGAAGCATACCATACTCTTGCGACAAGCCGCAAGGCCGAAATCAAATATATTTTTGAAACCCATGTTCATGCCGATTTTGTTTCCGGTCACCTCGATTTATCAGCCGAAAGCGGAGCACCGATTGTATTCGGACCTCTTGCAAAAACCGGCTTCCCCATCTTGCAGGCTGCACACCTGCAGGAGTTCAAACTTGGTAATTGCACACTTCAGGTCTTACATACTCCGGGACATACCCTGGAATCCATCTGTATTCTTGCGAAAAACCAAACAGGCAATCCCCTCGCTTTGTTCACAGGCGATACGCTTTTTATAGGCGATGTGGGCAGGCCCGACCTGGCAGGCGACAATGCAGGGCTCACCAAAGAAATCCTGGCCGGCAAACTTTATGATTCCATCCACGCTCACATTCTACCACTCCCTGATGAGGTAGTTATTTATCCCGCCCATGGTGCAGGAAGTGCCTGCGGAAAAAATATCGGCAAAGAAACTTTTTCAAGCCTTGGTGTGCAAAGAAAAACCAATTATGCTCTGCTGGCTAAAAACCGTGATGAGTTTATCAAACTGGTTACCGAGGGACTAATGGCACCTCCCTCCTATTTCTTTAAAGATGCAGGCATCAACAAAAACGGATACACGCCCCTGCCCGACCTGCTGAGCAAAGCCCAAACTGCCATGCATGCAAAACAGGTGGAAGAAAATCTGAACCGGGGAAGTCTTCTATTGGATACCCGCGAACCTGATGCCTTTGAAAGAGGCTTCTACAAAGGCGCCATCAACATTGGCTTGTCCGGTCAATTTGCCATCTGGGCTGCTACGCTCATCCCATTAGACAAGCAGATTATTCTGGTGTGTGAGCCGGGCAAAGAACATGAATCTGCTACCCGCCTCGCCAGGGTTGGCTTCGAGAATATCGAAGGATATACGGCCGGTGGGTTCAGCGAAAATTATGGTCTGCCCTGCGATCGTATTCAATCCATAGAACCGCAGGAATTTACGCTGCAACTGCAGGGGGAGAAAGCCATCCTGGATGTAAGAAATCCCGGTGAACAGGCAAGTGGCGTGGTGGCCGACGCGCAACTCCTGCCATTGGCCGACCTCATGAGTTCTCTGCATACCCTACCCAAAAACCAAACCATGATGGTACATTGTGCCGGCGGCTATCGCTCAATGATTGCCTGCTCTCTGCTGAAGCAGGCAGGTTTTGAAAAGGTAGAAAATGTGAGAAAAGGCATGAATGGCATCAAACAAACAGGCATTCAATTGCAGCTGCCTGTAGCGCAATAAAAAGATGTTGGGTCCGGACTACTTTAAAAAAGAAGCCGCGCTCCTGTCAGGGGTGTGCTATAAACTTCGCTGCCATCTGCACAAGCATCCCGAACTCTCGTTCAGGGAATTTGAAACGGCCCAATACCTGAAAAGTTTTCTGGCACAACAAAACATAAGTGTTCATAAAGAATGGCTGGATACAGGATTTACTACACTGCATGCATTTTCCTCCGAAGGAAAAACCATTGGCATCCGGTGCGAACTTGATGCCTTGCCCATTCAGGAAGAAAATCAAACCGAATATGCTTCCGTACATGCGGGAGTGATGCACGCCTGCGGACATGATTTTCACACCGCAGCTGTGGCAGGCGTGCTGATGCTCCTGCAAAACACGCCCGGAGTAAAGGGCAGATTGGTGGGCATCTTCCAGCCCGGAGAAGAAAAACTTCCGGGAGGTGCAAACCTCATGCTCAGGCAAGGCTTGTTTGACGCATATGCATTCGATGCCCTGCTCGCACAACATGTGACTCCCGAAATTCCGGAGGGCAAAATAGGATTGCGCCCGGGTGAGTTCATGGCTTCCACCGACGAAATTTATATTGCCGTAAAAGGCAAAGGCGGACATGCAGCCATGCCCCATAAATACCAAAACCCCATCCCGGTTTTGTCGGAAATCATCCTCCGGCTCTACACAACGCTTGCGCCTGAAAAAACAAGCACTGAAATGGTTTTTGCTATCGGTCAGGTAATGGCCGAAGGTGCAACCAATGTCATTCCTGAATACGCCAGAGCAGCCGGAACACTTCGCACCTTTGATGAAAAACTCAGGACAGAAGTGCATCAAAAAATCAAACAGGTTTGTGCTGAGATTGCGTCCTCCTTCAATATCCATGTAGAAGCAGAAATACGCGTGGGTTATCCCTCCCTGCTGAATGATGAGACACTCACCGAAACAACCCGGGTGCTGGCAGAAAAATATTTCGGTCCCTCCGAAGTACTTGCCCTCGAAAAGCGGATGACCGCAGAAGACTTTGCCTTTTTTTCCCGCAGGGTTCCTGTTTGCTTTTACCGTCTTGGCACGGGCAATGCCACGCGAAACATGATACATGGTGTGCATACCTCCCGGTTTGATGCCAGCGAAGAGGCCCTGGCCAATGCCATCGGATTCATGGCCTATTCCGTGTATCACATGCTAAACAACCATTGATGCTTACTGACCGGCGGCAAGTAAAAACAGCTTCCCCGATGCCCTGGTTACGGCTGTGTAAAGCCACCTGAGAAACTCACGGTCTGCCTGAGGCGAAAACCAACCGTACATGTCCAGATACACCTCTCTCCACTGACCACCCTGCGATTTGTGGCAGGTAACCGCGTAGCCATATTTTACATGAAGCGCGTTAAAATAGGGATCTTCCCTAAACCACGCATTGCGTTTTTTACCTTCGCTAACATTGGCATAGCCCAGTTGCATCTGCGTATAGAGTTGCTTTTGTTTCTCTGGCTCCAGGCCGGTTGCAGGTGAATGCAGCGTATCCAGCAACACCATGCATTCCGTTTCATCCTCCTCGGGATAATCAGTAAAACGAAGCAGCAATTTTGCAAACCTGAATCCAAACTTTTCCTCTCTGGATATCACCCTTACCACTTCGGCAAAATCACCGTTGGCGATGAAGCCTGCACTGTGTTTTTTGTCGAGCCAGAAATAATTGTTCTTCACCACCATGAGCAAATCGCCGGTGATGATTTCATCTTCATACTGAAAAATGCTGTTGCGGATATGCTTGTTAATCTGGTTTGCGCGCTTGTTGGAACGGGTAATCACGATGCACTCATTTCGCCCTGCCTTTGAGTAAGAGCGCTCCAGCAACTCGGTAAATTCAGAAGGATCGGCACGCTTCACATCTTCAAAAGCAAGTGTATTGATCTGATCAAAGAAGGCAGCCTGCTCAATATGACTTCTGATGTGCGTGGCATTCCAGAGGATGCCGGAATCTTCTTTTTGACGCATCACCTCTGAAAGAGATAATTCGAGTACTTCAAGTGAAAATTTACGACGGTAATATTCGCCAAAAAGTGAGTAGCTGTGATCAAGCCCCACGGGAGGCAACTGGGCATCATCTCCCAGCAGGATCAAACTGCAATCATCACCCGAATAAACAAACTGAATCAAATCATCCAGTAAGTGAAACTGATGCCTCGCATCCTGTGGCGATTCTCCCAGCATGGAAGCCTCGTCCACAATAAAAACTGTTCTCTTGTGTGCATTGTGCTGCAATTGAAAAAGCAAACCCGAAAAGCCATCAGTGTCGGTATGATAAATAACTTTATGAACGGTGTACGCTTTTTTTTGTGCGGCTACAGAGAGCACCTTTGCAGCCCTTCCGGTGGGTGCCATCAGCATGCTTTTGCGGTTGATG
>JBEICQ010000010.1:0-38478 GCA_040383885.1 Flavobacteriales bacterium | reverse complement strand
TGCCAACACCACATCCGATTATTTAACCTGGCTGGAAGACGCCTATCTGTTTTTTTTTCTTCCGCGCTTCAGCTGGTCAGCTAAAAACACAACCGTAAATCCACGCAAGGTATATGCCATAGACAATGGTATGGTAAATGCAAATACGCTCAGTTTTACGGATGACAAGGGGCGGTTGTTAGAAAATGCCGTGTATCTTAATTTACGGCAGCGGTACAAATCAATCTACTATTACCGCGAACAAAAAGAATGCGATTTTGTGGTTTTTGAAAACAAAAAATGCAAAATGCTGATACAGGTATGCTGGGAAATTAACGGAGATAACAAACTTCGGGAAACGGAAGGGTTGTTGGATGCCATGCGCTATTTTAAAAAGGAAGAAGGAACCATTATCACCTTTAACCAGCGTGATATATTGCACATAAAGGGCCATACCATTCAGCTGGTGCCTGCATTTCATTTTTTCGTCTGAAAACTACTCGTTCTCGTTTGCACCGGGGATGGTCAATATATGTCTTTGCAAACATCAATTACTTTTTTTTTATGGTGCACGCTAATTGGTTTTATTTTTCGTGTTTAGCCTTTCTTTCTATTGCACTTCACGCACTGAGCAATTGCGGTTGTTAGCATGCTTTTATTTATCTCACTTGCAGAAATACATCTATTGAAAAGCCTCCTTCACTTCCTTCTTCATCTCAAGGCTTTCTCTCTTCCATTAAGCAAGAAATTCCCTCAAAAAAGATTCAGACAATAATTGTCGACCTATCCCCTCATTCTCAGGAAGTGGGCCGGTAATATCCTCCCCATCCTCATGGCTTTTAGCACTTTAGGTTTTTTTTGATAAATGGCTTGCAGGGCTTCGGGATTTAGCCTTAGTTTAGCCAAGAATTATGCAGTTTACCATCGAAAAAACCACCCAGTCCAGACTCCCTTCCGTGGATTTTGATCATCTGGTTTTCGGAAAAATTTTCTCCGACCACATGCTGGTGGCGGATTGTATTGCCGGAGAATGGCAGCAAGCCGTGATTAAACCCTATGGCAAGTTTGAAATTGCCCCCTCTCTCTCTGCCCTTCATCATGCGCAAAGCATCTTCGAAGGCCTAAAAGCCTACCGGAGCGTGGATGGGGATGTTACTTTTTTCAGGCTCCCCGACAATGCAGCCCGCATGAATGTGTCGGCCCAGCGCATGGCCATGCCTCCCATTCCCCGGGATCTTTTTGTGGAAGGCATCAAGCAGTTGGTTTCTCTCGACAAAGGTTTTGTTCCCTCAGGCGACGACCTGGCCCTGTATGTGAGGCCGGTGTATTTTGCCACCGATGAAGCCATTGGGGTAAAAGCCTCTCAAAATTACAGACTCATCATTTTTACCACCCCCACCGGGCCTTTCTATGCAGAACCCCTCAAGGTGATGATAGAAACTGAATATTCCCGCTCCTCCGAAGGTGGAACCGGCTATGCAAAAGCCGCAGGCAATTACGGAGGGTCTTTTTATCCCACCCGACGGGCCATAGAAAAAGGGTATCACCAGCTCATCTGGACGGATGCAAGGGAAAACAAGTATGTGGAAGAATCGGGCAGCATGAACCTCATGTTTGTGTTTAACGGTGTGCTTACCACACCGCCCCTGAGCCACAGCAAACTGGCGGGCATTACCCGCGACAGTCTCCTGCAGATTGCTTCCGACCTGCAAATTCCGGTAGAAGTAAGAGAAATCTCTGTGGATGAAATCATTCAGCGTTATGACGATGGCAGCCTCAAGGAATGTTTTGGTACCGGTACGGCTGTGGGCGTGAGCCACATTGCCATGATCGGCCACAAAGACCGGGAGATGCATCTTGCTCCCTTCGACCAAAGACCGGTGGCCTCCAAACTGGGCAAGCACCTGATAGACATCAAGCGCGGAGCGGTAAGCGATACGCATGGTTGGGTAACACGCATCTCCAAGCCCTGATAATTGCTACCTTTGTGCCCCCGATTTTATAAAGCAGCATGAACATTACCAAGCAACAACACGACGATTTGCACGCAGTGATCACCGTGAGTCTCGATCCGGCTGATTACCTCGAGCCTTTTGAAAAAGCCGTAAAATCCTATGCCAAAAAAGCCAATATGCCCGGTTTTCGTCCGGGGATGGTGCCTGCAGGCATGGTGAAAAAAATGGTGGGTGAATCCCTCATGGCTGAGGAGGTTAACCGTATTCTTCAGCGATCGCTGCAGGATTATTTTGAAGAACAGAAGTTCGACCTGATGGGCAATGCCCTGCCTTCGGATGAAGACAAAGACAAGGAATTACCCAGCTGGCAATCGCCCGCTACCCTCGATTATAAATTCGACATTGCCTTTGCTCCAAGCTTTGAACTGCAAACCGGCAAGGGCTCTTTTACCCGCCGGTACATCCAGGTGAGTGAAGAGCAAATAGCAAATCAGATTTCCCGTCTCCAACAGCGTTTTGGCAGCATTTCCTATCCTGAAACGATTGAAAAAAACGACCTGGTGTATGCCGATATCACCGAACTGCAGGAGGACGGGGAAGTAAAACCGGGAGGCATTTTTGTGAATGGTCCTGTTTGGATTGAATCCATCAAGGACGAAGAAACCCTGGCGGCATTTCTGGGAAAACAAAAAGAGGATGTGATCGTGGCAGACATCCAAAAGCTTGCTGCCAACGAAACAGACCGGGCCGGCCTGCTCAAAATAAAACCTGAGGAGCTGGAAGCCCATGGCCAAACCTATCGCATCAAAATTACCGCAATATCCCGCATGCAAGCTGCTGACCTGAATGCCGAATTTTTTGCCAAGGTTTTTGGCGAGGAAGTAGACAACGAAGAGGCCTTTCGCACACGCATCCGCCGGCAGATTGAAGATACCTACAAAAAGGATTCCGATACGCTCCTGTACAATGAGATTCAAAAAACATTGCTTGAACAGAATCCATTGACCTTGCCTGAGGCTTTTTTAAAGCGCTGGATTGCTGCCGTGAGCGAAAAACCCATGACAAGCGAAGAGATTGAAGCCGACTTTGATAATTACAGAAAATACCTGCACTGGAAACTGATTGAGAAAAAACTCACCGATCGTTTTGAGATCAGGGTAGAGGCAGAAGACCTCAAAAATTACCTGAGAAATTTTTACATCTCGCAGTACACCCAGTATGTGGGAAGCATGCCCGAAGAGGAACATATTCAGGCCTATGTAAACAAATCGCTGCGTGAGCGCAAAGAGATTGAAGGCATTGCCGACAAAATTGTGACCGAAAAGCTCATTGAAGCCTTCGAAAAACATTTTGAGGTGACAAGCGTCTTTATGGATGAAGAAAAATTCTACGAAACACAAACACCGTAACCATGGATACCAACAATGATTTCAGGAAATTTGCCGTACACAGCAGAGGCATCAGCGGCAATACCTTCGACTCTTACCACAGGCATCAGGTAACCTCTCTCACGCCTTATATCCTAGAAGAAAGGCAGCTGAATGTAAGCCAGATGGATGTGTTCTCCCGACTGATGATGGACCGCATCATCTTTTTGGGTACCGGCATCGACGACCAGGTGGCAAACATCGTGCAGGCACAGTTGTTGTTCCTTCAGTCTACCGACCCCAGAAAAGACATTCAAATATACCTGAATTCACCCGGAGGTTCTGTGTATGCAGGATTGGGCATCTATGATACCATGCATTACATTGAGCCTGATGTGGCCACCATCTGTACCGGCATGGCAGCCTCTATGGGCGCTGTACTCATGTGCGCAGGAGCCAAGGGCAAGCGCTCTGCCCTGAAGCATGCACGCGTGATGATTCATCAGCCACTGGGAGGTGCACAGGGACAAGCCTCGGATATTGAAATTACCGCAAGGGAAATTCAGAAACTGAAAAAAGAACTGTACGAAATTATTTCCCGGCATTCCGGACAAGCCTTCGACAAAGTATGGGCAGACAGCGACCGCGACTACTGGATGACAGCAGAAGAGGCACGCGACTACGGAATGATTGACGAGGTGCTCACCAAAAGATAATTTTCCTTTTACAAATCATACCCATTCATGAGCAAGGCTACACGCTGTTCATTCTGCGGAAGAGAAAAAAAAGAAGTTTCCATCCTCATCGCCGGTATCGACGGACACATCTGCAACCATTGTGTGGAGCAGGCTTCCGCTATTCTGAATGAGGAAAAAAACCTCAGTCCTTTTTCCGCAAAATCAGATTCCAAGCTCACCGTGGTGGTGCCTGTTGAGATCAAGGCCTTTCTGGATCAGTATGTAATCGGACAGGATTTTGCAAAGCGTACGCTGAGTGTGGCAGTGTATAATCATTACAAGCGGATTTTAGAAGGTCAGCGAACAGCAGGAAAAAAAGAAGACATTGAACTGGAAAAATCCAACATCATTCTGGTGGGGGAAACCGGTACCGGCAAAACCCTCCTGGCCCGCACCATTGCCAAATTATTGAATGTACCTTTTTGTATTGCCGATGCAACGGTACTCACAGAAGCCGGATATGTGGGCGAAGATGTGGAGAGCATCCTCACCCGCTTGCTGCAGGCAGCCAACTATGATGTGCAGGCAGCAGAAAAAGGCATTGTGTTTATTGATGAGATAGACAAGATAGCCCGCAAGAGCGACAATCCTTCCATCACACGCGATGTATCCGGCGAAGGCGTGCAGCAAGCCTTGCTGAAAATCCTGGAAGGTACCACAGTGAATGTGCCGCCGCAGGGAGGCAGAAAACACCCCGAAGCCAAAATGATTCAGGTAGATACCCGCAACATTCTTTTTATTTGCGGAGGCGCCTTTGATGGTATCGAAAAGAAAATTGCCAGAAGGTTAAATACCGGAGCCATTGGCTTTAAATCGGCAAAAAGAGAACAGCACGAAGAAAGTAATTTGTTGCAATATGTCTCTGCCCCCGATTTAAAAGCTTTTGGTTTGATTCCGGAGTTGATCGGCAGGTTGCCTGTGGTGGCTTATCTTCAACCCCTGGATGAGAGCATGCTGCGGCAAATTCTCACAGAGCCTAAAAATGCACTGGTGAAGCAATACATCCGTTTGTTTGAAATGGATGGTGTGCAACTTAAGTTTGACAAAGAAGCCCTTGACCTGATCATCGAAAAAGCGATGCAGTTTAAGTTGGGTGCAAGAGGCCTGCGCTCCATCTGCGAAGCCATCCTCACCGATGCCATGTTTGAGTTGCCAAACACCAAGGAAAAGGTGTTTAAGGTTACTTATTCCTATGCCAATGAAAAACTCACCCAATCGGTGCTGAGCAAACTAAAAGCGGCCTGATGACCACAGGGCTCATTGCCTTCTGAAAAGAAAATTTTTACAAGATTTCCCTTCGCATATTTTTAATACATCTGCAGAGGTGTAAGGAGAAATTTCATCACTGTATTTAATCCCCGTCCGCACAAGTTTTGTAACTATTGAAAAGCAGGAGCGAAATAAGTCAGTCTAAAAAAGACAAGCGCTCCTTCGAATAAAAAAATGAAAAACAGGATGGTAAAATGATGCTGACTTGTTGCGCTTTTTAAAAAAATGATTCATTTTTGCCGGTTCAGATGTTGAGGCTGTTAGTAGGTTGAGGGAGCGATTTGATGTGTAAAAATTTGCGATATTGCACTTTCAAACAGATGTTAGAAAGGGAATTTTCTGAAGAAAAAATGGGCTGCAGCTCCTGCCTGAGTGAACAGGAGATTGGTTTTTACTCTTCATGATATTTGTTCAATCAGAAAATCAGGATGACTAATTACCGGACAAGAGGCAGAAATGTATCCGTTCTGATGGTACTTTGTTTCGTGCTTGTGTATGCAATTCGGGAGATACACCTTATGCCGGTTTCTCAGAGCATGTTTAATGAAGCTGCTTTGCAAACAGCCATTGATTATCATCGTGACTTACCTGTATTTGCTGCCCGACCGCTTACCACAGCGATTGTTGAAATGATATCAGCCTGGTTTCATTGCAGCGAACCGGTGGCTTTTGTTCAACTGAATCTTTTTCTGTTGTGGTTAAGCGGCGTTTTATTGTATATTTTGTCAATGAGGTGGGGAGGTTCAAACAAGGGAGCCATCATTGCAGTTGTTTCATATTACTGTTGTTTTTCCAACATCTTTGCCTTCTTTCCACCGATTTATACCTATGATGAACCCTTGCAATTTTCTCTCATACTTTCAGCGATGTTATGGCTCCCTTCTCCCTGCTTTGAAACGGACAATCATTTGTTGCAGACAACCGAAAACAAACATGCCATAAAATCTACTCCCGGATATGTTGACATCCTGAAATTTTTCCTGTTCGGTCTGTTGCTGGGATTATCATTTGTTTGCAGAGAGACCGGCGTGGTGATTCTTCCGGCTGTTTTTTTTATGTACGGCTTTTTCCCTCACGGGCCAAGCATCCGTTTGTTTCAGGAGCACAGAAACCGGCTGCTCATTTTTGGAATTGCGATTTCCTTGCTGATGGTATGGTTTTGGAAGCAGCAGTGGCTTATCAAACATCCGCTTGCTGCAAGCGATCAGGGTTTGTGGCAAGTAGAAGCAAGAATTAAAAATTTAAGTCAGAATTTTTATGATTCCACCTATACTTTAGAAACTATTTCAGGTTTTCTGTTGGTGCTAACACTTCCTTTTGTGCTTTCATGGCGGGTATTGTTTACTAACAAACTTGTCTTTACAGGAATTCTGATAAGTTTTTTAATAAACACGGCAGTGGTACTTACTATGGCCAAAGCAAGAGAGGCGAGGCTTTTTGCACTTCCCTTACTAATGGTTTGGCCCATGATTTCTCTGGTTAGGCATTCTTTTAGGAAGCCTGCAAGGTATTCTATCACCATCCCTGTGTTGCTTTCCGGTATCTTTTTAAGTATCTATTTCAGCCTGTATGCCTATACCGGTACGATTTTAACTGCCACCTATGAGTTATTCAAAATCTACATCCTTATTTATAGTATCGTGATATTGATTTTGTTGTTGACGCTCAATTTTTCGAAACAATCCCTCAAATTACCCTGAGTGAAATGGCCATTCCGGGTCTTTTATCCTGCCGGCCCTGATGAGCGTATAAATTTTATTTGCTGATTTGATGCAAGCCTATTTACGCTGCATACATGAGGTTTTATTTTACTCTGTTCATCAGATTTCCGGCAAACATCTCAAGAACAAGTTTTTTTTCTTTTGGAGCCTTGATGTGGTTCAAATGTTTGAGTGCCTGCTCCGAATGCGTTTGTATTTTATTTTGGGTGTGATCGGAAATTTTTAAAAAATCAAATATTCTTTTCACGGCATTTACTTTTTCGTCGGGATCAGTTGTTGGATGATTCATCCAATGTTCCAGCTCTTCTTTCATGTAACGGTTGGCCATTTCGAGGGCTTTGATGACCATGAAGGTTTTTTTATTGGCAATGATGTCACCTCCCGGTTTTTTGCCAAAGGAATCATGGTGGCCATACAGGTCGAGATAATCGTCCTGTAACTGAAATGCGATGCCGAGCTGTCTGCCAAATTCATAAATATGAGCTGCATCAGTATCCGTTCCGTTTGCTACGATGGCTCCCATTTGCATGGAGGCGCCGAGCAGGACGGCTGTTTTTTGGGAAATCATTTGCAGGTAACGAGCCTGCGTCACGGTGTGTTCAGTTTCAAAATCCATGTCGAGCTGTTGTCCTTCGCAGACTTGCAAGGCAGTGGCAGAAAACAGTTTTCTGAGTT
Source organism: Flavobacteriales bacterium (assembly GCA_040383885.1). Classification (GTDB taxonomy): domain Bacteria; phylum Bacteroidota; class Bacteroidia; order UBA4408; family UBA4408; genus JBEICQ01. The sequence goes on along the minus strand of JBEICQ010000010.1, from coordinate 30,775 downwards.
TGTCTCCGGTTTCGCCCCGGTAGTGATCCAGGAACTGATAGGCTCTTACAAGCATGGCATCCCCCGATAAAATTGCGATGGGAATATTCCATTTCTCATGAACGGAAGGTTTTCCGCGCCTCAGGGGGGCATTGTCCATGATGTCGTCATGCAACAAGCTGAAGTTATGAAAAACTTCTATGGCAATGGCTGCGGAAGTGGCTTCTTTGTAATCGCCTCCAAACAGGTCGCAGGCCATGAGCGTGAGGAGCGGACGCACGCGTTTTCCTCCAAGGGACAGGATATATGAAACCGGGGTATATAAATGCTCCGGCTTTTTGCTTCCTTCTGAAGAACAGATCTCAGCAATGGATTTTTCGAGGTGATCCTGAAACAAACCAATGTCCACGATCAGCGGATTTGGGCATGGTTTTTAATCACCTTCATCAGGCCAATGTCAAGGCTAAGCATAGGTCTTTGCAGGAGTTGTTTCATTTTTGACACATCGGGTTTCCTACGGGTCATATCTCCTTCCTCCAAAGGGGCCAGGTGCTTGATTTTTGAATTGCTATTGGTAAGCCTGATAATGGTTTGTGCAAGCTCAAGGATAGTGATTTCGTCTCCGCCACCCACATTTACAACATCATTGACATAAGCATTGCGATAATAAGCATTGGTAGTAGCTTCAATATTGTCGTCGATATAGCAGAAGGTGCGTGTTTGGCTTCCATCGCCATAAATGGTGATGGGCTTGTCATTGAGAGCTGCAAAAATGAATTTAGACACCACAAAATCCTTAGATTGTTTGGGTCCGTAGGTATTGAAAAAACGGAAGATGGTGTATTCCAAACCGTACTCCTGGTAATAGCTGCGAAGGAAGGCTTCTCCCACATTTTTTACAATGGCATAGGGTAATCTGGAATTGAGTGGGGTGGTGTGCTCATTCTGAGGAAACTCCACAGGTTCGCCATACACTTCTGAGGAAGATGAATAATAGACCCTTTTGACACCTGTGTTTTTAGACAATTGCAGGATGTTGCGAATGCCGGTGATATCATGTAAAACCATCACCGGATTTTCGAGGGTTCTTTTTACACCAACCAGTGCAGCGTAATGAAAAACAAAATCGAATTGATAAGCGAAAAAGATACCCGAGATGTCTTCGTAATTATTTACATCTGCCTTGATAAAGCGGATATTGTTATTGGGTGAAACAGGTATTTTAGAGGAAAAACCGGTGACAAAATTATCTACCAGTACGATTGAATTCTCTTTGTTTTCGGCGAGTTTTTCGGCCAGGCAACTGGGAATGAATCCTGCTCCTCCTGTTACTAATATTTTTGCCATGACTATTGGTAAGTATGTTTACAATGTGAGTAAATAATTGCCATATCCGCTTTTGGTAAGTGGTTGTGCAATTTCGTGTAACCGGGTTTGATTGATGTATCCCATGCGGTAAGCCACTTCTTCTATGCATCCGATTTTAAGTCCTTGTCTTTCTTCAATCACCTGCACAAACTGACCGGCCTGCATCAGGGAGGCAAAGGTACCGGTGTCGAGCCAGGCGGTTCCGCGATCAAGTATGCCCACCTGAAGCTTTCCGCGAAGGAGGTATTCTTTGTTTACATCAGTAATTTCATATTCACCTCTTGCCGAAGGCTTAAGGTTTTCTGCGATGCTCACTACTTCGTTGTCATAAAAGTACAAGCCAGGTACTGCATAGTTTGATTTGGGTTTGGCAGGTTTTTCTTCAATGGACAAAACCTTGTTGGCTGCATCGAATTCCACCACGCCGTATCGTTCCGGGTCGGATACATGGTAAGCAAATACCACTCCTCCATCGGGATCATGAAAGCCCTGCAGAAGTCTGCCGAGGCCCGAGCCGTAAAAAATATTGTCACCCAGGATGAGTGAAACTTTGTCGTTTCCGATGAAAGATTTGCCAATGACAAATGCCTGTGCCAGTCCGTTGGGCACTTCCTGAACAGCATAGGAGAAGGAGCAACCGATGCGGCTTCCGTCGCCCAGCAGCCTTTCAAAATGTGGCAAATCGTGGGGGGTTGAGATGATCAGTACTTCTCTTATTCCGGCCATCATCAGTACCGACAAGGGATAGTAAATCATGGGTTTGTCGTACACCGGCATGAGTTGTTTACTCACGGCCAGGGTGAGGGGGTGCAGGCGTGTTCCGCTGCCACCGGCAAGAATAATACCTTTCATTGCAAACTGCTGAGGTTCAAAGATAGAAATTATTTTTCGGGCTGTTTCACCCTGAGTTCATCGAGGGCAATGTCTTCCTCTTCGGCCCAGAACTCGATCAGTGGTTCTTCGATGAAGGCCCTTGTGATGAGTCGCTTTTCGAGCGACAGGAGAAAGCAAGGAAGAAGTATCAGATTGGATGCGTAGGAAATCAGCAGGGTAATAGAAATCAGCAGCCCGAGTGCGGCTGTTCCTCCGAATCCGGAGGCCATGAAAATACCGAAACCAAAAAACAGGATGATGGCGGTGTATATCATGCTCACACCGGTTTCTCCGAGTGTTTTGCTCACTGTTTTGGAAATGCTGTAGTGCTGCAACCTGTATTCCTGTCGGTATTTGGTTAGAAAATACATATTGCCATCTGATGCAATACCAAAAGCAATACTAAAAACCAGAATGGTTGATGGTTTCAGAGGAATGCCCCAGTATCCGATGAAGCCCGCAGTAATCAGCAGAGGTATCATGCTGGGCAGAAGACTGATTATCACCATGCGGAAAGAGGTAAAAAGGGTAAACATCACAATCGCAATCAGTATCACCGCAAAGAATACGCTCTCAATCAAATTTTTTACCAGGTAATCGTTTCCTTTCAGGAACATCACACAATTCCCGGTAAGAGAAACCCGGTATTCATTCGGATCAAAGATAGAATCTACAGCGGGCCTGATTTCCTTAAGAAGTTTTTTCATTTTGATAGAGCCCACATCAGCAATTTGTACATTTATCCGGGTCATTTGTTTGCTGCTGTCAACAAAAGCCTTAAAAGTACTTAGCTTCTTTCCTGTTCCGGAAACCAGAGATCCAATACGCGCCATATCGCTGGCAGGAGGCAAAAGGTAATGTTTGGGATCGCCATCATTGAGCGCCTGGTTGGCAAACTTCACGGCCTCGGCACCCGATAAAGGTTTTGAGAACTCAGGATATCGCTGAAAAATCTTCTGCAGTCGATTGATCTTGTATAGGGTTTTAAGTTTAAATGCACCGCCTTTCTTTTTGGTATCAATGGCAATCTCGAAAGGCAGTACACCGGCGTAGTTTTTTTCAAAAAACCTCAGGTCTGTATAAATCGGATCATCTGAGGGAAGGTCGTCAACAACAAAGCCCTCTGCTTTGATTCCGGCAATTCCAATCATGGAGATAAGCACCAGCAAAATGGTGATTCCATAAATGAGTTTACGGTGATGATGCACCCACCAATCGATGTTTTTAAGCAGGCCTGTTACCAGCGGATTTTCCACATGCCTGATCTGTTTTACCGAAGGTGGCGGAAGATAGCTGAAGATAACAGGAATGAGTAAAAGTGAGATAACATAAGTGGCCATTACATTGATGGAAGCCACCAGTCCGAACTCAACCAGGATGGAGGATTTTGTAAAGCAAAAAACAGCGAAGCCGATGGAGGTAGTTACATTGGCAAAAAAGGTGGAGACACCAATTTTACCCACCATGCGTGTAAGAGACCTGGCCTGGTTTCCGTGCATACTATACTCCTGATGATACTTGTTGAGCATGAGGATGCAGTTGGGAATTCCTATCACGATGATGAGCGGAGGAATAAGTCCGGACAAGACCGTGATTTTGTATCCGAACAAAACGATGCAGCCAAAAGACCATACCACACCAATGATGACAATGAGCAGGGAGAAAACAACCGGTGTTGCGCTGCGAAAAAACAAGAGCAGAATAAAGGCAGTTACCAACACAGCAAGGCCGAGAAACATGGTCATCTCGGAGGCGATTTTTCTGGCAAGTACCGTGCGTATGTAGGGCAGGCCTGAGTAGTGAAGGGCAAGGTTGTGCTTGTTTTCAAACTGCCTGGCTAAGATCTTTATGGAATCTACCATCGACAGACGGTTTCTGCTGTTGAGCATCTCCCTTGTAAAGGTGATGGCCATCAGGTGAGAACGATGGTCCCTGGAATAAATAAAACCTTCGTAAAAGGGCAGTCTGTATACTTCCTTGCTCAGTGAGTCAAGCACTTGCTGGGAAGGAACAAATTCCGGAAAAAGTGGTTTTAATTGAAATTTATTGAGGCTGTCGTTTACATGCAGGGTACTTATTCTGCCAATGGAGAGCACTTCCTGAATGCCTTTAATTTTGTTGATGCTCTTGCCCAATTCACACCAATCATTGAATTTCCGAAGCTTGAAAAATCCGGAGTCTTCAACACCGATCACCATGACGGCGCCATCCTCTCCGAATTGTTTTTTAAACCGGTTGTAGGCCACCAGTGTGGAATCATCATCAGGAAGGAGTTTGGCAAATTCGTAGGTGATACGAACCTTGGCAGCAAAATATCCCATGAACAGGGTAAGCAGGGCAACAATCACCAAAACAGGGATGCGGTTGCGCAGAATAAAGCCTGCCAGCCTGTACCATAGATTCATACAATGGCCAAATATAGGATATCCCTTAAGTTGTTTGTCACTTTTTTTATCAACTTAGCAACTGATAAAAATACAATGACTGGAAAGACAGGTTTTTTTGCTTTTTTGTTTGCATGGATGATTTCCTGCATGCCCGTACAGGCACAAAATGTTGTGATTCATTTGTGGGATGCAGGCGACAGCACCAGTGTGATTGGCGCCCTGGTAAGCTGTGGCAAACAAATAGCCGCCAGCGATGTAAACGGCAGGGCAGCCTTTACCATCAGTGAATTTCCTGTGAGTGTGTTGGTAAAGGCACCCGGTTTCCTCCCTTACCAGGCAAATCTTGCTGCACCTGATCAGAGATACATGATCTACCTGAGTACATCCCCGCGTCAGCTGGATGAGGTAATCATCAGTTCCTCCCGCTATGAACAGAACATTGCCAGGGTTCCGGTAAGTATTCAGCTCATTAAACCAGCCCTGATTGAAAATAAAAACACCGTAAACCTGGAGACCATCATCGACCAGGTGCCGGGGGTGAGCGTAAACGATGGCCAGGTGAGTATGCGCGGACAAAGCGGATTTAGCTATGGAGCCGGCAGCAGGGTGATGTTGCTGGTAGACGACATGCCACTGCTGGCCGGTGATGCCTCCGATATTAAATTTAATTTTTTGCCGGTAGAAAATATCGAACAGGTAGAGGTGATGAAAGGTGCAGGTTCTGCCATGTATGGTTCTTCAGCCCTCAACGGAGTGATTAATGTGCGCACCGGGTATGCAAAAGAAAAACCGGAGACAAGGCTCACCCTGTACTCGGGCGTCTATGACAATCCGCTCAGGGGCGCGCTTAAATGGTGGAAAAATGCAAATCCCACCTACTCGGGCATCAATTTCTATCATGCCCGTAAAATCAAGCAATTTGAAATAGTTGCCGGTGCCAATTACTTCAATGACGAAGGATATCGGATGGGCGAAAAAGAACAGCGTATCAGGTTTAACCTCAATACCCGATACAACTTTCAAAGGATCAAAGGACTTTCTGCCGGTATCAACGGGAATGCGCAACGCACCGGTGGAGCATTGTTTATTCTCTGGCAGGACAAAGACTCAGGTGCTCTGAAGCCTTTGCCGGGTACGCTCAGCAATTACATTACCTACCGGGTGAATGTTGATCCATGGCTGCACTGGTATTCCGGTTCCCGCACCAAGCATACCCTCAGGTCGAGGTATTATGTAACCAATAACCTGAATGATACCAAACAGGATTCGCGTTCAGATGTGTTGTACAGCGAGTATGTGCTTCGACATACCTTTTTGCATGATTGGGTGCTCAACACAGGATTGGTGTACATTGCCAACAGGATAAACTCCGATTCCCTGTATGGAAATCACACAGGCAGCAACGCAGCTTTTTTCTTTCAGTTGAACAAAGAACTTGGGCCGCTCTCACTTTCGCTGGGTGCAAGAGCAGAATATTTTGAACTCAACGGCATTTCCAACCGTCCTTCCATTGAACTGCCTTCCATAGGAAGAAGCGCCACTAAACTGAATACACCCTTTATGCCGGTGGGACGCTTTGGTATTACCTGGCAGGTGCTGGAATCTTCCTTTCTCAGAGGAAGCATCGGACAGGGTTATCGCTATCCGAGCGTGGCAGAAAAATTTGTTTCTACCAGCGTGGGAGGTTTAACGGTTTATCCTAACCCCAATCTTTTGCCCGAGTATGGATACAATGCAGAACTAGGTATCAAGCAGGGATTTAAGCTTGGCAAACTTTACGGTTATGCCGATGCCGCCTTTTTTTACAGTGAGTTTCAAAATACCATTGAATACATCTTTGGTTACTATGTACCCGATTCCATCAAAAAACCCAACATCTCTCAAAAGTTGATGTACGCCGGTTTTACTTCCAGCAATGTGGGCAAAACAATGATCAGAGGCATTGATGTTTCTCTGAATGCCGGTGGCAAAATAAGACAGGTAGGACTTACTGCCATGCTTGGTTATACGCTTACCGATGGCAGGTCGCTTAACTCCGATAGCAGTTATGTACGCACAGGTACCGACAATTCCCAGGTGCTTAAATACCGGAACCGCCACATGTTTAAGGGAGATCTGCAATTAGACTACGGACGGTTCAGCCTGGGTTGGAGTGTACGCTACATGTCTTTTATGCAGAACATTGATATTGCTTTTCAGCAAGGCATTTTTGGAGCTTTGATTCCGGGTATCCGCAACGATTTGTATATTGTTCCGGGACTCGCGGAGTACAGAAGCATTCACAACACCGGAAAAACCATTTGCGATGCCCGCTTTGCCTTTGAGATGAAACCCGGTTCAAAAATATCTCTCATTGTAAACAATCTGTTTAATATTGAAATGATGGGAAGGCCGGCAGACATACAACCCATGCGCACCTTTGCCCTTCAGTATGCCCTGCGTTTCTGATGCTTTGTATTTTTCTTTTCCGGCTTGAATTTTTTACTCCTGCACTTCTCCTTTATTCGGCGAGAAAAATCAAAATGGCAAATGGGATTTTTCCATCAATGTGATACAGGCCTTCTCCGGAAGGATATTGGCCTTGTCGGAGCACCTGGTCGTGCAGGTTATACAGGGCTTTTCCGGAGGCATACATGCCTTGCCTGATTACCATTCCATCGAGGTTGTACAAAGCATCACCGGAAGTATATTCACCTTGCCTGAGAATTTTTCCGTCCCAGTTGTAAAGGGCTTTTCCGGAACGGTATTGTCCATCCCTGATGAGTCGTCCGTCCCAGTTACAGATGATTTTTCCGCTCCGGTAGGCTCCGCTGCGAAGGAATTGCCCATCCCAGTTATAAAGTACTTTGCCGGAAGCGTATTGTCCCTGGTGGATGAGCACCTGTGCGGAGATTCCTGAGATACATGTAACAAAGAAGAAAGCTGCACAGGAAAAAAGACGCATGCTTTTTTGCACAAGCTTCATAGGAATGTTTTTTATTCTGATCATGTTGTTGGAACAAATGTATGGATCAAAGTGAATAAAAATAATGACTCTATCCACCGCATCACCTGTGACAGAAACAAGCAAGTGAGAATGCGTGAAAAGGATTGTTAAAACAGAATGAGACAATTATAATCTCCCTACATTAGAGAAAAATTTTCTGAAAAACACATCAGAGAAAAACCCACCAATTAAAACCACACCTTATGGAACCCAATTTTTCTAACAAAGTAGCCCTTGTAACGGGCAGCACATTCGGTATTGGCAGAGCCGCTGCCATTGCATTTGCACGCAGGGGTGCAAAAGTCGTTTTGGCTGATCGCACAGCAGATGAAGACACAGAAAAAATCATTCGTGCTGAAGGAGGCGAAGCCTTTTTTGTTTCCTGCGATGTATCGCTGGAATCTGATGTAAAAAAACTCGTTAGTTCTGCGGTTGAAAAATACGGCAGATTGGATTTTGCTTTCAACAATGCGGGGATTGAAGGCACACCTGCCCCCGTGACCGATTGCACAAACGAGAACTGGGACAAAACCATTGCCATCAATCTAAAGGGTGTATGGTATTGCATGAAATACCAGATTCCGGAAATGCTTAAATCAGGGGGAGGAAGCATCGTAAATAATTCCTCAATAGCCGGATTGGTTGGATTTGCAGGCGTTCCGGCTTATGTTGCTTCCAAACACGGAGTCATCGGATTAACCAAAAATGCTGCCCTGGATTATGCCAGGCAAAACATCAGGGTAAATGCTGTTTGTCCGGGTGTGATACACACTCCCATGATTGATCGTTTTACCGGAGGCAATGCTCAGGCCATCGAGCAACTGAAAGCGGGTGAACCGCTTGGGCGATTGGGCACACCTGAAGAGATTGCCGAAACGGTTATCTTTCTCTGTTCAGAGGGTGCCTCATTTATTACCGGACAGGCTATTGCCGTGGATGGAGGTTGGGTAGCGCAATAGGCAATTGAGAAAGGACTTTTTGAACAAAGGCATTCGAAAAAAGTGGTGGTTTACTGCCCTCGTATTTTTCTTTAACAGAAAATTGCGTTAGGGATTGCAGCGGTTACTTTTTTGCCTGCAAAAAAGTTTGAGCGAAAAGCCCGCCCGGCTCTGCCGGGAACGCCCATGTAATCAGTATTTGATACCACTCGATCCGCCAATGTTTTCGATGGGATGCCAGGTGGTTTTTAGTTCCTGAAAATCCAGAATGAGGTAAGGATTTTCTGCTGTTTTTACGATTGACTCATCATGACAATACAGTCGTTTTACATTGCCTGCAGACAATTCCGCTGCTTTTGCATGCGCTGTTTTTTTGCCGCGCATGATAAGCATGGCATTCACATCCATATGTGAGGCCATGTGCGCAAGAAGTTCGTCTTTTTTTCCGGTGAGGATATTTACTACTCCACCGGGAACATCTGAGGCATGGATGACTTCTGCGAGTGTGATGGCACAGAGGGGCATTTCTTCCGAAGCGAGTGCCACACATGTGTTGCCACCTGCAACAACAGGAGCAAGGCAGCTTACCAAACCGAGTAAACCACTTCGCTCAGGCGCGATAACAGAGACCACTCCGGTAGGTTCGTACACTGAAAAATTAAAATGTGGAGATGAAACAGGATTTACTGAAGAAAAAACTTGCTGGTATTTGTCGCACCAGCCTGCATAATACACCCAGCGATCAATGGAGGCTTCCACCTCTTTTTTTGCCGCAACAGCTGACATTCCCTGCTGTTGTAACTCCTGTACAAACTGCAGTTTTCTTCCCTCCATCAGTTCTGCGATACGATAGAGAATCTGACTCCTGTTAAAAGCAGACTTATTGCTCCATCCGGCGAAGGCCGCCCTTGCCGCAACCACAGCATTTCTGAAGTCTTTTCTTGAAGAAAGACACATGTTTGCGATGAGTTGTTTTCCGTTTGTGAGAGGGTAGTATCTTCCGGATTCTGTGCGCGGGAAAGCCCCACCGATGAATATCTTATAAGTTTTTAAAATCTCTGTTCTTGCCATGTGATGAGGTTATAGATGGGTGTATGCATATAATCCATGTAAGCCGCCTTCTCTGCCAAAGCCACTTTCCTTGTAGCCTCCGAAAGGACTCAGTGGATCGAATTTGTTATAGGTATTGGCCCATACCACACCGGCCCTGAGTTTGGTGGTGAGGTTGAATATTTTTGCTCCTTTATCTGTCCATACGCCGGCACTTAATCCGTAAGGAATGTTGTTGGCTTTTTCAATTACTTCTTCAATCGTACGGAAGGTTTGAACGGCGAGTACAGGACCAAAAATTTCTTCCTGCACAATGCGATGGCTTTGTGAAGTATGCAAAAAGAGTGTGGGCTTGCAGAAGAATCCTTTGGAGGGTATTGCGCAGTTGCTTTGATACATTTCTGCGCCTTCTTGTGTTCCAATCGAAAGGTAATTCTGAATGGTGTTGAGCTGGGCTTTGCTGTTGATGGCTCCGATATCAGTGTTTTTATCAAGCGGGTCGCCCACCACGAGTGTTTCCATTCGGAGTTTGAGTTTTTGTATGACTTCATCCGCAACACTTTCCTGCACAAAGAGCCGGCTTCCGGCACAACATACATGGCCCTGGTTAAAAAATATGCCGTTGATGATGCCTTCAACAGCCTGGTTGATGGGTGCATCTTCGAAGATGATATTGGCAGCTTTTCCTCCAAGTTCGAGGGTTAATTTTTTTTGTGTTCCCGCGATGCTGCGCTGGATGATTTTGCCTACTTCGGTAGATCCGGTAAAGGCAATTTTATCTACATCGGGATGATTTACAAGTGCAGCACCTGTGGAACCATCACCGGTGATGATGTTTACCACGCCTTCCGGAAGTCCGGATTCACTGATGATTTCAGCAAGTTTGAGCGCAGTAAGCGGAGTGGTTTCTGCAGGTTTAAGCACCACTGTATTTCCGCAAGCCAGGGCAGGAGCAATTTTCCATGCTGCCATGAGCAGAGGGAAATTCCATGGAATAATTTGTCCGGCTACACCAATGGGATTGGGTTTGCGGTTGGGGAAAGCGTATTCCAGTTTATCTGCCCAACCGGCGTAATAGAAGAAATGATTTGCTGCGAGGGGAATGTCAATATCCCTGCTTTCACGAATGGGTTTTCCGCCATTCATGGATTCAATTACCGCAAACTCTCTTGATTTTTCCTGAATCATACGGGCAATGCGATACAGGTATTTTCCGCGCTCGCGTGCAGGCATTTTGCTCCATACTTTGTTGTAGGCATTGCGTGCTGCTTTCACTGCCTGGTCTACATCGGCGGATCCTGCCTGTGCAACTGACGCAAGCACTTTCTCATTGGCAGGATTGATGGTATTAAAATATTTCCCGCTTTTGGGAGCAGTCATCCTGCCGTTGATAAACAACTGGTTTTTATCGTGAATCTTTACATGGCCTGTATCTTCGGGTGCCGGTGCATAGCTCCATTGGCCGGCAAAATCGAAGGAGGGAATGTTTTTTGATTTTTCTTTTTTCTTCATGCTGAATAGGTTTGATCAGTGATTGCCGTGTGAGCGGATGAAAAGTTTTCGCGGTTACCAAAAAGGGAAAGCACTTTTTCGCGTTGGAGTGCTGTTTGTGCTTCAGAGAGTACGGCCTGGTAGGAGGAGAATTTCCAGTGGGCCGGTGAAGTGCAGCAATGATTCAACACGGGCAATTGGTGGATATGGATAATTTCTTCGCGAATCTCCTGATCATCTGCAAGCATTTTGCAGGTGACTTGGATTTTGCGGGATTTTTCCGGCGTAAAAATACCGGTGAGTAATTTGTACAGTTGCCTGTCGAACACATTGAATTGTTGGGCAGCGAGTTGTTTGTTGAGGGCGCGAATACCTTCGAGGGTTTCGTTCTCTTCCGGAAATTTCCCCTCTTCCTTAAAGTACTTAAAGAGTGTTTCTTCTTCAGAAAAGGTAACAACAAATGCAGCTTTTCCGGGAACGATGGCAAAAGCCAGTGTTTCCGAAACAGCAGCCAGTTGCTTGCGGAAATGTTGGAGCAGGTCAAGCGAATCTTCTGGGAGGCTCCACATTTTTACATCGGCGGAAGTAAAAGTAATGAGACAGGTATGTGAGGGAAGGAGTAATTGTTTTGGCATGTTTAGTCTTTGGAAAAATAATCGGAACCCTGATAAACGCCTGTTTGTTCTTTGAGGATTTGCATCAGGAGATCATTGGCCAGACTGGATGCGCCAAAACGGAACCACCGGTTGCTCAGCCATGCTTCTCCGAGCGTTTCTTTTACCATGACAAGATATTGCAAGGCCGATTTTGCAGTGGATATTCCGCCTGCAGGTTTGATGCCAACCATGCGTCCTGTTTTGAGGTAATGGTCGCGCACGGCTTCAATCATCACATAAGTAACGGGCATGGTGGCAGCCGGAGAAATTTTTCCGGTAGAGGTTTTGATAAAGTCTGCGCCGGCTGCAATGGCAAGGTCGCTGGCAAGTCGCACATTGTCGAGTGTGGACAATTCACCGGTTTCAAAAATAACTTTTAGCGATACTTCTCCGCAGAGTGATTTAAGGGAGGCTATTTCGTCGAACACAAAAGCATAATTGCCTCTTAGAAATTCTCCTCTGGAGATGACCATATCTATTTCGTGTGCGCCCTGGTCAATGGCAAAAAGGGTATCGTCTTTTTTTGTGCTCCAGGGAGCTTGTCCTGAGGGAAACGCGGTAGATACTGAGGCCACTCTGATGTTGGATTCACCCAAGGCTTCTCTTGCTGTTTTTACCATGGAAGGGTATACACATACTGCAGCCACAGAGGGAAGACCGGGATGGGCATCATGCAGGTGTGCCGCTTTGTAGCAAAGTTGTTTCACTTTTCCGGGGGTATCTCTTCCTTCGAGGGTGGTGAGGTCAATCATGTTCAGTGCCAGATGGAGGCCATGAACCTTGGATGATTTTTTGATGCTTCGCGTTTGAAAGCGCGCACATCTTTCTTCAACCATCACCTGATCTACCGGGCAGGAATCGAATGTATGGCGGGTGCTCATGTTTGTTTTGTGGTGATGAAAGTAGTAAAAAAAATCAGGATGATTTGTAGCCTGCGAGCAGTCCGGAACAGCAACCGATGGTATTGGCTGTAAAGTCCATCCAATCGGCACTGCGCTCGGTAAACCAGAAGGCCTGCATGAGTTCCAGCAAACCACCGTAAGCAATACAAACAGCAGTAAAAACCAGCAATCGTTTCAGGCTTCCTTTGTCAGCTTTTTTGATGAGGATGATGAGTACAAAAAACAAGGAAGCATGAACGAATTTATCAAATGAAAGTAGTTCGAGCCAGGAGATATGAGGGATGCTTTTTCCGGGCATTCCGCAAAGAAGGGCAATAAAAAAGGCCCAGAGAATGGGCCTGTGATATTGTTTAAAGAGAAGAATCAATGTCCGAGGAAAGTTTTGTAGGAGGCTGCATCCATCAGGGATTCCACTTCGGAAGGATTACTGAGTTCGATTTTTATCATCCATCCATCACCGTAAGGATCAGTGTTCACTTTTTCGGGAGCACCTTCAAGCCCCGGATTGATTTCGACTACTTTACCGGAAACGGGCATAAATAAATCGGATACAGTTTTTACGGCTTCTACTGTGCCAAACACGGCTTCCTTGTCGAGTGTTTCTCCCATGCTGTTGATGTCAACATATACCACATCACCCAGTTCTCCCTGGGCAAAATCGGTGATGCCTATGTAAGCATGGTTACCTTCTGTTTTAATCCATTCATGGTCTTTGGAGTAGCGGAGATTTTCGGGGAATGTCATGGAGCTGATGTTTTATCTGGTTGCAAAGGTAAATTTTTATGTGATTACTGTGCAATGGTAAACTGGAGCTGAATACCGGTGCGCACATTGCTTGTGGGGAAGCTGGTGGTGACCCTTGGGGTGGTTACATTTCTTTCATGAAACATCCTGAGGTTCAGTCTGGAATTGATGATGTAATCGGCGTTCAGTCGGATGGTTAATTGGTTTTGACCGGCAGTGATTTCATTGATGGCTGTTTCTACCTGTCGGATGACGGTTTTATTGCGCCTGAAAGAAACATCGCAGCGGAGTTTGAGATCGCTTTTTAATGTTAGGTTCAGGCGTTTGGCAAAGGGAGGAATCACATCTTTAAAGTTATATCCCAGACTGGTTTGGATTTCATTGGTAGAGAGTTCGGTTACCTGACTGTTGGCCATGCTCAGGGAGATTGTTCGGTCGCGTTTGAGCTCAACCTTCACAAGCATGCTGTTTTGAAGAGTAGCATCAAAACCAACAAAAGGAGCAAGAGATTCTGTGATGGTAACCACCTGAATTTCCCGTCTTGGCAGGTAGTTTCCGTTCAGGTCGCGCAGGGTGGAGTTGCCCTTGCCGTCGTCAACATAAAACTGGTTGGTGGTATAGGAAGCAATATTAAATGTGGAGCGGTAGGAATGGCTCATGGTAAGGGTTTTGATATAGGGTTTGAGCAAAGGCAATTTAGAGAGTCCATCGTAATTAAAGCGCCAGTTGGGTTTGGGCAATTGGGCAAAAAAGTTAAGGGGCACATTGCCAATCGGTGTTTTGGTGTAGGCAGCAAAAAAGGCAGGAAGGAGCACATCCTGCTGGGTGTTTCCATACCCGTTGAAGAAACCGGTCTTGCTGTTCAGACTATCATTGCTGAGTCCGCGGGAGGCACCCAACTTCTTCGAGATTTCTTCCCTGTTGCTTAAAAACTGCTGAAAATTTGCGCTTGAATTGGTACCGCGGTCATCCTTTACAAAGGCAGTGCCCCAGGTAATCACGGAGATGCTGTAGCTGCCGGTTTCATTAGGCGAGAAGGTGGTATAGGAATCAGTTGCCTGGTCATATTTGAAAACGGCAGTGTTGTTTTTGGTTGCGTTTCTTGACCAGTTCAGGGTAATCTTCATGTCTTTGATGGGCTCAATGACCACATTGGCAGTAAAATTCTGGTTGTATGAGCGCGTAAAAAAAGTGTTTAGCTGGGATGATTTGGTGATCCACCCGTACTTGTTTGCATTTTCGAGTACAAGGTTGCTTTGGTCGCCAAATACAAAGGGCAATCCGGGTGCAGAGGCATTGTTGAAATTGCCGTCGGCCATGCCAAATATTTTTGGGCTTGGCAAAAAGCCCGGAAGTGAGGTGCCTCGCTGCTCGTTCAGGTTGGCATTTGCCGACTTAAACATCATCAAAAACTTAAGTGAACCCACCAAATAGGGATTGGGACCCTGTTCAGCTTTTTTGATGGAATCTTCCCTGGCTTTGTAAGCAAGTTTTTCCTTGGGCGTTAATTTTTTGTATGCTTCTTTTTCTTTCTTGATTTGCTCTTTGGTCTTGGGTGGTTTTTCTTTTTTGGGTTTGGGGTTGTTGATCTCTTTCAGGAATTTAACCTTGTTGTAGAGGGTAGTAAAAGTTACATTGGCATTGATGGTTTTGGTGTTTGAATTGGTGATGGTGTTGGCAATGGCAGCTGTATCTCCACTTGCCTGCTGGGCAAGGATATTGGGTGGTGCAGAAACCCAATCAAAATTGGCGCTGTATTTGGCCTGAGAGGTAATCCAGTTCAGGAGCGGAAATTTGTTGATGGGAATGGTCCAGTTGGCATTGGCAGTATGATGAAACAAGGTCATTCTACCCCCTCTTCTGATGTTTGCAATAACGGAGTCACGCCGTGTATATCCCGGTCGGTTCAGGGGATCTAACTGCGTGGTATCTATTCTTCCCGGAGGTTCATCAATCCTTGCCGATACATTGGCCGCATAATCTACGCTGAGGGATTTGGTAATCTCGTAACGGAAGTCGTAGGTGCGTGTCATGTTAAACCTTTTGTCGATAAAAGGACTGATCAGGCTTCTTGGATTCTCAATGTCGCGCGCAAGTGTTTCACTGAAGTTTCTTTCTCCTTCTGTTCGGAAAGACATTCGTGAAGGGGAAAGGCCGATGCTCAGATCGGTAAGCAGTTTGAAGTAGTCGGATTTAAGTGCCTTGATTTTAGCAAAGGGTTTGAGCTGCAGCGGGGTAGGAGAGAAGGTATAAGCCACAGAGGCCCGGTGGTTGCGTGTGATGCTGTGCTCCACATTGATGCTGCGGCGGAAAATTTCATTAAAGGAATAACTGAGGGTGATGTTCTCTATGTCCCAGAAATGTGATTTCTTGCTTCCTGCACCCTTGTCTTTTTTGATGTTGGTAAAATTGATGCTTCGTCGTTTGGTATAATCCTGTGTTGCTCTGCGCTGGTTGGCTCTTCGCTCGGGGTCATCGATGCTGTTGAGGGAGGTGCGGTAAGGTACATCCGGATTCAGCGGGTCAAACATCGGATTGATAAAGGCCTCGCTCACGCTGTAGAACATCGGTAGCTGCAGCTTTAATTTTTCAGGAAAAAATTTCTGCAATCGCACTGTGGTAGAAAAATCATACATGAATGTATTGTCGCGGGAGCGTTCGTTGAGTTTTTGTTCGATGCCTCCAAACCCTTGTGTTTTGATATTTCCACTGATGGTAGCATCTGCAAAATCGGCAAGCTTGGCTTGAATTCTGGAGTTTGCTGCCCAGCCTCCGCGCTGGTCGAAATCGGAAAGCCGGAGTTCATTTACCCATACTTCTGCACATTTCGCCAGTCCGTCGTCGACGATGTCCTGTAAGCCTGCCCGCTTTGGATTTCGCACACCCACCATGATGGTTTTACAGGCTGCCAGGTTGGGATTTCCAACCACATAGATGGTGTTATTAGGGAAGTTCTCATCCTTCCATACATATCGTTTGGTGATGTCAAATTCGGCATTGTTGCGTTTTAGTTTCGCCTCGAGCAGTTTGGCAATTTCTATTTCCAAATTGTTATCTGACGGCCATATTGCATCAGGCTCGGCAGAATTCCAGGGCGTAAAGGTGAGGGGAATTTCATACTCATAATAGTTCTGGTCGAAGTCGGTTCCCAAGCGCATGAAAAACCTCAATTCTCCTTTTTTGTAAACATCTTGTTTAGTGGCTTCGGCATGCACAAACATTTTTATCTTTTTGTACATGCGCATGTCCAGATCCACATTTCTGTACGCGGCTTTTGATTTGCCATCCGGCAGGTCGCAAACCCTCAATACGAGTGCCTGTTCATTTAACTGTCTGAGGTTTGCCTGGGTTGGATCTATCACCCTTTCGATGCCGGGAGGCAATACATATTTTACCGGAATACGGCTTCCGTTTTCTTCCACATTTACTGCAGCCACATCAAAAAGTGCGTTGTTGCTTCTGTCATCCGCGATGTATTCTCCGGGCGCGGTGAGGTCGAGCAGATATCTTCTCCAGTCGCCACGGATAAGCTCCAGTCGTGCCAAACGCAGAACGATGGAATCAGAAAATCCTTTCATGAACATCCGCATGAATCGGATGGAACGGAAATCAGAAATTTCGCCAACTTTTTTGTCCGGATTCAACAATGGGATTTTAAACTGATACCATTTGATGTTCCGGGTTCTTCCGTCTTTGGTGGTTACTGTGGTTTCAAAAACATTGGTGATGTTGTTTTGTCCCACCACCATGGCATCCCGAGCAATTTTTATTTTGTATTGAAAATAGGCTTCGTTGTAGTTGAGGTTGTTGTCGCGATTGATGTCCTCGTTGTTGGGCAAATTGGTGGCAGTAATCGGATACCCATCGGGTTGCTCTACATTGGAATTGTTTTCGAGTCCGCTGAAATTTTTGTAACGCCTCAGGATGTTGTGCTGCTGTGCATCATGCTCACTGTTGCGGAAATATTCAAAGTCATCTGAACTTGGATCTGCATTTACCCTGTTGTAGGCATCAGGCGTTAGAATGCCCTGCAGGCCGGAAAGATAGCTCGCAAAGGTGCTTCGTTCACCCTGGTTCGAAAGTCCATCATAACCTACATCCTGAAAAGGTCTGGCAGCCGGACTCGCATCAAAGGCGTTTACCACTGCAGGTGTCTTTGGCACGAGGCCCCATTGCGTAAAAGCAATTTTACTGGAGTCAATATTGCCGTCGGTAGACAATCCATTTTCAAACATTTTTCTGTTGTCCGGAATCACATCTTCAGAAACATCACCCATGTTGAAATACAATTCTCCCTGATTATTTTGGTTGGGATTGTCCTCGTTAAATGGATCCATCATCCACAACTGAATAAATTCAATGTTGGCAGTTTCAAAATCATTGTTCTCGATGCGTCGCATGAGCCCTCCCCAGCGGGTTCCGGCTTCTTTGAGTGTACCATCGTTGTTGATTCCCCTGGAAATATCTGTTCCGTTTGCCGTGTTTTCAAAGTTGTACTGTCCCCGTTGGTTGGGATAAAATGCAAGATCGAGCATGGGAATATTAGGCAAGGATGCCTGAGCCAGCTGTCTGTTCGGAAAAACCTCTCTTTCCAACACTTCCCGCGTATTATGATTGGATTGCAGCAATGGGTTATTGCGGATGTGGTCAGGAGTAGTAGATAAATTCTGAGCAAACAGTGGATCTACTGTATACCATGAGAGTTTGGCCCTGTTGAAGCCGTACTTGAGGTTGCCGGAATACTTAGTTTCCGGAAACAATTCAGGTTGTCCTTTGGGTAAACTGGCCAGTTGCCAGTTAAATTGCTGGCGCAGGTCAATCACTGATTGGGTGGCTTCGAAATCATCGATATACGAAATACCTTCTTTGGTTACTGCTTTTGAGTGTCCGGGAAGAAGATGTGCAAATTCACCGGAATAGGTGATACTGGAATTTTCTTTTGTGGAGATAAAGGGTATCAGATTGACTGCTTTTGTAAGCCATGGTGCATCGGCGCGGTAGGTGAGGTTCACCCCGTAAATCATGTTTGCCACGGGTTCATCGCCCAGGGTTACTTTAGGCGTAAGCGGTCGTTCAGTGAGGCGTAAAAAGGTGCCGCCAATCACCAGGTCTTTGTTCACCTTGTGTTCAATGGTGGTTCCAATCAAACTTTTTACGATGGGTGTAAATGCCTGTTGGTTCTCAAAGGAAACTTTGATATTGGCATTCGAATTCATCAAAGATGCATTGATGATTTTTACTTTTCCACCGGTGTAATCCACCGTGTAGTCCACATTCTCTGTGAGTGAAGTTCCGTTGGCCGTTACGCGCACAGAGCCTTGCGGAACATTGGTGGCATTGAGACTGATTTCGGAGGTGCTTGAACTGGAAAAACTACCTCTGATGCGAAAGCGGTTTTTGGCAGGAATCTGTTGTGCCGCTGTTTTTGTTGAATCGTACAATTCCTGATACACATATTTTTTGATGAATACCTGGTTCTCCGGCAAGGGTTCTCCGTTGGGCTGAATGATTCCCGTCATTTTGTTTCTGAGATCACTTCCAAAAGGTTCAACAAGAGGAAAAAATATCCTTCCGTTTTGCGGATTGATGGTCACCCCGGCAATCCAGTCAAAATTGCCGTCGGGAATCCTCTCTTGCTGGTTGTTGATGCTGTCGAGTCCGCAGAGCTGCAGAAGTATTTTTTCTTTGGCGGCGCTCTCTGTGAGGTAATTCAGGTTAATGCCTCGTTTCTGGTCATTGTAAACAATCTCCAGCCGGAAATCTTTTTCGCTCAAACTGAAGCCACCAATGGCGTACACATTTTTCATCATCAAATCCCAAATGGGATTTCTTACTCTTGGTGCAGATGCTTTTAACATCTTAAGTAGTAATAGTTTTGGGTCTGCCTGTCCGTCTGTGGAGAATTCCCCTACCTGATAAGTTTTGCCATTGGCAGTGTATTGGTAAGCCACGGCCAGCACCTCGTTGTTGTTTAGCGGAGAATTAAGCGAGAGATATCCAAGCTGCGGATGAAAGGTAAACTCTGTTGGAGCCAGTTTCCTGGCGCGCTCAAGCACTTCATAATCCTGCACGAGTTGAAAGTCAAAGGGTCTGCGGGCAAATTGTGAGAGCCTGTTGTTTACCTGGTTGATGTCGCGGATGGCATCTACCTGAGCTGGGGAGGTAAGATTGGTGTAGAGGTTGTTTGATCCGGTACCGGAGGGAAATGGCCCGGAGTTTTCAGCAGTAGGAGGTCCCACAAAACCCTGGTTTCTCCAAATTTGATTGGCGGTGGGATTGGCAAACAGTGCCCTGCGGTCTGATTCTCCGAGGTCGGCAAGGGCCAGCACATTGCGGGTATTGTCAACAGCCCCCGACATGTTTGTGATGTATACTTCCACCTTGGTAATGGTAATGGGGCTGATGATTACCGGAAGATTAGAAAGTGCTTTGTTGTAATTATCACGGAAATAATGAGCAAGAAAAAAATGCTTGTTCACATCATAATTATCGCCTGTAATTTCGAACCTGGTGGT
This sequence comes from Flavobacteriales bacterium, assembly GCA_040383885.1. GTDB lineage: Bacteria > Bacteroidota > Bacteroidia > UBA4408 > UBA4408 > JBEICQ01. Next base: position 10,886 of record JBEICQ010000010.1, on the reverse strand, counting down.
TTGCACACCGCCTTGCACATCTACTTCCTGTCGCTTTCCCCTTTGTTGCGAGAGTAAGGTGGTAACGGTGGTCTTGCCAAACTGCATCTGGGTCTTAAAGCCAAACAGAGCCTGACTGCCGCTGATCAGTGAGCCCTGCAGGGGAAGGCTCACATTTCCGGCTTCAATCTTTTTGATGATATCGTCTTCATATCCCGAGTACTCCAGCTTAACCTGGTTGTTGAAATCAAAGGCAGCCTGTGTATCGTAATTGATGGTGGTTTTGAGTTTGTCGCCAATTTTTCCGATCACATTCAACTGAATGGTCTGGTCAAAATCAAAAACGCTCACCTTGCGCTGGTTCTCTGCAATGGCCGGATTATCGGTACGACTTGTGTTGACGCCAAAAGTAAGTTCGGCCCTGCCCGAAGGACGAATATCCACGGTATTGCCACCGAATATCCGGTCGAATGCTTCGCCGGAAACATAAATGGGAGGAATGAGGGATTTGCTTTTGTTCTGTACATTTTCTGCCTCATGTCTTTGTTTCCAGTAATCTTTGAGCTGTTTTTGCAGGTCGTAGTGCATGTACTCCTCAAAATCCATGTAAGAGGGACGGCGATACTGCATGTTGCCCATTTTCTGGTAAAAGTCAAAGCGATTTTCTTTGGGGTCATACGACACGCTGTCCTTGATGTTGGTGGGGTTTTCCATGAAAAGTCCGCCCTGGCTACCCGGATTGGTGGGATCCCATGATTCGTCTTTGAATTTGTAAGGAAGCGTGCCGGTGTTACCGGTGTCATTGTCTTCGCGTAGTTCCGGCTCCTGAATGAACAGAGGTTCGTTGGAGCCATAAAAGGCCAGGCCGGGTATAAAGACCCCCAGCCAAAATACAACAATCAGGTATTTCAGTAAAACAGGCTTCAAAGCAACCCTGTCACAGGTTTTTCAGCGCTTCGCGAATCAATTCCTCAACAGCCAAATCAGGGTTTTCCCTGGTTTTAGCGGTTTTGTCGAGGGCTTTCTCCGCGGCTTGTCGCGCAAAACCGAGTATGACAAGGGCTTGTAACGCTTCCTCCCGGTTTTTATTGTGGGCAATGGCTGAAATAATCGGGGATTGAAGGGGATTTTCTGATTTAACGATCTTGTCTTTCAGATCGATGAGAATTCGCTGGGCAGTTTTGTCCCCAATCCCTTTGATGCTGCGGAGTGCAGGGAGGTTGCCGGTAGCAATAACAGTGTGTAGTTCGGAGGGATTGAGTGCATTTAAAATCATCCTCGCCGTGTTGGGCCCTACCCCGTTTACCGAAATCAGCAGCCTGAAGATGCTCCGCTCCTGCTCTGAGCTAAAGCCATAGAGCACATGGGCATCCTCCTTTACCACCATATGGGTATGCAGCAGCAATTCTGTTTGGCTGCCCAACTGGGAATAGGTATACAGTGAAATGTTTAGCAGATAGCCTACACCATGGGCATCAATCACCACATAGGTGGGTGTTTTTTCGAAAAGGGTACCCTTGATAAAAGCAATCATAAACGCAATTGTATGGGCTCAAAGGTAAACATTTGATGTGCCTTGCAAGTCCGTGAATCAGGTCGTTTTTTTGGTGATGGCATCGGCTGCGGCAATGGTTACCATGTCTACAATCTCACGCACTGAACTACCCAGCTGCAACACATGCACACTTTTGTTCAGGCCCAGCAGGATGGGACCAATCGCTTCTGCGCCTCCAATTTCCTGAATGAGTTTGTAGGCAATGTTGCCACTCTCCAGATTCGGAAAAATCAAGGTGTTGGGTCTTTTTTGTGCCAGCACACTAAAGGGAAATTGCTCTTTGATCAGGTTCATGTTCAGGGCCATGTTGGCCTGCATCTCACCATCTACCACCAGGTCGGGATGATGTTGATGAAGGTATTGCACAGCCTCTCTTACTTTCTTGGTTCGGGCATGATCCACGGAGCCAAAATTGGAATAGGAGAGCATGGCAATACGGGGTTCGATGTTAAACTGCTTTACCTGTTCTGCAGCAAGCAGAGCAATCTCCACCAGATCATCGGTCTCGGGATCAATATTCAGGGTGGTATCTGCAAAAAACAGAGGACCTTTTTTGGTCATCATCAGGTACATGCCGGCTGCTTTATGGAAACCTTTTTTTACGCCGAATATTTCCAGGGCAGGACGAATGGTATCGGGATATTTGCGTGTTAAGCCACTGATCAGGGCATCCGCCTGGCCCGTTTCTACCATCATGGCACCAAAATAATTTCTTTCCTGCATTACCCTGCGAGCCTCAAATTGGGTGTAGCCCCTGCGGCCCCTGCGTGCAAAAAACAAATCCCCAAAATGGTTTCTTCTTCCTTCCTCTTCTTCACTCCTGCAATCGATAATGCTTACATCGTGAAGAGGAATATTGTAGGTTTTCATCAGGTGAAGAATGCGTTCGCGGTCGCCCAGCAGGATGGGTTTGGCAATGCCTTCTTCTTTTACCGTGAAAGCTGCTTTGAGGATTTTGTAGTGGTCAGCTTCTGCGAATACAACAGTTTGTGGATTCTGACGGGCTTTTTCTGCCACAAACTTCATGAGCTCATTGTCCATGCCCATGCGGTTTCGAAGGGCTGCTTCGTATGCGTCCCAATCAGTGATGGGCATTTTTGCCAGTCCGCTCTCCATGGCCGCTCTTGCAACGGCAGGAGCCACACGGTAAATAAGGCGGTTGTCGATGGGTTTGGGAATGATGTAATCTTTTCCGAAAGAAAGATTGTTTGCACCATAAGCCAGGTTAACAGCATCGGGCACCGGTTCTTTGGCCAAAGCTGCAATGGCATGCACCGCAGCCCGCTTCATTTCTTCGTTAATGGCACTGGCACGCACATCAAGTGCACCCCTGAAAATAAATGGGAATCCCAAAACATTGTTTACCTGATTGGGATGGTCGCTTCTTCCGGTAGCCATGATCACATCCGGGCGTGCAGCAATGGCGTCTGCATACGCAATCTCAGGATCGGGATTTGCGAGTGCAAACACCACCGGATTGGAAGCCATGCTTTGTACCATTTCCTTGCTCACGATATTTCCTTTAGACAAACCAACAAATACATCAGCATCTTTAAGCGCATCTGCAAGCGAATGGATATTTCTTTGGGTAGCAAAAGTTCTTTTCATGTCATCCAGGGATTCCCTGTCTGCCCTGATTACACCTTTGCTGTCGCACATCACAAGGTTCTCTGGTTTTGCTCCCAGGCTAATGTACAAGCCTGCACAGGAGATGGCTGATGCGCCTGCACCATTGAACACAATGCGTACTTCTTCAATTTTTTTCTTCACCACCTCCAATGCATTCATCAGGGCGGCACCTGTGATGATGGCCGTACCGTGCTGATCATCGTGCATCACAGGAATACTCAACTCTTCCTTCAGTCTTTTTTCTATGAGAAAACATTCAGGGGCTTTGATGTCCTCTAAATTGATGCCCCCAAAAGTGGGCGAGATGGCTTTGATGGTCTGAATTAATTTTTCAGGATCTTTTTCATTGATTTCAATGTCAAATACATCGATGTCGGCAAACAGTTTGAACAAGATGCCTTTGCCTTCCATCACCGGCTTTGAAGCCTCGGGACCAATGTCTCCAAGCCCAAGTACAGCGGTTCCATTTGAAATAACTGCCACCAGGTTTCCTTTGGCTGTGTAGCGATATACATTCTCGGTATGCTTTGCAATTTCGAGACAAGGCTGCGCAACACCGGGCGAATAGGCCAGCGATAAATCACGCTGTGAGCTGGTGGGTTTAGTGGAGATGACTTCTATTTTTCCGGGTCTTCCCTGGGCATGATAATCCAGTGCTTCCTGATTAAAATTTTCCATTTCTATGAATCGATTGAACGAAGATACATCTTTATCCATTGCTTGTTTAAGGGCATTCTTTTGCGCAGTGCAAGCGCCGCAATCAGGTCTTGCTTTTTATTTTTTCTTTTCGTGCGTGCATGGCAAGAATTCTGGAATTTTCTGATCGCGTGAGCGGATGCTTGCGAATGTCCCAGAATATTTTTGCACGGTTTTTATCCGGCTCAGGAGGTACTACCGGATCAGGGTAATCAACCTCTCCTGTAAAGAGTTTATCCATGGCTGTCATTTTCCATGGTTCATGTATAAACTGCGGAGGAATGTTTGCCAGCGAAGGAATCCACTGCCTGATAAAGGCACCTTCAGGATCGTGTGAGTAACTGTTTTTTACCGGATTGTAAATCCTGATCAGATTGGTTCCGGTGGTTCCTGCCTGCATCTGAAACTGTGGATAGTGAATGCCCGGTTCGTAATCCAAAAAAAGTTTCGCCAGGTGATAAACGCCCTCCCTCCAGTCCATGAGCAGATGATGACACAAAAAGGAAACAAGCATGGCGCGCATCCTAAAATTTATCCAGCCTGTTTGGTGGAGGCAACGCATACACGCATCCACGAGAGGGAACCCTGTATTTCCGTTTTTCCATGCTTCGAGCAGTTCTTCGTTCTTGTTGAAGGAAATTAGCTGGTATCCCCGATTGATGTGTTCGGTTTCATAGCGACATTCATTTTCAAACTTCTGAATAAAATGACAGTGCCAGTGCAACCTGCTGATGAACTGCCGCAGAGGTGCATTTGCTCTGATTTGTTCTTGCCGCCGGTTTGCTGCCTGAAACACTTCGCGGAGCGACAAATTTCCCCATGCCAGGTAAGGAGAAAGTCGGCTGCAACTAACTCGGCTTTGCAAAGGTTTTGAAATTCCTTTGCTGTAATTGATCCAGCGTTGCTCCAGAAATCCTTGCAGGTATTTTTTTCCTGCCACGCGTCCTGCCGGTTGAAAAAGTGGAGAATAGGTATTCCAAACTGCCTGGGTTTTTTCATCCGGAACAAATGGATGTGCTGGCATATTTACCGGAGGTTTTTCATAGGTGTTTGTCATCAATGGGGCATACATCATTTCTTTCCATTGTTCATCCCATCCTTCGCGGTTGATGTTTCCTCTGAGAATTCCATCTAGCTGAAATTCTTTCCAAAGGATGTTGTGCTTGCGAAACTGTTTCTGCAAGGCAAGATCCCTCTCAAAGGTTCGTCCGGTGCCACTTTCCCTGTAACTGAAAACACAATGTATATTGAATTCCTTATGAAGCCATTCAAAAATTTCGCCGGCTTTTCCATACATCACATGTACCTTTTGCCTTTTTTCTGTTTGGTTCATTTCGCAGACCGAATGATACTGAAATTGCCAATGTCTTTCGGCACTGTCGGGAGCATGCAGTTGCATGGGTTCGGCCAGCCAAATGATCAGGTATGGTAGTTCATGTTTTTCCGCTACATCGAGCGGTTCATGATCATGCCACCTGAGGTCGCGTTTGAGCCAAACCAGATTAATCATTTTCGCATCCGAAAAAAAAGAATTGTTTGTGTTTTTATAAGCGGGGTATCCATTTGTTTTTTCACGCTATTTCACCTGGCCTATACTTGTCTGTCAGGCTTTGCATAAGGAAAGCGAGTGGGGGCGCCCGCCGTATGATAGGCATCCAGTCCGCTGCACAAAACCAATCCTGCCTTGTGCAAGGACACATAACCATCATTTTCTATCAGGTCATCCGGTACTTGCAGGAGCACAATTTTTCCGATCAGCAGAATCGTTTGGGTCTGTTTGATCAGTACTTCTTCTTCTAATGAGAGCGCAAACTGTAGGGTAGATTCACCCACAAAAGGGGCATGGATACCGGTTTCATATCGGGGGGTAAATCCGCAAGCATCAAACTCGGAAATATCAGAGGGATATCTTGCAGATGTCTGATGTGCCTGAGCCATGTAGGCGGCACCTAAATAATTACAGGTATAGCTTCCCGTTTCCCTGATGTTTTTTAGGGTGTGTCTGTCGGCTCCGTCCGGACGCGACATGAGCCCGTAATAGCCGGGATCGGCACCCAAATGAATCAGTGAATTAAACACTGCCAGATTGGTTTTTCCTTGGGCATTTCCGGTTGCTACCAATACCACTTGCCGGAAACCTGCCAGTGAATTGATCAGTGTTGCCCTGTATCTTTTTTCGAGAGAAGCAATTTGATGTTCTTTTATCACCATGTTATGAAAAGTGTTTTTTGATATGTGGTTCTATTTTTTTCCAATAGCCAAAGAAAGAAGGAAAATATCCATTGATTTCTTCACACATCCAGTCGCGTGTATCGCATATGCCTGTAAAATGCCTGCTCAGCGGGTGTTCTTTGTAAAAGATTTGTCCGATGCAGATACTTTTTAAATCCGCGAAACTGCCTGTGAAGATTTTTAGTTGAGGAATACCATCACCAAGGGAAAGGATGAATTCAAGTACTTTTTTTGATATGGGATAAGCATCCAGCAACTGCGGTTCAAGGATCAGTACCCTGTTCATGGGCCGGTTGTTTCTCCAGTTTGGATCAAGGTTATAGGGCGTATAAACCGCTGTGTCGAGCAAGGGGTTTAATACAGGGATTTGTGTCGCAGGCATTGGGGTGCGAGAATCAAAGGGCAGACATTTCGGTTTGTTTCCTGCAGGTTTTGCTTCGGGCAAGGCTTCATAGGATACATCCAAAAATGTTCCTGATTGTGTACTACCTGTGTATCGGTTGATATTTTCCTGGTTGGCAAAATATTTTTTTTTGCTGTTTGCTCCTGCCACCCATTGCCAGCTGCATGCATTACTGGCCCAATCTCCGTCAATCAAATGATGGTACATCCATTGTGCAGGTGCATGCCAATGGCATCCGAGGTGGTTGCATGCATAGGCCGCCACATACATCCTCAGGTGATTGTGCATGTAGCCGGTTTCGTAAAGCGCTGTAATAGCCTCGTCCAGTGCGTGAATACCGGTGCTTGCTGTAAGAAAATTTTCGGGTACTCCTTGTGAAATCACACCGGGCTGTTTCTGAAGAAGATCTTCGTCAATATTTTTATGCTGCCATACGCGCTGAAAATAATCTCTCCAGGCAAGTTCTTTCAGCAGGTTCTCCGTTTCTTCAAAGCGGTATTTTTTTTCACTCAGATGAAACATGATCTGTTTGGTGCTGATGAGTCCGCGCGAGATGTAGGGAGAGAGTCGGGTAACTGCACCTGTCAGGTAATTACGGCTCTCCGCGTAAGCGCGTGGATCAATGCTCTCTATGCGTTTTTGCAAGGAAGCATGATCGGCTGGAAAGGGATTGTTCAGTGCAGGATTCATGTGTTTGCCATAAAAGGGAGAAGGAGGAGAATTAGATGCGGATGATTTTTTGTTCACCCAGGATGCGGGTACTTAAGTACTCCTCATGCAGGGCTTTGGTTTTGATGGCGTCGAACAAAAAAAGGTCATGGTCGTTTCCGGGAATCATGTTTTTTTTGGCAAGTAATACATATCCCGAGGCATGTTCGAGAACCGGAAATTCCTGCCATGTAACCAGCAGTTTCCTGAGGGAACCATGCAGGCATTTGGGTGCGGATTTACCACTGGTTTTGCCAAGCAGTTTTACGAGTTTTGCTTGAGTGGGATGGAGCAATTGCAATACCGCTTCCTCGCTTTGTAGGATGTTCCTGTAGGTTTGTGAGGGATGGTATATGGCCACTGCAAACTGCTTGGGATGCATGCTCACCGACATCACATAAGTGCAGATGTTCATGTTGAATGCATCCCCTTGTTTAGTCACAAGGCTGTAAACAGGAAAATCAGGAATGTTCCAGAACCTTTTCATACAAGCTTATCCAGGAATTCTTTGGCAGTATGGAGCAAGAGTTGCTTTTTGCCTTCATCAAACTTGTCAAACATGGCCGGCATGATAGCGAGCCTTGGGTTTCCCTGAAAAAAATTTCTGTGCACATGGATAAATCTCCAGTAAAGTGCATCCCAAATGCCAGCCCATGCCTGGTTTTTGGGGTAATCACTCATGTTCAAGATATACCGGCTGCCACTGATGTAGGGTTTTGTGCACATAAGTCCGCCATCAGAAAACTGCGCCATCCCATATACATTCGGAACCATCACCCAATCGTAAGCATCAATGTACATTTCCATGAACCAGCGATACACATCGTTGGGATCAACTTCGCAGAGCATCATAAAATTACTGATGATCATCAGTCGCTCAATATGATGATTGTAGGCATGGTTGAGCACTTTTTTGATGCAGTCGTCAAGGGGTTCAATGCCGGTGGTGGCGGTGTAGAAAGAGTCCGGTATCTTTCTCGAAAAATTCCAGGCATTGGTGGTTCGTTGTTTGGTTCCGGCCACCAGATAAACCGCACGGATATATTCTCTCCATCCGATGATTTGCCTCACAAATCCTTCCATGCTGTTGAGTGGAATCTCGTTTTTTTCATTGGCCGCAAGCACCTTGTTCAGCACTTCGCGGGGAGTAATGAGGCCTGCATTCATCAATGGACTCAGCAGGGAGTGATGGAGTAGCCATTCATTTTTTACGATGGCATCTTCATAACGGCCAAATTCCTTGAAGCGGTGTTTGATAAAATCCTCCAGCCAATGCTCAGCATCCTTGTGTGTGAGTGGATACAGATGGGCAAATTGCGCATGTCCCGGATTTTTGGGAAACTCTTTTTTAATGCTTTGGATGACATTTTCCAGGTAATTGCTCTGCTTGGGCAAGGTGGGTGTAGGAGGTTTTTTTTTGGCCGGATACTTCTCTCGATTTTCTTCGTCAAAACTCCATTTTCCCCCCACTGGTTTGCCTTTGGCATCAAGCAATATTTTTTGCTTTTTTCTTTGGTTGATATAAAAACTTGTTTGATGATATTTTTCCTGTCTCTTTAGTTCGTTTGCAGCTTCTTCTGCTGAGAGCAGGAAAGCCGGGGAACAGTATTGTTTCATTGATAAACCCAGTTTTTTCACAACTTTTTCCAGCCTTCGTTGCAAAAGATAATCGCTTGGCTCATAGCATCCAATATGCTGCACTCCTTGTTTTTTGATGGTCTCAATCAGTATTCTGATATCGGATTCGGGCTTGCTGCAATCAATGATTTCTACAGGAATGTGTTTGCTTGCCAGATAGTCTTTGTAGTGCAGCATGCTTGCCCTGTGAAAGATTAATTTGTTTACATGAAAGGGAAACTGCTTAAAAAACAAATGTTCTTCCACCAGCAATACTTTGGTATAAGAACTTAAGGCCTCATGCTCGGCAAAAAGCTGATGAGGGAAAATAAGGAAGACGGAATCTGAGGAAGTACCTGATAAGTTCACCTACATCAAACACCCCTGATGCAGAAAGGTTCTTCGGCTATTTAACCGATGAAGATCCCGGAGCAATAGAAAAGCCCGTTTATCCGGGTTTTTCAGGCCTCTACCCTGTGTTGTAAAAAGGCTCCAATCCCAAGCAGTGCAGGAATCCCCAGGTTGAAAATCCACAAAGCCAGAGAGGCAGATAAAATCAGTGTGGGTGGCAATACATAATGACTAAACACAAGCATGGCCACTGCACCTCTTACGCCGATTTCCGATAAGGCAAATGAGGGAATCAGGCTAACCAAAAAAAAGTTGAGTGCAATTAAAGGAAGGGCTTCCCAAATGGAAATATCCATTCCAAAAAATGTGAGCAGAAGAAAATACTGAAGCACAAAGATGGAATACCTGCAAAAAGACAAGAAAGTGTAGTATACCCAATCTTTTGCTGAGAATCTGAACAGTACTTCCCTTACATGTGCTGCCACCGGTTGCAGGTGAACCAGCAGCGTATCTCTGAACAGTAAAATCAACATCAGTAGAATCAGCAAACCGGAAATCATCCATAGCCAGGGAGCGGGGAGGTGGTGGTTTCTAAAAAAAAGTACGGCTGGAATCAGCCCTCCCAAAAAAGTGATGCTCTGTTGTGTAAGGCTCAGGGCCATGTGTAGTGTAATTGCATCCAATCGTTTTCCTTTTGGAACAAATGCCAGTCTGCCAATAAATTCTCCCGTTCGGTTTGGACTGAATAGTCCCCAGCTTACACCACTTAAAACAGCCATAAAGGATTCTTTCCAGGAGATTTTCTCAACCTTGTTCATGCATCTTTTCCATTTGAGTGATTCGAGCCACCAGTTAGGAATAACGAGCAAGAGACAAATCATTGGCAAGAGCAAGGATTCATGTTCGGCTTGCAGGAGTATGTCTTCCTGAAAGCGATGCCTGTGCGGATAGATTTTGTCAAAGAGATACCAAAGGGTAATTCCCAGAAACAAAAATTTTACTGCCTTCAGTGTTTTGTTTTTCACAGAAAAAAAAAGGCTGCATGAGAGCAGCCTTTTCAAATGTTGTTGGTTGAAGTTATAACTTGATCAATTTTCTTGATGCTGTTCCCGAATCACCGGTGATTTGCATAAAGTAGGCGCCTCTTGGTAAGGTGCTTACATCAAGAGTAATGATGTTTTTGCCTTTGGAAGGAATACGGGTTGGCTCCAGTACATCCTGTCCATTCAGATTGAGCATACGAACATTCAGGTTCTCATTGTTGTCAGCATTGAATTCAACAGTTACGATACCCGAAGTTGGATTGGGATACAATTTGGTACTGTAGGCATCAGCGCTAAGGGAGGAAATTCCTGAAAGAAGAACAGCAATGGTTCTGTTAAGTGTACATCCGTTTGCATCGGTAATCACTACATTGTAAGTGCCGTTTTGTAGGTCGTTAATGGTACTTGGGTTGCTTGTGCTTGCCTGGCCGTTGCTCCACAGAAATGCATAAGGAGGAGTACCGCCACTGGCTGTGATGCTGGCTGTACCATCCGGAGGATTCACGCTAAACTGAGGAGTTGAGCTGATGCTACCGGTTATTGCTGATGGCTGTGTAATGGTTACCTCAAGGGTGTCTTTGCATTGGTTGTTGTCGCTGATGATACAGGTATAAGGACCGGCAGCGCGACCGGAGAGGGTATCATTGGTTTGTGTGGGTAGTTGACTTCCTAC
>JBEICQ010000009.1:0-39073 GCA_040383885.1 Flavobacteriales bacterium | reverse complement strand
GGGTGATATGGAAGCCATGCACTGTCGCAATCTTCCTTTTCTTGCAGGTTCTGCCGTGGGTTTCGGTTTGCCCTATGAAGCAGCAGTTGCTGCCATCAGCGGAAATGCAGCAAAAATTACAGGGATTGACGAAAAATACGGAAGTATTCAAACCGGAAAAAGTGCCACATTCTTTGTTTCTCAGGGCGATGCACTTGAAATACAAGGCAATCGCGTAACACACGCTTTCATAGATGGTCGTCCGCTGCTCCTCGAAAATATCCAGGACCAGTTGTACAAAACTTATATGGAAAAGTACGGTCTCGGCAAGCCATGAGTCCTGAAGCGTGCAAGGAATTCATCAGGCAATTGTCAAAAGATGCAGGTTTTTTATACTGCGGATTTTCCCGTGCCGAAAAATTGCATGATGAGGCACAGAAACTGGAGGACTGGCTTCATGCAGGCAAGCATGCCGGAATGAAATACATGGAAAACCATTTTGACAAGCGCGTTGATCCCACCTTGCTGGTTCCCGGGGCTAAAACAGTCATCACCTTTGTATATAATTATTATCCTTCCCTGAAGCAACCTGCAGATAAACCTAAAATTGCAAAATATGCCTATGGTCTCGATTACCACCATGTAATTAAACTCAGGTTACAAAAGCTCATAGAAATTGTAGATGAAAAAGTGGGCAAAATAGAGGGGCGTATTTTTACGGATTCTGCTCCGGTGCTCGAGAAGGCATGGGCCGCAAGGTCAGGTGCCGGTTGGATAGGTAAAAACACCAACCTTATCAGGCCAGGGGCTGGTTCCTTTTTTTTTCTTGCGGAGTGGATCTGCGATCTTGCGCTCCCTCCTGATGGACCCATAAAAGATTATTGCGGAGATTGCAACAAATGCGTGGATGCCTGTCCTACAGGGGCGCTTGATGTTCCCTACACACTGGATGCAGCTAAATGCATTTCTTATCTGACCATTGAGCTGAAAGGAGAAATTCCAGCTTCCTTTTCCGGAAAAATGAATCAGTGGGCTTTCGGTTGCGACATTTGTCAGGATGTTTGTCCATGGAATCGCTTTTCTAAAGCCCACCAAGAGCAGATGTTTCATCCGCTTGAAGGCTTGCTCTCACTGGATGCCGGAGATTGGGAAGAAATGACAAACGCGGTTTTTAGAAAACGCTTTGGCTCTTCTGCCATCTCCAGAACAGGTTTAAAAGGCATGAAGCGAAATGTACTTTTTTTGCGCCAGGCCAATCAGGAGCCTGAGCAGGCCTGAGCAATCATTTTTACGGCGCGATCAATTTCCTCCATCGTGTTCAGATACGACAAACTGAACCTCGCACTTGCGTAGGCATTTTCTTCACCCATGCCCATGGCAAGCAAAACATGTGAAGGTTCCGGCAAAGCAGAGGTGCAGGCAGATCCGGTGGAGTAAGCCAATTCAGGAGTATGTTTAATGAGTTCGGAGGCTTTTTTGCCGGCAAACAAAAGATTAGTGGTATTGGGAAGCCGGTTTCTCATGTCTCCGTTTATCCTTGCCCCCGCATGTAGTTCTAGATATTGTTCAAGATAGGTGCGCATCCTTGAGGTGTGCGCAGCCTGATCCCAGATTTCAGCATTTGATATTGAGAAAGCTTTTTGCATCCCTACGATGGCCGGAACATTGAGAGTGCCATGCCTGAGCCCTTTTTCCTGGCCATGTCCGGGCAACATAGGAGCAAGCTGTACACGGGGATTTTTTCTTTTGGCATACAGGATGCCAATACCTTTTGGTCCGTAAAACTTATGCGCAGAGAAGAACAAGAGGTCTGCTCCGGTCTCTTCGATGGTACAACTTATTTTTCCGGCAGACTGACTGGCATCACATACATAAAAAGCGCCTGCCCGGTGAGCTATTGAAGCAATGCTTGAAGAGGGATGGATATTTCCTGTTTCGTTATTGGCGTGCATCACAATTACGGCCAGGGTTTGATCACTCACCGCTTCGGAGATAAAGTCCATGTCAATTACTCCATGATGGTTGCAGGGAATGGTACGCAGGATTGCACCCCTCTCTGCAAGCGCAGCGGCTGCATTCATTACTGCAGCATGCTCAGTAGCTGAAATGAGTATTTCCCTTCTGGAATCTTGGTGAGATTTCCACAAACCATAGAGAGCAATCCATGCTGATTCAGTTGCACCTGAAGTAAAGATAAGTTCCTGCTCATCACAAACCAGCAAGGAAGCGATCTCTTCACGGGCCATGTCTACAGCTTTGCGGGCCTGCCAGCCGGGTACATGCGTATTGCTTGCCTCATTGGCAAATTGCCTGCTGAACCAGGGAAGCATGGCCTGCATCACTTCTTCACGAACAGGCGTAGTGGAGTTATAGTCGAGAAAAATCATTGTGTTTTGGATCTTTTAAAAACAAAAGACTCTTCGCGGTACTTGCCGTTTATTTTACCGGCTATGGTTGTACGATAACGACTGTTCTCAAGCAACTCAAAAGAAATTTGCTGTGGATATTCGTTTTGTCGGTTTTCAAATATCATTTTGTTTGGGTTTTGAATCACGCAATGGAAACGGACATTCTGGTTAGCCTTTGCCTTTTTGGATTGAGGAATGTAATACCAGATGCCATTGATTTTTTTCATGCTCATGCTGCCCGAGAAAACGGTGTCTTTCAGGGCATTTAATTCACAGCCCATTCCCCTGTATCCTCCATCCATGGATGTCCAGCACTCGTACAAAACATTTTTCCCGTGCTCGGAGATCCAGCATCCGCTCAAAGCAGAAAAGCGAAATGTTTTTTCTTTGGCAGTAAAAAGTATTGAAAAGAGAATAGCCAGCCGGGGAAGAATCATTGCCTGAGGTATTCCATGTAATCAGTGGAAGGTATTTGTTCAGCACCTGCCTGCCGCAGCAAAGTAACCAATTGCCCACGGTGATAAGTGGAATGATTGAAACAATGAACCACCATCTGAAAGCGGGTGTTGCTGCAGGATATTCCCTTGAGATTATGGTAGGAGACCGGGGCAAGACAATGGTTGTCATCCCATTTTTCTATCTCCTCAACAAGAACAGCAGAGCCATGCAAATATTCCTCAAGGGTGTTTGCCGGCTCAAGGTTGGCAAAGGGAAGGCCGTTAATATTATTTTCACAAATCCTTTGCAGCCAAACCCATTCAGCATCTCTGATGTGCATCACCGTTTGATGAATAGATGGGAAGCTGCTATTTACTTTTGCAAGGATTTGATCTCTTGTTCTCTCAGAAATTAATTTTTCAATTCTTCGGTTTGCCCAGAGGTTATAATTGGATAAATCGAGCAGATAGTTTGAGATAAAATTGACATCCATCGCTCAAAGATACAATGCGCATGATTGATTTTGGAAGCATGCGATAAATTGATGATTTTTAGGGCATGGAATTTCCCGACAGTGCAGATGACTCCCTCAAGCAGAAAATTGCCGTGTTGCCGGAATTGCCCGGTGTTTATCAGTTCTTCGATGGTTCGGGAAAAATAATCTATGTAGGCAAAGCCAAAAACCTACGCAAAAGAGTGCACTCCTATTTTGCAAGGGAACATACCGAAAGTGCAAAGACCCGTTTGCTGGTCAAAAACATACGCAATCTGGAGTACATCGGTGTTGATACCGAATATGAGGCGCTCTTGCTGGAAAATACGCTGATTAAAAAACACCAGCCAAGATTCAATATTAATCTCAAAGACGACAAAACATTTCCATGGATTTGCATCACTTCCGAACCCTTTCCACGCCTCTTTACCACGCGTCATCCCCGTAAAGACGGAAACAAATATTTCGGACCTTATGCATCAGTACCTATGATGTATGCGCTGCTGGATTTAATCCGGGATATTTTTCAGGTACGAACCTGCACACTCCCTCTTCAGGAGGATACTATTGCCGAGGGTAAATTCAAGATCTGTCTTGAGTATCATATTAAAAAATGCCAGGGCCCCTGCTGCGGTTACCAATCTGCAGAGGAGTATGCACTGCAGATGAAAGAAATTACCGATATCATTCGTGGAGAAACAGGTAAAGTAATTCGCAAACTCGAACAGGAAATGAAAGACAAGGCTGAGCGTTTTGATTTCGAAAAAGCCCACCTGATCAAACTCAAGATCAATAGCCTTGCCAATTACCAGTCACGGTCTACTGTGGTAAATGTGATGGTTACCAATACCGATGTGTTTTCTATTACCGACGGGAATGAGGTAGTGTATGTGAATTTTTTGCGGGTTCGAAATGGGGCAGTGATCCAATCACACAACATGGAACTTCATCGAAAAATGGAGGAGGAGCAAAGTGAGTTGCTGCAAACTGCAATGGCTCATATCCGAAACCTTTATGGTGATTTTTCTGAGGAATTGTTAATTCCATTTCCCATGGATATCGACATGCCCGGCAGCAAATTGCATGTGCCTCAAAAAGGGGACAAGAAAAAACTGCTTGAGCTCTCACTTAAAAATGCTTTTCTTTTTAGAAAAGAGAAAGAAAAGCAGCTGGAAGCTACAGATCCCGACAGGCATACCAATCGCATCATGCAACAGATGAAAAAAGATTTGCGTTTGCTCGAGGAACCCAGATTGATTGAGTGCTTCGACAATTCAAATTTTCAGGGTACTGATGCGGTATCAGCTATGACAGTGTTCAGAAATGGAAAACCAAGCAAAAGAGATTACCGGCATTTTATCGTGAGAACAGTAACCGGTCCGGATGATTTTGCCACCATGGAGGAGGTTATTTACAGACGATACAAAAGGGTATTGGAAGAACAACTGGAAATGCCTCAACTGATCGTGGTGGATGGTGGAAAAGGACAGTTGGGTGCAGCCCTGAGCAGCCTCGAAAAACTTGGGCTCAGGGGCAAAACCGGAATCATAGGTATCGCAAAACGACTGGAGGAGATTTACTATCCCGGCGATCCTTATCCACTTTACCTGGACAAAAAAGGAGTCACCTTGCGCATTTTGCAGCACATAAGAGATGAAGCACACCGCTTTGGCATCACCCACCACCGCAAGCGCCGGGAGAAAAATACCATCCAAACTGCCCTCACGCAAATCAAAGGCATCAGTCATTCAACTGCAGAAAAATTGCTGGCTCATTTTGGCTCAGTCAAAAGAATAAGAGAGGCATCTGAGGCGGAAATAGAAAAACTGGTAGGAAAGCACAAAGCGGGACTGATTTTCGGACATTTCAAGGAAATCAAATAATTTTTCTGAGGGGCTTGGAATTTTAACAAATCATTATTAAACTTGTCTTAATTATAGACCTATGACAATATCCACCCTAATCACAAACGGTATCTCGGTGAGCGTACATAGCCTCTACCGCCCCGAATACTCAAGGCCCTTAAACAGTCATTTTCTGTTTTCCTACAGGGTTACCATTGAAAACCGCAGCGAATCCTATGTGCAACTTCTCCGAAGACATTGGCATATTTTTGATTCTACCGGTAACAAATCAGAGGTGGAAGGTGCAGGGGTAATCGGCGAACAGCCTGTACTCGCACCGGGTGATTCTTATACCTATGAGTCGGCCTGCAACCTCATTACCGACATAGGCAAGATGAGGGGAACCTATCTTTTTGAGAAAAAGAATGACAATTCTTTGTTTGAAGTGGAAATTCCCCAATTTTTGTTGGTGGCCGCTTTTAAACTGAATTGATTCTTTTGACCCGAAAACGATTTATTCCCGCCTGTCTCTTCCTGCTCATCTGTGTGGCAGCAGGAAACCCCTCTCCCAATCCTGAAAAAGTTAAACATCTGGGAGAAAAACTTTTTACATCAACCATTCTTTCTTCAGACCAAACCATTAGCTGTGCTTCGTGCCACAAGCCCCGGTTTGCTTTTGCAGATACTACTGCTTTTAGCAGAGGGATTAAAAATCAAGCCACCCTCCGTAATACGCCGTCTGTAATGAATGTAGCAGAGCGTCCGTATTTTTTTTATGATGGCCGTGCTGCAAGTCTCGAAGAACAAGCCCTTGGTCCCATTCAAAATCCCCTGGAGATGAATCTGCCCTTTGGGGAGGCCATCCACAGGCTAAGTGCCTCCAAAGAATGGGTTGATGCTTTTCGTAAAGTCTATGGGCATGGTCCGGATTCTATGTCAATACTGGGTAGCCTTGCTGCCTTTGAACGATCATTGGAGACCAGCCGATCATTGTATGACTTATCCAGACGAGGAAAGGCTGAACTTTCGGCTGATGCTGAAGAGGGGCGTATTTTGTTCAATGGCAAGGCAGGCTGTTTCGATTGTCACATGGGGGTAGATTTTACCAATGATGAATTCAGAAACATTGGCCTCTTCAATGGTAAAAACCTGAATGATTCAGGCAGGGCATCCATTACCCGAAACAAAGAAGACCTCGGGAAATTTAAAATACCCGGTCTCCGAAATGTAGCAGTCACGGCTCCCTACATGCATAATGGCATGTTTAAAAACCTCGATCAAGTAATTGATTATTATAATAATCCGGATATGTTTGTATCCGACTCCCGGAACAGAGACAGCCTTGTTCATGCGCTCGGTCTCACTTCAGTAGAAAAACAACAGTTGAAGAAATTTTTAGAGAGCCTTACGGACAAAAGATTCTCAAAAAAATAATTACAATCTGTATTTGTTTATTTTTGCCTCAAAGAAATTCACCATGGGAAAAGGAGACATCAAATCCAAAAAAGGCAAAATCAATGCCGGAAGTTTTGGCTTGAGCCGCAGGGCACGCAAGCAAACAAAAATCACTGCCAACACCGCAGCCGCTGTAGCACCCGCAGCTGAGCCTGCCAAGAAAGCATCCAAGAAAAAATCCTGATCCAAGCATCATCAGGGATGACTATCTCCGGCATGTACATGCCGGATTTTTTTTTGTTTATTTCATCCAAACAGAGTACAGGTTTTTTTCTCAAGCGGGACGCTGCAGATATTGCCTGAGTTTCGACAAAGGTTTTCTGATTAGTGTAAACATCCCCGGCTTGAGCCCATTCATTTCCCAGGCTTTATAATCTTCCCTGTTGCCCCTGATTCTGTTTTTAAGGGTAACATTACTGGTGCCTCCGGCTCTCATCTTCACAAGTACCTTGTTGATATACGAAACGCTCACACCATTTTTATGCAACATTCGTAGCATCAATTCATAATCTCCCGAAGATTTTAAATCGAGTGTGTAAGTCCCATACCGCTCGTAACACCATTTTTTGATGAAAAAGGCAGGGTGTGGAGGCATCCAGCCCTTGAGGAAAAGATTTTTTCGATATGCACCGGAATGCCAGAACCTCAGCACTTTTGAGGTGTTCTTGCGATCTACATAAACCAGGTTGCCGTAACAGGCATCTGTTTCTGTATTAGTCATCGTGGATACTACCTCGCTGATTACATGTGCATCATAATACATATCATCAGAGTGCAGGATGGCAATAATCTCACCCTTTGCCAAAGCAATTCCTTTGTTGATGGCATCGTAAATGCCTCTGTCTTTTTCGGATACAAATACCGAAATGTGGTTTCTGTATTTTTCGATGATGGCTTTGGTATTGTCTGTTGACAGCCCATCAACAACAATGAATTCGATGTCCTGATAAGTTTGGGATATTACCGAACGAATGGTATCCTCCAGCGTCTCTTCGCTGTTCCAAGTAACCGTAATGATGCTTACTTTCATGGCTCCCCAATGATTCTGTCTCGCAGTTTTACAGCCGGATGACCTGCATAAATACCGAATGCATCCAGTGATTTTGTGGCAACAGAGCCTGCTGTCAGCACGCTCTCAGTATGCAGGGTTACCCCCGGACAAATCACCGTTTTTGCGCCCGCCCATGCTCCGTTCTCCAGAGTGATGGGAGCTGTTACAAGATCAAATCCGGGTTTTTTATAGTTGTGGTTTCCGCAAAGTAAAAACGCGCCCTGAGATATACATACATGCTGATGCAGGATCACCTCATCCAGGTTGTCAATCCAAACATTCTCACCAATCCAGCAATAGTTACCTACACGAAGCTTCCAGGGATATTTGATGTTTACACAGGGTTTGATGACCACACCTTTTCCGATCTGTGCTCCAAAGGAACGAAGCAAGAACCTTTTAAAAGAAGAAAAGGGCAGGAGTGAGGACTTAAAAAAACATGCGTTTACATAGAACCAAAGCATTCTTTTTGGCCAGGCAGCACCGGGATCATACTCAGGGTTTTTAAATAAATCCAGCCTTGTATGGGGCATGTTAACGGGCAGAAAGTTTGCTGTTTTTTACGCTGTAGGTAAAGTAAATAACAATGCCAATAACCATCCAGAAAAGGGCGCTGAGTTGTGTTCCTGTAGGCAGTGAAAAAATCATGGCAGCACAAACCAGCATGCCAAGGATAGGAACCAGGGGTACCAGCGGCGTTTTAAATGGACGCTTCAAATCGGGTTCTGCCTTACGCAGCAAAATAACGCCCAGGCATACCAACACAAATGCAAAGAGGGTACCGATACTGGTAAGATCGCCTGCTACGCTTCCCGGTATAAATCCGCCAAAAACACCTACAAATAGAAACAGAATGAGATTTGATTTGTAGGGAGTCGCAAATGTGGGATGCAACTGCGAAAACATTTTTGGGAGCAATCCATCCTTGGACATGGTGTAAAAAACCCTCGATTGTCCCATGAGCATTACCAGGATCACTGAGGAAAATCCTGCAAGGATGGCGATGGTCACCGCTGTTGCCAGCCAGCCATATCCTTCCATATAGGTAGAGATGGCATAAGCAACAGAAGCTTCTTTGCCTTTGGTACTGTCGTTAAATTCCCTGAAGTCTGCTACACCTGTGAGCACATGGCTGAAGAGGATGTAAAGAATGGTACAAATGACAAGCGAACCCAGGATGCCAATGGGCATGTCTCTCTGGGGATTTTTTGCCTCCTGTGCGGCGGTACTCACTGCATCAAAACCAATAAAGGCAAAGAATACAATGGCTGCACCTGTGAGCACACCCGGCCATCCATGGTTCCAGAATGGTTCGTATCCCTCCATGTTGGCAGGAATCACATAAGGCTCGTGATTGGCAGGATTGATAAAGCCCCAGCCAACTGCGATAAAGATTAAAACGATGGCTACTTTCACAAACACGATGATGGCATTTACAAAAGCCGATTCGCTTGTACCGCGGATGAGCAGTCCGGTCATCAACAAAAGGATAAACAAAGCCGGCAGGTTTACAAGACCATGCATACCACCTGCCTGTTCAAAAGGCGAATGACATAACTCGTAGGGGATAGCGCCTCCCAGCAGCTTGTTGAGGTATTCACTCCATGCAATCGACACCGTAGCCGCACCAAGCGCGTACTCAAGCACCAGCGCCCAACCAATGATCCATGCCACAAGCTCACCAACGGTGGCGTATGCATAAGTATAGGCACTGCCGGCAATAGGAATGATGGAAGCAAACTCAGCATAACAGAGACCTGCAAATGCGCAACCGAGAGCAGCAATGGCAAATGATAGGGTAACGGCCGGTCCGGCATGCGCACCCGCTGCAGCGGCAGTTCTTACGAACAAACCCGCCCCGATGATGGCACCGATGCCAAGCATGATCAGATTGAAACTTCCCAGATTTCTTTTGAGGCCGTGCGTTTCAGAGTCGGAATCGCTCATGATACGCGAGATGGATTTTTTTGCCCAGATGTTCGACATGTTGTGTATACTTGTTGTTGGCTAATATATACATTTATCCCTGATTGAAGGGTTCAAAAAAACTTTTCCTTTTCCCAAAGAATTGTACGCCGTCATTGACATAGAAACCACAGGAGGGAATGCCCGCTCGGGAAGGATTACCGAGGTAGCCATCATCGTTCATGACGGGATGTCAATTACCCAAAAATTCTCTACCCTGATCAATCCCGAAATACCCATTCCGCCCTATATCCAAAGTTTTACAGGAATTACTGACAGCATGGTGGCAAATGCACCGAGGTTTTTTGAGGTGGCGGCAGAAATAGTAAAGCTTACTGAAGACAAAATCTTTGTGGCTCACAATGTCAATTTTGATTTTGGTTTTATCAGGGAAGAGTTTGCCAGACTGGGCTATCAGTACCGCCGTGAATTGATTTGTACCGTTAAGTTAAGCCGCCGCCTGGTACCCGGATTGCCTTCTTACAGCCTGGGTAATCTCTGCCGCAGCCTGGGTATTGAAATCATGGACCGACACCGAGCCCTGGGTGATGCGGAGGCAACTGCTATTCTTTTTGACAGGTTGCTTCGTGCTCCCGATTTTAAGCAAGCAACAACAGCACTGGCCAAAAAAACCATCAGCCTGCAAACGAATGATGCCATGCCGGAGATAGTGAGTGATTTGCCCGAAGAAAGTGGTATTTACTACCTGGAAAATGACCTGGGAGAGGTAATTTATGTGGGCAAAGCCAAAAATATCCGACAGCGAGTGAAAACGCATTTTGCAGGGACAAATACAAAAAAAGCCAGGGAAATGGCAAGGCAGATTGTGCATGTACACACACATGTATTGCACAGTGAACCTATGTCACTGGTGATGGAAAGTATGGAGATTGCCCGCCTGATGCCGCGCTTTAATGTGTCCGGAAAAAAACCTTCTAACCGCTCTTACCTGGTTTCTGAAATGACAAAAGAAGGATACCTGAAATTTGACATCACCCGTATTCCTCAGGATGCACAAACCATTCTGGCAGGATATTCCTCCGCCCAAAAAGCATCGCTGCAAATGGATACTTACATCAATACCTATTCTTTATGCGGCGCATACTGCGGAGTGAATGATCCCGGACAAGCCTGTTTCCGCAAAATGGTACACGCCTGTTTGGGTGCATGCACCGGAGAAGAAGTGGCCGATACCTATAACAGAAGGGCAAGTGCCCTCTTAAGACGCTTGCTTTTTAATGATGATGATTTTGTGTTGGTGTACCCTGCTTCAGCCGGAGAGATCTGGCTCCTCAGAGCCGGAAATCACCGCATGGTAAGCATGCGCAGGGCATCGCTTGATGTACTCGAAAATCCAGCCGAACTTCCGGATTTGCTTCCATTGAAGGAGCCGGGAAACAATACCCTTTTTATCATTAAAAGTCTCGAAGAAAAACCAGGATATCTCTTTAAAATCAGCCTGAGTAAATACAGTCTTTTTCCCACACTTTCCTGACTAATGGACGGCATTTTTTCTGAAGACCACCCGCGCTTTGTCTCAAGTGCAAAAGAAAGGCAAAACCTGCGTGCAGGTCTGCTCCGGTAAAGATGGAACCTAAAAGCCTAATATCTTGAGCATGCTTTTATAGCTCTGCTCTTTGGCAAACAATCGTGTGCTGTATTCGCCATCTTTGTCTCTGTCGATGATCACATGCTTTGGTGCCGGTATCAAACAATGCTGAATACCACCATATCCGCCAATGCTCTCCTGATAAGCGCCGGTATGGAAAAAACCCAAGTACTGCGTATCGCCTTTTACCAGCTTGGGCAAAAAGATTTGATTGTCTTCACTCTCGGTATTGTAATAGTCTTCTCCGTCGCAGGTGAGTCCGCCCAGGTTTACACGCTCGTAGTCCTGGTTCCAGTTGTTTACTGCAAGCAAAACAAACTTTTGTTTGATGCCCCATGTATCGGGCAGGGTAGTGATGAAACTGCTGTCGATCATGTTCCAGATCTCATTGTCGTTCTGGTGTTTCTGATCTACCACAGAATACAGCACCGCTCCGCTTTCGCCTACGGTATAACTGCCAAACTCGGTAAAAATGTGTGGTTCAACGGCATCATTTTCTGCACATACATTTTTGATGTGTTGCACAATCTGCTCAATCATATACTCGTAGTCGTAATTAAAGGCCAGAGAGGTTTTGATGGGCAAGCCTCCGCCAATATCGAGAGAATCGAGGGTGGGACAGATTTTTTTGAGCTGACAATACACATTGATACACTTGGTAAGTTCGCTCCAGTAATAGGTTGTGTCGCGAATACCCGTATTGATAAAAAAGTGCAGCATTTTTAATTCCATCTTGGGATGGCCCTTGATGTGGTCGATGTAAAAGCTGCGAATGTCTTTGTAGTTAATTCCTAATCGAGAGGTATAAAACTCGTTGTCGGGCTCTTCCTGCGCAGCAATGCGAATGCCGAGAGAAAATTTTCCGCGGATGACGCGCTGGTAGGTTTGAAGTTCATTTTTATTGTCGAGGATTGGAATACAATTTTTAAAACCCTCGTTGATGAGCTCGGCAATGTACTGCGTGTAGAGCGGGCGTTTGTAGCCGTTACAGATTATGTAAGTATCTTTGTTCACCAGTCCTTCCTGGTGCAGGCTTTTGATGATAGGAATATCAAAGGCCGAAGAAGTTTCCAGGTGGATATCGTTCTTTAAAGCCTCTTCGAGCACAAACCGGAAGTGCGAACTTTTGGTACAGTAACAATAGGTATAGTTTCCGCGGTAATCTGCTTTGGCAATGGCTACATTAAAAAAGCGCTTGGCCTTTTGAATCTGCTGGCTGATCTTGGGCAGGTAGGTGATTTTTACCGGAGTGCCGTATTGCTTGATGATATCCATAAGTGGTATATCATTGAAATACAGTTCATTGTTACTTACCTTGAATTCCTCCTGCGGGAAATCAAACGATTGATTGATTAGATCAATGTACTTGCTTTGCATTGCTTTTTTCAAACTAACGAGTGCGGATTGGTGAAAACGATGCAAAGTAAGTGACTTACTTTTAAAAACAAAACGAAAAATGAGTATGAAGAAACTCAAGTTTATAGAGATTAAATCAGAGATAGGTGCCGGTACAAGGGGCGCAAGTCTGGGTGTGGATGCCATTAAAATTGCCGCACTCGACTATGGCAGCCTGCTTTTTAACCAGATTCCTTCTGTGGAGATCCCCCATGAGAACCGACTTCTTTTTGAATCCACAGGCATTTCTTATGCCAAGCGTATCAAAGGCATTCTCTCCATTTATGAGAAATTGTGTGCAGAAGTGAGCGATACGCTCAAGAAAAAGATCTTTCCGGTGGTGCTTGCCGGCGACCATTCCACTGCGGGTGGCACCATTGCCGGCATCAAGGCAGCCTTCCCAAAGCAAAGACTGGGAGTAATTTGGATTGATGCCCATGCCGACCTGCATTCGCCTTATACCACCCCAACAGGCAATGTGCATGGAATGCCATTGAGCGTGTCTTTGGCAGAAGACAACATCGCCAACCGCATCAACAAACCTGATAAAGACACCCTCGACATGTGGATTAAACTCAAAAAAGTAGGAGGTGTTTCGCCTAAAATTTCTTACCGCGACCTGGTTTACATTGGTCTCAGGGATGTGGAACCGGAAGAATCTTTTCTGCTCAAAAAGCATAAAGTAAAAGTGTTTTCTACCAATGAAGTGCGCAAAAACGGAGTAGAAAAGATAGCCAGGGATGCCCTGTCGCATCTCTCAAACTGCAACCTTATTTATGTGTCGTTTGATGTAGACAGCATGGATTCTTCCATCTCCAAGGGCACGGGAACACCTGTGCGGAATGGCATTACCGAAAAAGAGGCCGGCTCGCTGATTGTGCGGCTCCTGCAAAACGAAAAAGTGTGCTGTTTCGAAATTTGTGAGGTGAATCCCACCCTTGACAAAGAAAACCTGATGGCCGAAAATACTTTTGAGATCCTTCAGAAAGCCATTAGCCAACTTACCTATTGATTGTTCATGCCTGATTCATTTCTCTCAGAACTTATTGCCCAGGCGCTATCCGGGTTGTTTTCCATTTCTGTTGCTCCAAAGGATATTTTGCTCCAAAAAACGCGAAAGGAATTTAAGGGACAGAAAACACTGGTGGTATTCCCATATACAAAAGCCTCCGGGCAGTCCCCCGAAAAAACCGCGACGATGCTGGGAGATTACCTCAAAAAAGCGGATGCGCGCATCCTGGATTTTAATGTGGTAAAAGGTTTTTTAAACCTGGAATTGCAGGATGCCGTGTACCTCCATCACATGGCGGAAATCCTCAACACGCAGCAACTTGCAACATTTCCATCTGTGGGTGAAACGGTCCTTGTAGAATACTCTTCTCCCAACACAAACAAGCCGCTGCACCTCGGACATCTGCGCAACAACCTGCTGGGATGGTCGGTGGCGGCCTTGTTACAGGAGGCCGGGTTTGATGTAAAAAAAGTAAGCGTGATTAACGACCGCGGCATCCACATCTGTAAAAGCATGGTGGCTTACATGCGAAAAGGAAATGAGGCTACACCTGCAGCCATGCAGATGAAAGGCGATCACCTGGTGGGACATTTTTATGTGGCTTTTGACGCCATGTACAAGGCCGAAGTAACAGCACTTGTCAGCAGCGGAAAAGAAAAAGAATGGGCAGAGGCAAACGCACCTGTGATGCTGGAAGCCAAAGAACTGCTCAGAAGATGGGAAGCAGGAGAAGAGGAAGTGGTATCGTTGTGGCGTACCATGAACCGGTGGGTGTATGATGGGTTTGCCCAAACCTATAAGCGTATGGGAGTGGATTTTGATAAGTTGTATTACGAATCCCAGACCTACCTGCTCGGTAAAAAAGTGGTGCAGGACGGACTTGCACAGCAGGTTTTTTACAAGGAAAGCGATGGTTCAGTGTGGATGGATTTGAGTGCTGAGGGAATGGACAAAAAAATTGTACAGCGCAGTGATGGCACTTCTGTATACATCACTCAGGATTTGGGTACGGCATTAGAAAGGCAGCATGATTACCATTTTGCCCGCATGATTTATGTAGTGGGCAATGAGCAGGATTATCATTTTAAAGTGTTGTTTAAGATGCTTTGTAAACTGGGCTATGCCTGGGCAGAAAAACTTTTTCACCTTTCGTATGGCATGGTGGAATTGCCGGAAGGCAAGATGAAAAGCCGTGAGGGAACGGTGGTGGATGCCGACGATTTGATGGAAGAAATGGTAAACACTTCCAAAGAGATTACCACGCAACTGGGCAAGACGGAGGGACTGAGTGAAAGCGAATGCCGGGCGCTCTATGAAACCATTGGTTTGGGTGCAATAAAATATTATCTGTTAAAAGTGGATCCGCGTAAAAAAATGCTGTTTGATCCAAAAGAGAGCATCGATTTTCAGGGTAATACGGGACCTTTTGTGCAATACACGCATGCCCGTATCTGCTCACTTTTGCGTAAGGCTGAATTTTCTTTTTCGGGCATTTCGGGCGACATCAAGATGAGCGAAAGGGAAAAGAATTTATTGGTATTGCTTGCCGAATACAGTGAGGTGATACACGATGCTGCACACCACTACAACCCGGGTCATCTGGCGAATTATGTGTACGAAGTAGCAAAAGAGTACAATCATTTTTACCATGATTTTCCGGTGATGCGCGAGAGCGATGCATCCCTGAAAATGTTCAGGCTCTGTTTGTCGGCCTATACAGGCATGGTCATCAAAAAAGGCTTCTCTCTGCTGGGCATTGCAGTGCCGGAGAGGATGTAGGTTTTATCTAAACTTTTGTAGCGATATCGATTGTGCTTTCCTTTGTCTTCGTTTGTAAGGAGGATGCAATAATTGCGCTATTGTAAGAACCAAGACAAGGCTTTTGATTGTTGGAGGCTTTGCCGGGTTTCTGCTTTATGCTTTACGCGGGGCTTTGGCCCCGCGCTTGCGTTAGGGATTGCAGCGTTTACTTTTTTGCTTGCAAAAAAGTTTGAGCGGAAAGCCCGACCCGGCAGGTAAACCTGCCGGGGAACGCCCAAAAAAATGGAATCCCGCAATAGGTTTAAACCCTTCAGGAAGTCACAGATGGCCTGTTTCTTTGTGTTTTTTAAATTGTATGGTGCCCCAAAAAATCTCACCTTCGCAAACTCGCAACAAAGCATGCATCCTTTCTCAATAAACTGCAAGGGACACCTTCGTTTTTTTGACCGTCCCGTGGTGATGGGCATCCTTAACCTCACGCCCGATTCTTTTTATGCGGGTAGCCGCGTGCAGGATCTCGATGTGCTCTGCAAAAAGGCTGAAGGCATGCTTGAGGCCGGCGCCCAAATGCTCGATCTGGGAGCCTGCAGTACGCGCCCGGGTTCCTTGCCGCCTGAGGAGGAAGAAGAAACCAGGCGTTTGGTTCCGGCCATTGAACGCTTACACAAGGAGTTTCCGGAGGCACTTCTCTCTGCAGATACTTTTAGAAGCCGGGTGGCTGCCAGGGCGCTGGAAGCAGGTGCAGGCATGATCAATGATGTGAGCGGACTTTCTGATGAACAGATGGCTGAGGTGGTGGCGGCGCATCGTGTACCCTATGTACTCATGCATACCCAAGGCACGCCACTTACCATGCAGCAGCATCCTGAATATGCGCACGCTGTGCAGGAAGTGGCCCTTTTTTTTGCTGAAAAATCCGAAGGTCTGCGCGCTAAAAATGTGCATGACATCATTCTTGATCCGGGTATTGGGTTTGGCAAAAATCCGGCACATAACCGTGAATTGCTGATGGCAGGAAAACTGTTTTCTTCACTGGGATTTCCAACTCTGATTGGCGTTTCGAGAAAATCGGCGGTTACAAAAATTCTCTCAAATACTGCAGCAGATGCGCTTAACGGCAGCACGGTACTGCATACGCTTGCTTTGCTCTCCGGTTATTACATTATCCGCACTCACGATGTAAAGGAAGCAGTGGAGGCCATTACGCTTACTGATTTTTACATGAAGGGACTCTCGGCGAATTTTGTTACTTTGTAAAAAAACCATTCATGTTCCTGTTGCTCTTGCCCGAATTTATCAGGTTTTCCTGGAGTGATGCACTCGACATCCTGCTGGTAAGCATCCTGCTTTTTCAGTTGTACAGGATTCTCAAGGGCAGTGTGGCCATCAATATTTTTTTCGGAATCATCTCTGTCTATTTTCTTTGGCTGCTGGTAAAGGCCTTTAAAATGCAAATGCTTTCGGGTATTCTGGGGCAATTTGTAGGGGTGGGCGTGATTGCCCTCATCATTGTGTTTCAGCCTGAGATTCGTCGTTTTTTGCTGCTCATTGGCACTTCCGGATTTTTTAGCAAGGGGCGGTTTCGTTTTTTGTTCGGAGGATTGCTCGGAGAGGATTCGGATAAACCAATGCTTGCCATTCACAGCATGATCAGAGCTTGTAAAAACATGGCCGAGTCTCGTACCGGTGCCATCATGGTTCTGGCTACCAAAACCGACCTTGGATTTTATGCCAATACAGGAGATCCGATAGAGGCAAGGGTTTCGTCGCGCCTGCTGGAAAGTATTTTTTATAAAAACAGTCCCTTGCACGACGGTGCCGTCATCATTGACAACAACCAGATTAAAGCTGCCCGATGCGTGTTGCCGGTGAGCGAAAGGGATGATTTTCCGGCTCAGCTGGGCATGAGACACAGAGCGGCCTCCGGTATCACTGAATCCACAGATGCGGTGGCCATTGTTGTTTCTGAACAAACCGGGGATATTACTTACTCCGTAAACGGGGAACTCATTCAGAACCTGAAGCCGGAAGAACTGAGGGAAAGATTGGAAAAAGTGTTCCGTCAGGCCTGATTTGGCTATATTTGCGACCTGAAAAAACAAACACTTTATGTCGGATATTAAATTCGGAACAGACGGATGGCGCGCCATCATCGCAGAAGATTTTACCACCCAAAATGTGGCGCGTGTAGCAGAAGGAACTGCTCTTTGGATAAAAGCTAACAAACTGGAAAAATCAGGCGTTGTGGTGGGTCATGATTGCCGCTTTGCCGGCGAACTTTTTACAGAAACCGTGGTAAAGGTACTGGCGGATCATGGCATCCGTTCTTACCTTGCCAAAGGTTTTGTATCAACACCTATGGTCAGCCTGGGTGCTTTGCACTACAAAGCTGCATTGGGCATCATTATCACAGCCAGTCACAATCCGCCTTCCTACAATGGTTTTAAACTCAAAGGAGCCTATGGCGGACCACTTCTGCCGGAGCAGGTGCAGGAGATAGAGGATTTGATTCCTTCTGAACCCGGCCTTCAACTGAAAAGTGTTTCTATGGAGTCGCTGATGTCCTCCGGCATGGTGGAAATTGCTCCTCTGGAAGATATGTATGTGGCGCATGCCGAAAAACATTTTGATCTGGAAGCCATTCGCCGGTCGGGTTTGCAGTTTGCCTATGATGCCATGTATGGTGCAGGCCAACAAGTGATGCGTCGTTTGCTCCCGGACCTCACCTTTATGCATTGCGAGCACAATCCGGGATTTGATGGACAAGCACCCGAACCCATTCACAAAAACCTGAAGGAGTTTTCGGAGATGATTGCCATGAGCGACAACATTGATTGCGGCCTCGCTACCGACGGAGATGCAGACAGGCTGGGTCTATTTGATAACAAGGGAAATTTTGTGGATTCTCACCACATCATCCTTTTGCTGATTCATTACCTCGTAAAGTACAAGCAGATGAGTGGCAAGGTGTGTACGGCATTTTCCACGACCGTGAAAATTAAAAACATGTGCAGGCATTACAATCTTCCTCTGGAAGTGGTGAAAATAGGATTCAAGTATATCTGCGGGATCATGGTGAAAGAAGATGTGTTGCTGGGCGGAGAGGAGAGTGGGGGCATTGCCATTAAAGGACACATCCCGGAGAGAGACGGCATCTGGATGGGTCTTACCATTTGGGAATTTATGGCCAAATCGGGCAAAAGTCTGGAAGAATTGATAGCAGAGGTGTACGCCATCACCGGTGAATTCTGGTTTGAACGCAACGATTTACATCTTAGAGAAGATCAGAAAAATGCCATTGTTGCAAAATGCAAATCAGGTGCTTTTGAATCATTCGGGGAGAACCGCGTGGCACGCATGGAAGACCTGGATGGCTGGAAATACTTTTTTAATGATGAGGAGTGGCTGATGATTCGTGCTTCCGGCACTGAGCCCGTGTTGCGTACCTATGCCGAATCCAGGAACAAGCAGAGGGCATTTGAACTCCTCGAGGCTTGTAAACAAGAGCTTGGGGTGTAAGCACTTTCCTCAAATGTTAAATCAAGTCCATATCCCTGTCCTGCAATGGGCGGGGAATGGATAATGAAGTGTTTTTTCCTACATTCGCAAGAATCATATGAGACCCTCATTCACCCTGTTAACGGCATTGTTGTTTTTACAGTTTTCTGTCTTTGCTCAGACCCCACCCAAAGCCAAGGTCCCGCCTAAGACCAATCCCGCACCCAAAACAAAAGCAGTTGTGGCAGCCGGTCCCCGACCTGCGCCTCAGGTGCGTACGATACAATTGAGCAACTTGCCCACCCGGTTTAGAGAATGGCCGGTGATACAGGAGATTACGCCGGGAGGAAGCACCAAATTGGCAGATGAACTCTTTAATCAGCAAAAATTCCGTGAAGCAGCTGATGCTTACTTGAAGATTTCTGAAACTGATCCGGCCTACGAAAAAGCCTCATATCATCTTGCCTTGTCTTATCTGCTGGGTAGCGGCGACCGCACCAGATCGATTCCCTTTCTGGAATTTCTCGCGTCTCAGCCTGAAAAGTATCCGCACATAAACTATTATCTCGCCAAGGCTTATGCTTATGCTTTGCGTTTTGATGAGGCCATCAATCTTTTTAAAAAAGTATTGGAGCATCCTGAACCGCCTGTTGACAAGGACTGGGTTAAACGGGAGATGGAGATGTGTGAAAACGGCAAGATGCTCATGACTCAAAAAGTTTCGGTGATGTTTGAAAACCTCGGCAGTAAAATCAATACGGAGCATTCAGAAATCAATCCATACATTTCTTCGGATGAATCCTTTCTGGTGTTTTCATCCAATCGTGGTACTGCGGGTGCTGCAGAGCATCTGCACGACATCTACATGTCGCTTGTGGACCTTGGCAACTGGTCTGCACCTCAGAATGTGGGTGAGGAGATCAATTCTGCCCAAGGTGATGAGCGGGTAGTAGGCGTTGCTGCTGATGGACAGACCCTCTTGTACAGTTTTAACAAAGGAGAGGAGCAGGGCAACCTGTTTGTGGGTCCCTATTTTCAGCGGCAGATTTTGCCTGCTTTCAAGTTGGGAAGCAGCATCAACTCGAACGGCTATGAGCATGCGGCTGCCATCTCTCCCGATGGAAAAACTTTGTATTTCTCCAGTAACCGACCCGGAGGGCAGGGAGGTTTTGACCTCTATCGCTCACTGATTCTGCCGAATGGTGAGTGGAGTGAAGCCATGAACCTCGGCCCTGAGATCAACACCCCATACGACGAAGATTTCCCCTTTTTATCCATGGATGGTAAGGAACTCTATTTTGCTTCCAAGGGACATAATTCCATGGGCGGATATGATGTTTTCCGGGCCACTTTTGATGAGGGAATTGATCGCTGGCAAGAGGTTAAAAACATGGGTTACCCGGTAAACAATGCTTATGACAACGAGGGTATCTGTGTGAGCGGAACGGGCAAATATGCTTATGCCTCATACCCCTGCAATCCCTCTCCGGATGCGCTAAAGTCCAATCCTTCCAGCCGTGAAATGGTCAATGCCGGATATGGCGACAAAGACCTTTACAGAATTGTGTTTCGTGCTGTAGATGCGGAGTTGTGTGTATTGCGCGGACAGATTTCCTCAGCATCCGGTGCAAACAAAATTGTAAAAACAAACATCACAATTACCCGTCTTGCCGACAAACAACTGGTAGGTACTGTATTGCCCAACGACAGAAACAATTATGTGATTATTCTTCCTCCGGGCGAATACAATATAACAGTACAGAGCGAAGGATTTAAGGATTTCAATGAGGCCATTGCCATATTGGGCAAGGGAAGTTTTGTGCCTTTTGTTGAGAAAAACATCCTGCTAAGTCCGCGCTGATGCCCTCTCCGGTTTTGTTGATTTTGCTGCTTACCCTCGCAGTATCATCCTATGCCCTGTATGGCTCCGGCAATTGGTTCGACAAACTTCTTTTCAATGCCTGGAGTATTGAGCACCGTAAGCAGTATTATCGTTTTGTTACCTACGGTTTTGTGCATGCCGACCTTTTTCATCTGGCGGTTAACATGTATGTTTTATGGATGTTTGGCGGAGTCATTCAGGACAGCTTCATCATGATGAAAGGACCTGCGGGCCTCTGGCTTTTTATTTTGCTGTATGTAGGTGGACTGTTCATGTCTACCTTTCCGGCCTTTCTTCGACACAAAGACCATGTGCACTACAATGCAGTAGGTGCCTCCGGTGCCGTTTCTGCCATTGTCTTTGCCTTTATCATGCTCAATCCGCGCATGCCCATGGGCATTATTTTTATTCCTTTCTACATCCCTGCCTGGATTTTTGGCGGACTTTACATGGTTTATTCCTATTTCATGGCGCAAAGGGGCAGCGACCGCATCGGACATGATGTGCATCTTTTTGGTGCCTTGTTTGGCATCACCTTTATGATGCTTACCGACAGACATATCCTCTCTCATTTTTTCAGCGAATTGTTCTCATGAAAATTGCCTTCTTAGACCGCGATGGAATCATCAATCTCGACAATCCGCTGTATACCTACACTCCCGGAGATTTTCACTGGGTGGATGGTGTAATGGAATCCTGCCGGATGATTTGTGAAGCCGGTTTTCAGATTGTGGTAATCACCAACCAAAGCGGTATTGCAAAAGGTCTCTACACGGCAGCTGATGTAGAAGCCTTGCACGGGTATATGAAACAGGAATTTGAAAAAAATGGAATTCCGATACTTGAGGCATATTATTGTCCGCATCATGAGTCGGTTTCACTTTGTATTTGTCGCAAACCCCAGTCGCAAATGGTAGAGAAGGCCCTTGCCAGATTTGGCGCCAGCGCAGCGCATTGTTTTTTTATCGGCGACCGCCAGCGTGATGTGGATTGCGCCCAGGGTGCCGGCGTAAAAGGGTACCTGGTAAAAACCAACCACAGTCTTAAAAAAATCATTCCCGGAATTCTTCGCAATCATTCATGAACCTGAGGCATGTTCTAAAATTCCTGCTTTACCCGGGAATCTTCTTGCTTTGCCTGATGATCATTTTTAACTTCTCCTTGCTTCGCTATGGTTTTTCGCAGGCAATGGGTTTTTATAAAGTCTGGCGCGATTGTGTTCCCTTGTCAACATTGGCAAAAAGCCCGGTGTATAAAACCAAATACAAACTGATACAAAAGGCCTTTGCATTTGCCGCTCAACAGGGTTTGGACACAACAGATGCTTATCAATGGTTTTTGCCACAACATGCTGAGCATCGTTTGGTAGTAGTGGGTGCGAGTGCCCGACATAAAATTCTTTCTTACACCTGGAATTTCCCTTTTTTGGGGGCAGTGCCTTATAAAGGATTCTATGAGAGAAAGCTTTTGCTAAAAGAATTAGAAATGCTAAAGGCAGAGGGCTTTGATACAGATACCTCTGTGGTGGAAGCCTGGTCTGCACTTGGCTGGATGAGCGAGATCCTGAATGAGGAAACCTTAAAAAAAGACGACACCACTCTCACCTGTATTTTGTTTCATGAACTAACACACAGACGCCTGTATTTGTATGATGCTCCTGCACTCAATGAAAACCTGGCACAGGCATGCGGAGAATATCTAAACATACAGTTTTGGGGTTTGCCAAAAAAACGGGAAGATGCCGAACAGACTTTTGCAAGCATGATGTATCGTTTTATTAAGCATGGAAACAGGCTCTATGCAAGGGTAAGAAATACCGAAGCCTTAAACAAAACCCGTTTCTTACTCATCAAACAAAGTGTGGATTCAGTTTATGCAAACAAGTATCTCGGCAAGAAAGCAAAGGCCCGCATTGCCGGCAGAATCGGCCAATCGGTGAATGCTTTTTTTTCGGGCTATGCAAACTATTACAGCTGCCAAGATTCGCTCATGATAGTAATTGAAGATTCATGCAAAGGAAATTTGCCTGTGTTTTTTGCCCGCTTTTAAGGCAGGATTACTCTTTAAAATCTGTTTTGACCTGAACCATCAGCGTGAAAAAGTTTCCCCCTTTGGCGGCGCTTTATTTACAGGCTGAGGATCTCAACCATGCGGAGAAGGTTGGGGTTGAGCTCTTCTATATGTTTTACCGCCCTGGAAAAAGGAGTGTAACAAATTTCCCTGTTAACGATACCCACCATTTCTCCTTTTCTTCCTTCCAGCAGGGCTTCAACTGCCGCAAATCCAAGGCGGCTTGCCAGTACCCTATCAGCGCAGGTGGGAGCCCCTCCTCGCTGAATATGTCCAAGGATGGTGACACGGATATCCAGGTCAAATTCATTTTTTAAACTCTCGGCTACTTTGAATGCACCGCCGGCTTCATCGCCCTCAGCTACAATTATGATTTTGGAACTTTTGTTTTTGCGGCTTCTTTTCAGCCTTTCTTTCAGATGATTTAAATCTGTTTTTGTCTCCGGAATGAGGATGGCTTCCGCACCAGAACCAATGCCGCTCCGCAAGGCAATCAGTCCGGCATCTCTGCCCATCACCTCTACAATAAACAAGCGGTCATGGCTCTCGGCTGTATCTCTAATCTGGTCTACCGCATGCACCACGGTGTTGAGTGCCGTGTCGTAGCCTATGGTAAAATCGGTGCCGAACAAATCATTGTCGATGGTTCCCGCTATGCCCATGATGGGAATCCCATAAGTGTTTCCGAATTCTTCAGCTCCTTTAAAGGTACCGTTTCCTCCAATGGTAATCAGGGCATCAATCCCTTCTATGGTGAGTTGGTTGTACGCCCTGTCCATGCCTTCTTTGGTCATGAACCTTTTGCTGCGTGCAGTTTTAAGAATGGTGCCGCCACGCTGAATGATGTTGCTCACACTCTTGGCGTTCATGTTTTGAAATTCACCGTTGATTAAACCATCGTATCCGTGGGTGATGCCTATGATTTCTTTGTCGTGATAAAGCGCAGTGCGCACAATGGCCCTGATGCAGGCGTTCATTCCCGGGGCATCTCCACCGGAAGTAAGTACTCCTAATTTCTTGATGTTCATAGTTGATTAACAGGTATTGGTTTGGCTTGTTTTTTCAAAGTGTAAAATTAACACTTTATATGATATCTTTTCTGCTTCCTGTTCATGTACCCATCTGCCAGCGGGGCAGGGGAGGGCCGGTCAGATTGCCTCTTTCCGCCCGATCAAAATTGAGCATGCCCGAATAGGCAATCATGCCTGCATTATCTGTGCAGTACTCCATTCTAGGAAGGAACAAATCCAGATCCCTTTCTTCTGCCAGCTTCAGTAGTTTTTGTCGGAGGCTGCTGTTTGCCGAGACACCGCCGGCAATGGCAATATTTTTTACCGGATGCAAACTGATGGCCATACGAAGTTTAAGAAGCAGTTCTTCGATGATGGCGTGTTGGGCAGATGCACATAAATCGCAAAGTTCCTGCTCGCTGAGCGTTCTCCTTTGCGGATTGTATCGCTCATAAAAATAGAGAAAGGAGGTTTTAAATCCGCTGAAGCTGAAATCCAGTTCCGGAACTTTTGCAATCGGGAACCGAAAGGCTTTGGGATTGCCTTTAGCGGCATAGGCATCCACGAGCGGACCGCCCGGATAGGGCAAGCCAAGGATTTTAGAGACTTTGTCGAATGCTTCCCCGGCTGCATCGTCAATCGTTTCACCGAGCAATTCAAAGTTGTGTGCGGAGTTCACCTTTACCAGTTGTGAATGACCGCCCGATACGGTGAGACACAGAAAGGGAAAGAGGGGAATCCGGTTGTAACTGTTGTCGCTGTTTTGCGGGATGAGCAAGGATTGGATATGGGCTTCCATGTGATGCACGGCAATGCATGGAATCCTCAGTGCCAGCGACAAACCTCTTGCAAATGAAGCCCCCACGAGCAGAGCACCCAGTAAACCGGGGCCATGGGTATAGGCAATGCCGTTGAGCGCCTGCAGCGTCAGTCCCGCTTCCTGCAGGGCTAGTTCGAGCACAGAAGGAAGTTTTTGCTGATGTGCCCTTGAAGCGAGTTCAGGTACCACGCCACCGTACAAGGCATGCTGTGTTTGCGTATGCACACAATTGGCAAGAACTTTGTTGTTGCTCACCACAGCCACAGCCGTTTCGTCGCAGGAGGTTTCTATGCCAAGAATAACAGGCGGTTGAGGCATTCTGTGTATTTTTGACAAAAGTAATCTTTGCGTCGGCTGATTAAAATATTCATGAGGTTATTGGCAGTGACTTTTCTGTTGCTGCTGGTGCTAAGCTCTGCAGGCTATGCTATTTTTCGTTCCGGTCGTGTACAATCTTACCTGGCAGAAAAAGCAGCCGCTTATTTCTCTAAAAAACTTCATGCCACCCTGCGCATCGGAGAACTCGATGTAGCTTTTCCTACTCTGGTGGTTGCAGGCGAATTGTTTATCTCCGATCAGCATGGCGACACCCTCTTGTATGCAAGAAGACTTACCGTAGATATTTTTAACATCGTAAACCGCAACCGCCGATTCGAGCTCGGGGGAATTGCTATTTACCATGGTCGATTCAGGCTTGTGCAAAGGCCGGATGAAAAAGACCTGAATGTGCAATTTCTTATTGATGCATTTGATACCGGACCTTCACCCAAAGGCGCAAAACCTTTTGTGAACATGGTGAGGCATATTGATTTGCAGGGTGTGGATTTTACCTACCAGGATTTACCCCTTGGGAAGCCCGGAGACGAAATTGATTTTTCTGATCTGCATTGCCGCAGGGTATTCGCCTCCGTAGACAGCCTCATCATCATCAGAGATACTGTAAGCATGCAGATGCGTTCTCTCACACTGTCGGAAAAATCCGGTTTTTATGTAAAAAATTTATCGGCCTCCCTCAGGGTATCTCCCTTGTTTGTAGACATGCAGAAGCTGGATCTGCACACCTTTCGTTCGCATGTAACAGGCGACTTTGCTTTTCACACAAAAGATTATCGCGACTATTCTGATTTTGAAAAAAAGGTGGGATTAAAAGGCAACTTTAACCTGTCGTCCATATGGCTCAGTGATTTGGTTCCTTTTTCTTCGCAACTGAAAGGTATTCAGCGAAACATCAAATTCTCCGGAGCCATCAGCGGAACCGAAGCCAACCTCAGGGGAACAGGCATCTCTCTTCTCTATGGTAAAAACACTGTTTTTAGAGGCAATGTAAAGTTCAAAGGCCTTCCCGACTGGGAGAATACCTTTACCTCACTGGACATCCATCGCCTGGAAACGGATGCCGAAGATCTCGCCACACTCCCGATCTATCCGTTTACGAGCAGAGAATATCTGTCGGTGCCCAGAGAGATAAAACGGCTTGGTAAAATTCATTTCGCCGGTTTTTTTGATGGATTCGAAAGTGATTTTGTCGCTCTCGGTAACATGCATACCGAATTGGGTTCTCTGGCCATTGACATGAAAGTAAAAACCGATAACAAAGATGGTTTGGCTACTTACAATGGCAGCATCCGGACAGACAATTTTCACCTGGGTAAATACTACGCTGTTCAGCATGCGCTGGGTGCATTGGCAGCCGATGTACAAATTAGCGGTCGCGGACTCAAAATCAGCAATGTAAACACCCATATTGAAGGCAAGCTGAGGCACCTGGAGTGCTATGGATACGATTACAAAAAGCTGTATGTGAATGGTGATTTCAGTAAAAATATTTTTACCGGACAGTTTTCTGTGGCAGATACAAATGCCATGCTTCACTTTAAGGGAGACATCGACATGCGAGGCGCCCTGCCCAGATATCGCTTTGCCACCAACATCACGCGACTTGACCTCGACGGATTGGGCTGGATAAAAAATAACCAGGGTTTCAGTCTCTCTTCCCAATTGCAAATAGATATTTCAGGCGACGATGCCGACAACATGTCCGGCACTGCGGAGGCTACTCAAACGGTGCAGTATAAAAACGATGAAGCCCTGCTTATCA
Organism: Flavobacteriales bacterium; assembly: GCA_040383885.1. GTDB lineage: Bacteria > Bacteroidota > Bacteroidia > UBA4408 > UBA4408 > JBEICQ01. The sequence goes on along the minus strand of JBEICQ010000009.1, from coordinate 12,285 downwards.
ATCGCATCAGCCTGACTTCAGCATTTGATGCCGGCATCCGAAAAATCACCCTTGATTCTGATGTGCTGGATGGCAAGATTGAAGGCAAATTCAATTTCAGCGACCTGCCCGATTGGTTTCTTTATATGGCACACCGGCAGTTTCCATCCTATATGGATTCAGTACCACGGCCTTCTGCTCCGCTCACTTGTTCCTGGACTGCCAAAACAAAAAATTCCATGTCGGTAAGTCGACTGTTTCTGCCGGGAATGGTTTTCTATCCCCAAACAGTTTTTAATGGAAATATCAACGGGTCATCCGGTCAGTATCACTTTCTGTTGCAGGCACCCCGCATGGAACTTGGGGGTCTGATGTTTACAGGCATCGATGCAAAGCTGAGCAATACCCTTGATGCCGGATTCTTTGTTTCTACAGAGAGGATCTTTCTCACAGAAAGTGTTTCTATCGAAAACCTTTTGTTTAGCGGAAAGGCGTACACTGATAGTTTGCTGCTCGACCTTGATTGGAAAAATCTCAGTAGCAAGAAAAACTACGGAGACCTCACGGCGGGTCTGCGGTTTTTACCCGGAAAAAAAATGAAAGGCACGATCTCCCGCGACCAGATCTACCTGGGCGATACGCTGTGGAGTTTTGACAGGGCCAACTCCTTTTTTGTAGATTCCGCAGGTTTTTATTTCAAACATTTTATGCTCAGCGCCGGAAAACAAAGCATTGGTATTGAAACAGAACAGTTGGCAGGGAATTATTATACCCAAAGAATGTTTTTTGAAAATTTTGAATTGTACTGGCTTAATCCGCTCATGGAAAAAAATGGCACCACCCTCGGTGGTACTGTCAACGGAACGGGTGATTTCAGCAGGAATGAAGGCCACCTGGTGTTTTCCTCTACCATGAACATCAGTGCACTTAGCATCAACAATGAGTCGTTCGGGGATGCTTCGCTCATTGCCCAGTACAACAACAAAGACGAATCTATTGCCATCAATGGAAAAATCATGCGCGGGGAATCACCGGCACTCTCTGTGAGCGGGTTTTATTATCCGGTAAGAGACGAACAGTCGCTCGACTTGGAAATCCGTTTGTTCCAGTTTCCGATGCGCAATCTCGAAGGGTATGTAAAAGATATCTTCTCCGACCTCAGGGGATACGCATCAGGTGCACTTATCCTCTCCGGTAACGCGAGCAAACCGGTGCTCACAGGTGAGGTAGAAATCCTCAGAGGCGGGTTTAAAGTGGATTACCTCAATGTGGATTATACCTTTTCCGACAAGATCACCTTTGCCGAAAACAGCATCGTTTTTAACCATATCCGTTTTGCAGATCCCAAAGGCAAGGTCGGAATCCTCAATGGCTTCATCCTGCATGATTACTTCTCCGACCTTCGACTAAACCTGGATCTGGATGTAAAAAAGCTCATGTGCCTGAATCTCTCCTCGAGCCAAAACGAAACCGTTTACGGAAAAGCATTTGTAACCGGTATTGCCCGCATTTCCGGGAAACCCAATGCGCTGGTTTTCGATATCAATGCGCGCTCCGAGTCCGGCACCATCCTCAATATTCCACTGTATGGTGCAGAAGAGGTTAGACAAAACGATTTGATTCAGTTCATCAGTCACGACACTTCCACCATGCGTATCAAACGAAGCGGCAGGCTCGACAATGGTGGACTTCAACTGAATTTTGATCTGCAAATGACGCAGGATGCAGAGATCCAGCTCATCTTCGATCCCAAGGTGGGCGATGTGATTTCGGGTAACGGAGATGGAAACATCAAAATGAACATCAATACACTCGGACAGTTTCAGATGTTTGGCAATTACACCATTCGTGATGGCAAATACCTCTTTACCCTGCAAAACATCATCAACAAAAAATTTGTTGTGGGCACGGGCAGCACCATCACCTGGACAGGTGATCCGTTTGGAGCCGACATCAACATCAATGCGGTTTACCGTCTTCGCACCTCCCTTGCAGAAATCCTGCCAGATTCTTCCAAACAACGGGTGCCTGTAGAGTGCAACCTCTACATGACTGATAAACTCATGAAACCTGCCATCAAATTTGATATTCAGCTTCCCAATGTTGACCAGCGAAGACGAGAGGAATTCCAGGCTGCTGTGAATTCACAGAACGAGGCAGAACTCAACAAGCAGGTTTTTTCACTGCTCATGCTCGGCAGGTTCTTTCCCGCCGCCGAACGAACCAACTCTTCCGTTACCTCAGGAGTGAGTTCCAATACCAACGAATTGCTCTCTAATCAGGTGAGTAACTGGCTGGGCAATATGAGCAAAAAGGTAAATCTCGGATTCAATTACAAGAACGACCAGGTAAGCAACCGCGAAGTGCAACTTACCCTGTCAAAAGAATTGTTTAACAGCCGCGTAAACATCGATGGCAATGTGGGTGTAACCAACAATCCCTCTGCTGCCTCTAACATCATCGGCGATGTAAATGTGGATTACAAGGTAAGCAAGGATGGCCGCTTCAGGGTAAGAGCCTACCACCAGTCCAATCAATACCTGGCGCTCACCAACAACTCGCCCTACACCCAGGGATTGGGTATTTTCTACAGGGAAGAATTCGAAAACCTCCCCGAATTGCTGGGAAGGTACAAACGCCTCCTGCTGCTCAAGCGCATCAAGGAAGCAGAACAATAATGCCCCGCCACAACAGGATTCTCCGGATTTTTATTTTCCAATACCCATGCACATCCCTTCTCCGTTTTTCCTTCGTTAAACAGGCGTGCATTCAAACATTGATTTTTTCTGCATTGGGAAAGTATCCTTTGTATGCCCAATTACGCTGAAAACATACTCTCCGGCATCAGGTTATTTGATTTTAGAAACCGAACGAATCTGTCTACTCTTTTAAAAGTTCAATTGCCTTTTCGATGTGCAAATCCCTTTTTTCTCTAAAGCTTTTTACCGTCTCCTCTACCACAAGGTTAGGCTGCACACCAATCCCAACAAACTCTTTTCCGTCAGGATAAGTATCTTTTTTTGTACAAACCCGGAACATGCCGCCACCCGGCAAATCAAATACCAATGGTTGTCCCGTGCTTCCGCCTGTTATCGTGCCAATTATTTTTCCACGCTTCATGTAGTCAAAGGCAACAGAAAAATCTTCAGCTGCAGAAAAGGTTCTCTCACTGGTTAAAACAATCACCGGCTTCTCAAATACTACATTTTCTGTAGGCTGGATTTTATCTGCCGGCTCGCTATACCAGGCATCATTGTGTCCCCAGGCCCTGAACGAGGGAAGGTACTGGCGCGTCTTCCATGCAGAGCCATGGAATGGTTTTTTTGTCAGGTGCTTTAGTACATGATAAGCGTTACTTGTATTTCCACCACCATTGTTTCTGATGTCAATAATCAGGCTGCTTGAAGACAGCATATCATTGTAGATTGAATCGAATTGTCTCTCAAAATCCAATGCTTCAAAATTGTTGAGCGTCAAAAGACCAATGTTTTTTTCAATTACCTTAAAGGTAACAGCAGGCGCCGAAGGCGCCTGTCGTTTGAGCTTCCTGCTGATCGTAATCTCAGTAATTTTCCCTTTGTCATCTTTTAGCAGCAGAACAATTGGTTCATCAGTTTTGCCTGCCAAAAGCTCGAAGTTATATGTCCTGTTCAAGGAGTCCTGTTTCGTAGAAGCGCACACAAATGGCGAAATGTATGTTGCTGCATATTCTTGCACCTCCAGGCCATTTATTTTAACGATCTCCATTCCGGTTTCAAGGCCCTTGCTTTTTAGTGTATCATTGAAAATTCCTGTAATGATTACTTTCTTCTCAATGAAACGGGTTTGTAATGGAGCCTTTGAAAATACCTTGCCATAAAATTCCGCCGGGAAATATACATTGGTGTGTCCGTCTTTCAGCTTTGCACACATCGCTCTTAATACATTGTAATATGTTATATGATCATTTGCGGATTTTACTTTTTCAATGTTTACGGCATAAAGACTATCCCAATTAAATTGCAATCTGTCATAGTAAACAAAATTGTATTTAACCTCCGACCAGAATTTAGAGAGCCCCAAAATTTTTTCATTCTCGCTCAGCGCAATCGATTTTGTTTGAGCATGCAGACTGGCGTAAACCTGCATTAAAAAAAGCAAGGAGATTATTTTTTTCATCGGGTTCTCTTTTGTCCTGGTTCCTCGTGCTTTTAATACTCCGCGCTTGTATCACTGTCTTCTTCCGCGCTTGCTTCCGCGCTGCTGTCTTCTTTTTTTGGCGGAGGACAGTTTACGCAATTGAGACCATCAACCTGCATTGTCCAAAGCCTGCCAGTCATTTCATCATCCGGCATATTGCTCGTGTTCTTCACATCATAAAGCAGGGGCTCCATGCTATGATTCAGGTAAATTGATTTTCCAACAGGAACATACAAGCGAAGATTGATTTGTTGTCCGCGGTATTTGTTAAACGAGCCGGAAGCAAAATACCTTGGCAAAACGAGGGTGGTGTCGGTGAGTGTGTAGTGGTAATCAATTTGTTTTGCCCTTGCAAAGGCTTGCTTGGCATTTTCACCGTGAGCCAGTCGGCTCACCCGAAGTCTGAATGAATCATCAGGCGATTTTACAACATCAAAATGAATATTTCCGAGTAAAATGCTGCTGTCGTTTATCTGCACAAATGTGTTTTTGCTGAAGACCAGAGAAGTCTCTTCTTCTTCCTCCTCACTATTTTCAGAAACTTTGGTTTCGCTGCGCAGGTAGAGCGTGTTTCCCGGAAGTTGGAGACTTATTTTTTCAGTTATTTTTTCGCGGTAATCAAATTCCTTTTTCAAAATCACCGCAACATAACTGATGATAACCAAACCGATGATAAACAATACGGAGGCTACCGAGCTAAAAATTCGGTTTTTGTGTTTGATGTTCAGCATCACCCGGAGACCTTTGTAAATAAGCATCAGCAATGGAATGCCAATCAACAGAAAAAGACCGATGGCAGTAAGCATCAACTGCTGGTCGTTGTTAAAAATAACACGCATCAAATCTTTGATGGAGTAGGAGAGACTTTGTCCGTCGATGTTAAAGAGCACCACATTGCTGTATCCGAAAATAGAGCTGAGCAGGGCAAGCAGCATCGTAAGTCCGATGAAAATGACCAGTACGGCAAAAGAGTTTTTCAGCAAACCCAGGAGCCCCGAAAAGATGTCTTCCAGAAAATAGACCACCCGCTGCACAAAATTTTTCGCCCGTGGTTTCATGGTTTTATCAAATTCCCTGGCTTCTCTTTTCACCCTGTTTTTAATTCTCTCAAACTCTTCATTCACTTGCTTGCCAATGTTGTTGATGTCAACCTTTTCTCCCTTCATCTGTAATTTTTCGGAGGCCGTTTTGGCTTCCGGAATCACAATCCACAAAAGGATATAGAACAGCAAGCCGCTGCCAAAAAAGAGAAAGGTGGCCGCAAAGCTCAGCCTGAGCCAGAGCGGATCAATGTCGAAATAGGCAGAGATACCGCTGCATACCCCACCTATCAGCTTGTCGTCTCCATCCCTAAAAACACGCTTTCTTCCCGAATAGGTATTGCCGTTTTCATCTGTAGTGAATGTGCTTGTGCCCGACTTTTGCTCGTTTCCCGAAAACTCTTCAGGCCTTCCCATCGCCTGCATCACCGCATGGATGTCGCTGAGCATAACTACCCTTGGCGGTTTGGTATTCCGCTCTGTAAGCAGCTCCGCAATGCGCGCTTCAATGTCGGCCATGATTTCCTCACGGCCATCACTGTCGGTAAAATAACCCTTGATGTCTTCCAGGTAACGGTACAGTTCCTGATACGCATCTTCTTCTATGTTAAAGATGCAGCCGCTGATATTGATACTTAGTGTTTTGTTCATGATTCAGATGTGTTGAGTGGTTTTGTTTACAGATTGTACGAGTTCCTGCCAGGCTGCCCTGAGCTCAGCCAGCGCCTCCCGGCCTTTTTCGGTAAGTGTGTAATACTTGCGCGGAGGACCGGCGTTCGATTCCTCCCAACGATAGCTCAATAGCCCTTCGTTCTTAATGCGCGTGAGCAGCGGATAAAGCGTTCCTTCTACCACAATCAGTTTTACTTCCTTCAATTGTTCAATGATGTCGGACGGATAGGCCTCTCCCTTCGACAGCACCGCAAGAATGCAAAACTCCAGCACGCCCTTTCGCATCTGCGCCTTGGTGTTTTCTATGTCATTTGCGTTTCCCATAGGTATGTTGTTATTTGACTATGCAAAGATATATGCTATTCAATGTACAATGTATTGCATAGTACTAAAATATTTTATAAACAATTGAAATTCAATGTTAAAAATTTTAGTTTGGACAAGAAGTTTTCAGATATGAGGCCTCTGTAAGAGGCAATCGCTTCAAAAAAGTTCCTCAAAAAAACATGCTAAACCTTCTTGCGGGATTCCTTTGTAATTTTTTTTAGGCCGTTCTCCTGTGGCACAGATGCCACAGGAGCCGCGCTTTACGCTCAAACTTTTTGCAAGGCAAAAAGTAACCGCTTCAATCGCTAACGGAAAAAGAAGGTTGTGGCTAATCAACAAGACTAACAAAGAGACCGGGGAGACAGCTATTCCCTTCAGCCCATTTCATAAGTATTTATGCAATCAACGGCAGGCACATTTCAAATAAAAGTGAACAGCTTGTTCAAGAATAAGCCACAGAGAGCAGCTCCGCAGCCTGCCAATCAATCATACAGTCCGGCAATCTGCAGAGCGTATTTCTCCTTGATTATTTTTCGCTTAAACTTAAGTGTGGGCGTGAGTTCTCCGCCATCCACACTAAACTCCTTTGGCAAGATCACAAATTTTTTGATTTGTTCGGTGTTTCCAAACTGTTGGTTGATGCGCTGAATTTCTTGTTTAATCTGTTCATACAGTTTTGGGTGTGCGGCAATGGCATCATTTCCAGATACCTCAATACCCTGCTTGCGCAACCAATCGGCAGCATAGGCAAATGCCGGAACAACAAGGGCGCCCGGAAACTTTTGTCCCTCGCCAACCACACAAATCTGTTCGATAAATGCCGATTCTTTCATCTTGTTTTCCAGGGGTTGGGGTGCTACATATTTTCCACCTGAAGTTTTAAATATTTCTTTTTTGCGGTCGGTAATGCGCAAAAAACCATCCTTGTCAATCTCGCCAATGTCGCCCGTGCAAAACCATTCCTGATCCATTACAGCAGCTGTTTCCTCAGGCTTGTTGTAATACCCGAGCATCACATTTGGGCCCTTGCATTGGATCTCTCCGTCGGCAGCAATCCGCACTTGCACCTCTTGTATGGGTTTTCCCACACTGCCAAACCTCGCACCTCCGGGATGCGTGGTATTTACAGAAATAACGGGTGATGTCTCTGTTAGTCCGTAACCTTCGAGCACCGGCATACCGGCTGCCCAAAACACTTTTGCCAATCGTACCTGCAAGGGTGCACTTCCCGAAACAATCACCTTGATGTTGCCACCCAGGGCTTCACGCCATTTCGAAAAAATCAGTTTGTTGGCGATGGCAAGTTTTAATCCGTAGATCGGTCCGTTTTTGCCTCCATGCTCGTATTGCAAGGCCACATCAACTGCCCAGAAAAACAAAACTTTTTTAATGCCGCTGAGCTGGTGTCCTTTTTCCATGATTTTGTCGAACACCTTTTCAATCAACCGGGGCACAGTGCCAAACAGCTGCGGCTGTATCTCGCGGATGTTGTCGGCAATCTTTTCCATGCTCTCGGCGTAATACACCGAAATTCCCATGTACTGATACAAATAACAAAGCATGCGCTCATACACATGGTTGATGGGTAAAAATGACAAAGCACGGGCATGGTAATCTACCGGCACCAGTGATTCACTGGCAAGGCAATTGCTCACCAGGTTGCGGTGACTAAGCATCACCCCTTTGGGCACTCCGGTGGTGCCTGAGGTATAAATCAGTGTGGCGAGATCGTCGGGCACAATTTGATCTGAAATGCTGTTGATTGCTTCTTTGTTTACATCAGTACCTGCATCCAGGAGCTCCGAAAATGGAGTGGCCCCTGCAACAGCATCAAAGCTGTAAATCTGTGTGAGCGATGGCACTTCGTTTCTAACTTGTTGAACTTTGTTGTAGAGGGATTGGTCGGCCACCACCATCAAACGGGCTTTGCAGTCGTTGAGGATATAGGCATAATCCGAGGCACTGATGGTGGGATACATCGGCACATGCACCGCACCGATCATGAGCATGCCCATGTCCAGGTAATTCCACTCATACCGGTTGTTGCTCACCGTGGCGATGCAGTCGCCTTTAGAAAATCCCATCTTGCGGAGGGCATGGGCAACCCTGTAGGCATTTTCCAGATAATCTGAGGTACTTATTTTTACCCAGCTGCCTTGCACCTTAGAGGCAAGGGCATCTGTTTTGGGGTAGCGGCTGAGTGCAATGTGCGGGATATCAAAAATTCGAAGTTGTTCTGCTTGCATACAAGTACATTTGTGAGCTAAAAATAGGCAAATAAATGAGCAACACTATCCGTTCTGTTTTTTTTCAGGGGCTGATCATCTTCCTTTTTTTCGGTGCTTCACAGCGCATCTATGGAAGCAACGACCTGAGTGTGGTCCTCAGTGAAAACACACTCAATAAGTTGCTCAAAGCGGTGGGAGAAATCAAAGGAGAAAACAACTATGAGTTGATGATGATCAAAGGAAAATATACCTGGAAACTCAATTCAACCGAAATCATTCTCGTCAACGACACCGCCCTCTTTGATACCGATGTGGAGATTGAAACCGGTATTAGTACTTACCGGGATCATGTGCGCGGACTCATGTCTGTTCTCTATGATACCAAAACAAACCAGATTGCTGTAAAACTGGTGGATGCAGTTTTTGAACTCAAGATCCAGTTGTTTGGCAAAGATTTTACGATTAAAAAAGTGCAGATTGCCGATTACCTCTCTGCTCCGTTTTTATTTGAAGGACCCTCCACACTCTCTCAGCAGATGGATTTTCCGATGCCCGACGGAACGGTCAAAAAACTCAAGGTAAAACCCTCTTCCACCAAACTGAAAATTGTTCCGGGCAAGATCCTGGTGGAAACCCAGCTGAACTTTCTCCCCGAAACAGAAAAAAAATGAGTCAGGCAAGGCAAAAAGACTATTTTTGTAGCTTTTCAAAATTACACAGTGTAATCACATGCACAGGCATCCCGACATGCAGGCATCAGCTAAATTAAACCCACATGTTTCAGTTGACTGCGTCATTTTTGGTTTTGATGGCGACGAGATAAAAGTCCTCCTCATAGAGCGCAATGCGCCTCCCGGTTATCCTAAAAACCGCCCATACCGTAACCTGCTCCTTCCCGGAAACCTTATTTCCGACGACGAAGACCTCGATACCTCGGCCCGCAGGGTACTGTTTGAACTCACCGGTTTGAGTGATATTTTCCTGGAGCAGTTTTATGCATTCGGTGATCCCGAAAGGGTAAAAAATGAGTACGATGCAGATTGGCTGCGTTCCATCCGCGAAGAGCCCATGGCAAGGGTAATAACAGTAGCGTATTTTTCATTGGTTAAACCCGACAGTTACAAGCCATCGGCCTCCCTGTTTGCAAAAAAAGCAGGCTGGTATCCTATTTCTGCTGTACCTCCCCTGGCATTCGACCACAACAACATCCTCAACAAGGCCCTGCTGGCCCTGAAAGATAAACTCAAAAGCCAGCCCATCGGCTTTGAACTCCTTCCCGAAAAATTTACCCTGGGCCAATTGCAGAAATTGTACGAATTGGTGCTGGGTCGCGAACTCGATAAACGCAACTTCCGCAGAAAAATCCTCAACAAAAAAATCCTTATCCCCCTTGTGGAAAAACAAAAAGGCGTACCGCATAAGCAGGCACAACTCTTTATGTTCGACAAAGAAACCTATGAGGTGATGCGTACCTCTTACTTCGGTTTCGATATCTGATTGTCCGGGCAAGGAACTGCAAACCCAAGTCCGTACTTTTGAAAAACTTAAAATACCATGTAATGACCAAATTCGGAAAGTGGCTGGGCGGTGGACTCGGTTGGGCATTTGGCGGGCCGATTGGCGCCATCCTTGGATTCGCCATCGGCGCAGTGATTGATGATACCCGCGTAGTTAGCGATGCCTCCGGTGTGCGCCGCAAAACCCAAACCGGTGATTTTACCTCCAGCCTGCTCGTGCTCTGTGCTGCCGTGATGAAAGCTGATGGCAAAATCCTGAAAAGCGAACTCGATTTTATCAAGAATTTCTTTGTCAAACATTTTGGGCCAGAGCATACCCGCGAGCAAATGCTGGTGCTGCGCGAAATCGTAAACAAGGATATTCCTGTGCATGATGTGTGCCGACAAATCAAACAACAGATGGAATATGCATCCCGTGTGCAACTTCTTCATTTTTTGTTTGGTATTGCCGCCAACGATGGCCAGGTATCTCCCCCGGAGCTGGAGCTTATTACCCTGATTGGAGCGCAACTCGGGATATCCGAAGCCGACTTCAATTCCATCAAAAACATGTTTATCCGCGACAGCCGCAGCGATTATGTCATTCTTGAAACCACGCCATCTGCCACTGATGAAGAAATCAAAAAAGCCTATCGGCGTATGGCTGTTAAATTTCATCCCGACAAAGTAGCTCACCTTGGCGAGGAGTATCAAAAAGATGCGAAGGAAAAATTTCAGAAGGTACAGGAAGCCTATGAAAACATCCGCAAGGAACGAGGCATCAACTGATGGCTAAAAGCGCTAAACCAGCCCTTGATCAGGATGTAGATCCTGTTTTGCTCAAGGCTTTTATGGATGAAAAATCCCTTTTTTACAATACCCCGGGTTTTATTGAAGAAGATCCCATCAGCATTCCTCATCTGTATTCCCGGCCGGCTGATATCGAGATAGCCGCTTTTTTTTCTGCCCTGCTTGCCTGGGGAGGACGCAAGCAAATCATCCATTCGGCAAGGCGTCTCATGGACATGATGGGTAGCTCCCCGCACGACTTTGTGATGGAAGCAGGTGTTAAACACTTTGCCCAAACCGAGCATTTTATTCACCGCACTTTTTGTGGTGCCGATATTCAATTTCTCTCTCTCGCCCTGCGCCGTATTTACCGGGGGCATGGCAGCCTGCAATCATTTTTTTTGCAACATGCCACAACACATAGCCTTCAGCCCGCCATTCATGTCTTTAGGGCAGAATGTCTCAGGGTAAAGCACCGGAAGCGATCAGAAAAACACCTTGCCGACCCTTTTCGTGGCTCTGCTGCCAAGCGCATGAACTTGTTTTTGCGATGGATGGTGAGAAATGACGGGAGAGGAGTAGATTTTGGTCTCTGGCCTATGATTCCGACCTCCTTACTTTCCTGTCCGCTCGATGTGCACTCCGGCAGGGTGGCCAGAAAGCTTGGGCTGCTCAGCAGAAAATACGATGATGCCATTGCGGTGGAGGAACTGGACAAATCGCTAAGGGCGATGGATGCCGCCGATCCGGTGAAATATGATTTTGCCCTTTTTGGATTGGGCATGTACGAAGATTTTTAAAGCAGCTCAGCGGCGGGCGGAGGATAAAAAACGGAAGAAGGGAGGGAGGAATTAATAATTGTTTTCAGACACCAGGTTTCCCATGTTAAAAACCTGTTTGGTGCGGAGTTTTCCGGTTTCATCATACCATTGCCACAAACCGTCGCGCTGACCGTTTACATAGCTGCCCTCATAACCTGTTTTGCCGTCGTTGAGCCAGCCTTTCCAGGGTCCATGAAAGACATAGCCCTTGAGGATGATGCCTTCGCTTTCTTTTTGTCCGTTCATGTGGTAAAACACCGAGGGCTGGTTGCCACCTATGTGCAGGAATGCCTCGTGGCTCCCGTCAGGATAGTAATGGATGGCATCACCCTGCAGCACGCCGTTTACATATTCTTCCACCGACTGAAGTTGTCCGTTGTCATACCATTGCTTCCAGGTGCCTTCGCGCTTTGCATTGTCGAGATAACGCAAACGGGTCTCTTTATCTAATTGCTCAAAAGAGGCAGTAAATACCATGGGATCGGCTCCGCTGAGCATGCCTTCACACATTTTATTTCCGTTGGGGTAATACAAAGTTTTGGTTTGAGAAAATGCCGAAAGAAAGGGAAGCAGGCACACCAACAAAACAAATTTTTTCATGTTGAAAAGCGATTTATGTATGACAAACATACTAATTTATAACTGAAAAACATCCTGCATAAAGCAGTTTTCATAAGGGGATTGATACCGCCGGATTCAAATTATTGAGGTACCAGTCCGCCGTCTCGACAAACTCATAAACTGGTCGCGATTG
>JBEICQ010000008.1:0-39809 GCA_040383885.1 Flavobacteriales bacterium | reverse complement strand
GTTTGGTACTATTGGTCGTTGGCATTGCTATGTATTTGGCTTTCAGAGGCAGTCCGGAAGATTCAAAACCGGGAAACTTCGCCAGAACACCTAAAAAACAAATCTGAGCATCCCTATACCCAATGATTCTTCACAGCCTCCAGGCTGTGGTAAGAAATAATGATATCAGCTCCCGCTCTGGCAAATGCGGTAAAATTTTCTATCACAATCCTCTCCTCATCTATCCAACCCTTGATGGCAGCAGCCTTTACCATTGAGTATTCTGCCGATACATTATAGCATGCCAAAGGCAAATTGGTTTCTTTTCTTAGATGCGAGAGAACATCAAGATATGCCAAGGCAGGCTTAACCATCAGAATATCGGCACCCTCCTTTTCATCTAATAAGGCTTCGCGTATTGCTTCCCTTCCATTTCTGGGATCCATTTGGTATGTGCGCCGGTCTCCAAAACCGGGAGCTGAATCAGCGGCGTCTCTGAATGGACCATAATATGCAGAAGCATATTTTACAGAATAACTCATGATAGGCAAATCAGAAAATCCTTCACTGTCAAGGACTTCTCTTATTTTTCCGATTCGTCCGTCCATCATATCAGAAGGGGCTACCATATCTGCACCTGCCCTTGCATGAGACAAGGCCATTTGGGCAAGCAATTCTACACTGGTGTCATTTATGATACTCTTCCCTTCTGCCATTCCGCAATGACCATGACTGGTATATGCACAAAGGCAAACATCCGTAATAACATAAACTTTGTCTCCAAAAGTGTTTTTAATATTTTGTACGGCAACATTTACAATACTGTCCGCCGAACATGCTCGATGCGCATTCAGCGTTTTCTCCTCCCCTGCACCAAAAAGAAGGAATCGTGTAATCCCAAAATCTATCCATGACTTCATCTCAGGAATTAAAATATCAGGAGAAAATTGAAAAATTCCGGGCATGGAGGGTATTTCTCTTCTGATACCAGTTCCTTTTACAACAAAAACCGGGAAAACCAGCATTTCTCTTTTTAAAGTTGTCTCTGCAATTGATTCCCGAAGCAGGGAATTCATGCGCAAACGGCGTGGCCGCTCAATAAGTTTCATGGGCACAAATTTGATAGATACTTTCTAATAATGATACCTGATGACTGTTCTCTGCAAGTATGACGCGATCTGAAGGAACATGTGAAAGAACTGCATGAAGAGATTTTTCTCCATTTACCAGATAAGCGGTTTTTACATCATCCGGATATTGAGAAAAATAGGAGTGCGCCTGTGACGGACTTGTGAGCACCAAGATATCAGGCTTGTTCTCCAACAAAACAGGTCTCGACACAGTTTGGTAAATTACTTCAGAAAACACCGGGATCTGCTGAGAAAAAATCTTTTTCGCTGTTCCTAAACTGATATTTGATTCTGGGATAAAAATATCCTCCGGTTTATGTTGTTCGAGAAAATCCCTTGCTGCCAATCCGGGATCCAATGCTCCTCCCTGGTATTCATATGCATAACCCAGTCGGTTAGTTCAATAGCTGTGCCTTCACCTGCACAAGCAAGCTTTTTACCAATCATATAGGAAGGATATTCACGAACCATCATCTCAACGGCAGCAGGACTGTTGAAATAAATCCAGCCCGCATGTTGTAAATTTTTTTTCGGCAAAGGAATGCATTCAATAAATGAATGCTGTTCAACGGAAAACCCGTTGTCTTTTAATGAAGATACCAACTGGGCATATCTTCCGCGGGCTGAACTGATCAATACACGACATGGCTTGCAGGAAAACAATATTGCATGTGCCAATGCAGCAAGCTCAAGGGGATTAGTGCCACGAACTTTTACCCTCATAGGGGACTTGCTTCCATCTGATGAATAACTAACCTTCAAATTAAAATCACGGTCGGTTTGTTCACACAGACAACCCAGTGGAAGCTGGCATCCACCATGAAAATAGGAAAGCATTGCCCTCTCAGCGGCAACCTTGTCTGCCATGCTTGTTTGATGAAGTTTCTTGGTGGCTGTCTGCAATTTTTCATCATTGGTTCTTATCTGCAATGCCAGTGCTCCTTGAGCAGGCGCCGGAACCATCTGGGATGAATTTAATTCAAGGAAAATAAAATCATTGTTCAAAAGGCCAAGACGGTGAATACCCGCTGCAGCCAAAAGAATAGCGTCAAATTGCTTCTCTCGCAGTTTTTGCAAGCGGGTAGGAACATTGCCCCGCACATCCAGCATATTTACATCCGGCCTGAGCCAGCGTAATTGATTTTTTCTCCTGATGCTTGAAGTACCCACCAATGCCTTGTTTTTGAGTTGAAGGGGCATGGCAGGGTCATGTGCATCAGGATGTATAACAAGCAAATCGGCGGAGGATGCTCTTGAAAAAATGGCTCCTATGCACAGGCCTTCTGGTTGCTGCGATGACAAATCCTTGCAAGAGTGCACTGCCAGGTCGATTTCCTTTGCCAACAAAGCATCTTCCAGCTCCTTGGTGAAAAATCCTTTGCCTTCCATTTTATCGAAACCAAGGTGCTGGATTTGGTCTCCTCTTGTTTTGATAATTTTAATATCTGTAAGATATCCATGACCAAGGAGTGCCTCAGCTACATGATTGGCTTGCCAGAGGGCAAGATCACTTCCGCGCGATCCAATAATGATTTTAGTTTGCATCCTTTGCAGCTTGCTCCAACAAAAGCTCCTTGGCTTTTTTAATGGGCAAAGCAATGTACTTCTTTTCCATGTAATCAAGGATGCGTTCCATCAACATCCTGTTTTCTTCATTCATTGTGCTGATTTCACGGGCAAACACAGTGCTTACAGCTGCCTCGCGGATTTCTCTTACCATCTCAGGAACATCCCTGAGAGCCACCTCGAGTGAGCGCTCTCTGACCAATCTGCCAAATGCTTCTACAGCTGATTCAATATGAGGCAAACAGTGTTCAATGTGAGACTTCCGCATTTCGATATTCTTTTCGGCTAATTGCTTTAAGTGTACCAGTGAGATATAATTATCGCCACACTTTTCAATCAACAAATCTTCGGCATCTGCAGGCATCGCCAAATCGACAAGCAATGGGGTTTCTCTGCTCAGGCTGGTCCAGTTTCCGAATAATTCATGGGTGATAACGGGCAGTTCCGATCCGGTACATGAAATAACCAGATTAAAATCTCTTGGCATTTCATGTCTGTTTTTCCATGGCATCATCCTGCAACCTGCATCTTCTGCCAGGGCAACCGCTTTGGTATCCGTCCGGTTTGTTACAACAATATTTGAAAACCCGTTTCGAATCAGCAGTCTCACCATATTCGTGTTTGTATTTCCCGCGCCCACCATGAGAATGCGTGCGTCTGAGGGCGTAAATCGTTTTTTAATTTCCTTAAAAGCAAGTGAAACCACCGAAACAGGCTTTTTGGCAATATTGGTGTGTGTATAAATATGCTTCGCCGTTTCAATGCTGCGCTTCACAAGTAATCTGATAAAGTCCCCGGAAAGGCCCATCTCTCTTGCTTCTTCATGGGCTTTACGCACCTGGGTGATGATTTCGCGCTCACCTATGACCATGGAATTGAGAGAGGCTGTTGTTGAAAAAAAATGTCTTACTGCATCACTTCCGGAATATACAACTGCACCTCTTGCGAGGACAGACACTTCATCTGCCGTTAGGGCATGGTTGAGTGACATTGCGGTTTTATAAGGACAAGGCTTATCCGTTGAGACAAATAAACACTCAATACGATTACAAGTGGCAAGATACATCAATTCATCTGCGTTGTTTTTCTCAAGCAACAAAGGAAGATTGTTTTTTTTCTGTTCAGGAGACTGAAACAGTCTGCCTAAAACAGGCAGTGGCAGTCGTTCAAAGTGAAAAGAAACCAGGTGAAAACGATTCATTGAGGTGCACAAATTTCTTATGTATCTCGGTTCGATTTGTCACATGAATGTCAGACCTGCAAAAGTGCTATGGTTTAGCCTGATAGGATCGGAATATACCGGCTGCCTCTGCTGCTACTTTTTCCGCCAGTGACTGGGGTGAGAGCACCCTGCAGTTTTGGCCCCAACCAAGAATGTAGTTAACCAGTTCCCGGTTTGGAATGAGCCAATAAGAAAAAACCACACCGGACTCATCCTTCCTCAACATTTTTTGGCTGGCATGCAAGGGTTTTGTCATCTGGTAATTGGCTGCCTTATGGTCAAAAAGCAAATGGATTTCTGAGGGTGGTTCCTCCCCCACCGAAACTCCGTAAACATGATCAAAATAAGATGAAAAGTCAAACCCGTGCCCGGAAGCAAGCATGCCAGTTTCCTTGATATCCATGATTCTGTCGAAGGCAAATACCCTTGGTGTGATGGTTCCCTCCAGCAGGGCAACAAGATACCAGCGATTGTCAAATTCTTTAATCAACCCGGGATGAATATCATACCAAGAAGGCTCCTGACCAAATTTACGGTACAGCAACTTTGCGCTTTTGCCTTCCCTGATCATCCTTATTACAGGGACAATCCAGTTATTGCCCTCCTGTGCCGGCCATTCTTCTTGCTGAATAATGATACGATCCGCTGATTGGTCTATCATCTGTCTGTTGATGTTCAGTCCGTTGCGAATTTTATCGATGGCTTGCTGCAGAGGTGAAAAACCACGGATGTTTCTGTAGGCATCGAGCATTTGCATGGCCAGATCAAGCGCCTCATGATCTTGCTCCTGAAGCCTGACGAACTTCCCAATTGTGTAACCTTTTTCTGTGTAGTAGTAACCGTTGTGACTCCTGCTGAATTCAATCGGTGCATAAAAACCCAAAACTTCTGAGTTACGCATCTCCTGAAGATCATAATCCAATTGGCGTTCAGAAATTTCTTGTCCGGAAGCACTTCGTATATGCTCAAGTATCTCCTGCCTCGAAGGATAAGGCTTGTAGGGATTTCCTATGCACCTGTCGATGAGCAAATACCTGTAAAATGTGAATTTATAACTCGCCATCGCCTTGCAATGTTAATCAAATGACCTTATCCAAAAGGCGAATCCCATTGATTTATGAATTTTATTATGCTGATTATCATGTTTTTAAATATTTAATTTTTCAACGCAGCCCCATTGCGTTGTGCCGGGGAAATTTTGTTCCCGACAAGTAAACAATGCCTTATGAAATTGCAAACAAGCCTCAAACAAGCCATCGGAAGCAGAGAAATCGAAGGATGTCCTGATTGGAAATATTACATCAGCAAAGGATTGAAACCTTCCAAAACCGCGGTAAAACTTACCGAAGCACAACTGAACCGATGGCTGAGAAGAATAACAGGACAGGCTGAAGGTTTCTCTGTTCTGGAACCTCGGTTTATTACAAGAGATTTGATGATTCAATGTAAACCTGCCGGATTCGGCTGGATGGAGCTTGTATTGTTTCATCCGGAGGGACATATTGAAGGCTTTTTTCTCACAAAACTTGGTCTACTCAACAGGACAGGAAAAGCTGCAGCCTGATGAGTATCAAAAAACACGCCGGTTGCTGAACTGCTGTTATTCCGGACAAATACTCAGTGTTTCACGGATCATCTGACTGCATGCTTGTGTCACCAGGTTAAACTGGCTCATGCCAAAAACTTGATATAAAACTCAGCTTGTAACCAGCGCGAGCGTGGCTCCTTGCTTAATGTAGCCCACATCGTAACAATAGTATATATGTTTACCGTTTCTGCTCGTCACACAATGAGTATAAAAACGAGAATCAAATCCCTTGAAGTGAAGCTCTTCCATATTTACCCGAACCAGCTGCTCTCTGAGCTGCTTCTGAAGAATATTTCGGTTTCTCCTCAGGATGGTATTAATCTGTTTAACCCTGTCGAGCCTGAGAATACTGGTACGATTGTTAAATAAACTCTTGCAGTGATCATTGCAAAATTTCTTGTCGGCTCTTCCCCAGAGTGACTTTCCACATTCGGGGCATTTTTTTTGTTCACAACTCGTCATAACGAAATATTAGATCGGGATAAATTTTTTTCGAATTTAAATCATGTCTTTTCTAAAGGATTCCTCTGCGGGTTGAAAATTGCCTGTTGTGAAAAAAATTTCCTTATCAGACCAAGAGCGTTACTTTTGCGACATCATTCCATCATTCCATGATCATAGAACAAAAAGTTCCAAGCCCGGGTGAATCCATCTCGGAAGTAGTGATTGCACGCTGGCTGAAAAAGCCGGGTGATTTGGTAAACAAAGACGATGAATTGTGTGAAATTGATTCCGATAAAGCCACTCTAACGGTGAATGCTGAGGATGGCGGAAAGTTTGAACCCCTGGCTTCAGAGGGTGACACCGTTAAGGTTGGTTCTGTAATCTGCATCATTGACACTTCCGTGAAAGCCGAGACAAAACCGGCATCAGTTGCTGCACCTGCACCTGCCTCTGAAAGCAAAAAATCCACTCCGGCTGAAAGTCCGGCTCCTCAAACGGGAGGCTATGCTGCGGGCACGCCTTCCCCGGCTGCAAAAAAAATCATGGATGAAAACAAAATCCCCCATCAGGAAGTGAAGCCGGGTGGCAAAGGAGGTCGCATCACAAAAGGGGATGTACTGGCTGCCCTGGCATCAGGATTTGTGCACAATGCTTCTCAGGGACCGGATCCGATGGAAAGACTGGCCGAGAGAAACAAACTCAGTCCGCTTCGAAAAAAACTATCACAGCGACTTGTCTCAGTGAAGAATGAAACAGCCATGCTCACCACATTCAATGAGATTGACATGTCGGCTGTTATGGAACTACGAAAAAAATTCAAAGAGAAATTTTCAGAAAAACATGCAGTAGGACTGGGTTTCATGGGCTTTTTCACCAAAGCAGTTACCGAAGCGCTTATGGCGTTCCCTGCTGTAAATGCGATGATTGACGGAGAGGAAATAGTCTATCACAGATATGCTGACATTGGCATCGCAGTGAGTGCTCCTAAGGGCCTCGTGGTTCCTGTAATTCGCAATGCAGAGAGCATGTCGCTTGCTCAAATCGAGTCTGCTATCCGGGAGCTTGCGGCAAAAGCCCGTGAAAACAAAATTACCATCGAAGACATGACAGGTGGCACCTTTACCATCACAAACGGGGGTGTCTTTGGAAGTATGATGAGTACCCCCATCATTAATCCTCCGCAAAGTGCCATTTTAGGAATGCATAATGTAGTTGAGCGTCCCGTGGCTATAAACGGACAAATACTGATCAGGCCCATCATGTATGTAGCCCTCAGTTACGACCACAGAATAATTGACGGAAGAGAGTCTGTTGGATTTTTGGTAAAAGTGAAGGAAATGATTGAAAACCCTTCACGGCTATTGTTTGGAGGAAAAGATCCCTCAGAAGTGTTGCTCGGGCTTTAAGTAACCTTCCATGGATGTTTTTGGTTTACTACTCTGTTATGAGTAAAAAGTCATCAGCGTCCATCATGGCCGGAAATGACTTTCTGTAGTTCATTAACTCGGCATGCGATAAACGAATCAATTCAAGAGATTCACGCCCTTCCTGAAAAGGCAAGAGGGCGCTCCCTAAAAATCCGAATACAGCTGAATCGCCGGCATAGTTTATTCCCTTACCATCCGTTCCTACCCTGTTCAAACCTGCAACATAAGCCTGGTTTTCCACAGCGCGTGCGGGCAGGAGCGCCTTCCACGCATCCCTTCTCTTTTCTGGCCAATTGGCCACATAAACAAGCAAATCATAGGCATATTCACCTGATTCCATGCGGTTTCTGCTCCACACAGGGAAGCGAAGATCGTAACATATTTGGGGCATTATTTTCCATCCCCTGAAAGAAAAAACATGCTTTGTTTTACCGGCTGTAAAAACTTCTTGTTCACCTGCCATGCGAAACATGTGTCTCTTGTCGTAAAAATGATATCCACCATCAGGTGCTACCCAAAAGAATCGATTGAAGAAAAATCCATTGTCATCAACCATAACACTCCCGCAAATGGCAGCATTAGCATGTTTGGCAAGAGGAATCATCCAGTCCAGAACAGCTTCCGGTGTTAAGGCATATTGGGTATTCATACTAAAGCCGGTGGTGCACATTTCCGGTAAAATCCATACATCGGCCTTTTGCTGAGATTGATTGATGAGTTGTGTAAAATGCTTTCTGTTTGTATCCGGATCCTCCCAAAACAGATTCGATTGAACAAGCCCAATGACCAAATCTGATGGGGTTTCGACAATAATTTGTGACATAATGGACCAAAACTACTGCCATTTAATCATTAAAATTTGACTCTTGGCTGAAAAAATGTCAAAAACAGATGATAAAGATTGCTTGGCATCATTTTGGCTAAGTGTGCACGCGAATGTCGAACTTACAAACAAAACAACTATGGCAGTAAAATTAAAACCACTGGCCGACAGGGTGCTCGTGGAAGCAGCCCCGGCTGAAGAGAAAACAGCAGGAGGAATCATTATTCCTGACACTGCAAAAGAAAAACCCCAGCGTGGCAAGGTAATTGCCGTTGGAGGAGGCAAAAAAGACGAGCCCATGACCGTAAAGGTGGGCGATACCGTGCTCTATGGAAAATATGCCGGTACAGAAATCAACATCGAAGGGAAGGATCTGCTCATCATGAGGGAATCCGACATCTTTGCAATTCTCTAATCCAATTCATCAAAAAAAAATCTCAATCATGGCAAAAGAAATAAAATTCAATCTCGAAGCGCGCGATGCAATGAAACGCGGCGTTGACGCCCTTGCAAATGCCGTAAAGGTTACACTGGGTCCCAAGGGTCGTAATGTAATTATCGACAAAAAATTCGGTGCACCCTCTATTACCAAAGACGGTGTAACAGTTGCAAAAGAAATAGAACTGAAAGATCCCATCGAAAACATGGGAGCCCAATTACTGAAAGAAGTAGCTTCTAAAACAGCTGATCTGGCGGGAGATGGAACCACAACAGCCACAGTACTCGCCCAGGCAATCATTACCGCCGGCCTTAAAAATGTAGCTGCCGGTGCCAATCCGATGGACCTGAAAAGAGGCATTGATAAGGCAGTGGAAGAAGTCGTAAAACACCTGAAAAAACAATCCAAAAAAGTTGGAGATGATATCGAAAAAATCGAACAGGTGGCAACCGTATCTGCTAACAACGACAGCAACATTGGTAAATTAATTGCCAATGCCATGGAAAAAGTTAAAAAAGAAGGTGTGATTACCGTGGAAGAAGCCAAAGGCACCGAAACAGAGGTGAAAATTGTAGAAGGAATGCAATTCGACCGTGGTTATATCTCTCCTTATTTTGTTACCAACGCCGACAAAATGGAGGCTGTGCTTGACAATCCTTTGGTCCTCATCTATGAGAAAAAAATATCCGGAATGAAGGAATTGCTTCCTATCCTCGAAAAAGGTGTTCAAACCGGCAGGCCCCTGCTGTTGATTGCAGAAGATGTTGACGGAGAAGCATTGGCAACACTCGTGGTAAACAAAATAAGAGGCTCGCTGCGCATTTGTGCAGTAAAAGCCCCAGGATTCGGTGATCGCCGCAAAGCGATGCTCGAAGACATAGCCATCCTTACCGGTGGTACACTCATCTCAGAAGAGCGTGGGTTCAAATTGGAAAATGCTGACCTGTCCTACCTTGGCTCTGCAGAAAAAATTACCATCGACAAAGAAAACACCACCATCGTTAACGGAGCCGGCAAGAAAAGTGAAATTACTGCCCGTGTCAACCAGATCAAAGCGCAGATGGAAACTACTACCTCTGACTACGACAGAGAAAAACTACAGGAAAGACTCGCCAAATTAGCCGGCGGAGTGGCAGTTCTGTATGTTGGCGCTGCGACCGAAGTGGAAATGAAAGAAAAGAAAGACCGTGTGGACGATGCGCTTCATGCAACCCGTGCCGCTGTTGAGGAAGGCATTGTTGCCGGAGGTGGTGTAGCTTATATCAGAGCCATTGATGCACTTGAAAAACTTAAAGGCGAGAACGATGATGAAACAACCGGTATCCACATCATCCGTCGTGCACTCGAAGAACCACTTCGTCAAATTGTTCAGAATGCAGGAGGCGAAGGATCCGTGGTTATTCAGAAAGTTCGCGAAGGCAAGGCTGATTATGGTTATAATGCACGCACAGATGCCTATGAAAATATGCTGGCAGCGGGCGTTATCGACCCCACCAAAGTGAGCAGGGTTGCCCTGGAAAATGCAGCTTCCATCGCTTCCATGTTGCTCACTACTGAGTGCGTGCTCAGCGAAATCAAAGAAGAAACACCTGCCATGCCAAACCCGGGAATGGGCGGAATGGGCGGAATGATGTAATACACTTCATTAAATCCTTAAAAATCCCTCCCAAAAGGAGGGATTTTTTTATTCCGGTATGCTGTTATCAGGGCTTTTCACTAAAGAAGTGTGATTTGATTTTTTATTCTACACTACATCCTCTACATTCGTTTATTCATGTTAAAAGTTTTACTGTCAGAAGATGAGCAGGGTATCGCCGATTCGGTAAAAGGATTTCTTTCTTTAAAAGGGTTTGATGTGGATTGGGCCATCAATGGCAAAGAAGCGCTTGATTTGATTGAAAAACAAAAATATGAAGCCGCGGTCATTGATTTGCGAACTCCCTTTGCTGATGGCTTCGAAGTTTGCAGGTGCCTGAGAAAAAAGCAACCGGGAACCGGCGTTATCATTCTCACAGCCTATTCTCAACTGGAAGATAAACTTACCGCATTTGATTCCGGAGCCGATGATTATCTCACAAAACCTTTTCATTTGGATGAGTTGTATGCCCGCATACAAAGTATTCTCAGACGAAGAAGTAAAGACAGCTTAAAAGAAGAGGAAAATAGTTTTAAAATAAGTGATTTTGAATTGGATTATAGAAACAAAGCGGTATCAAGAGCAGGCGTTAATATCAACCTGAGCGTAAAAGAATACATGCTGCTTGAATATCTGGTCAAGAATTATGGCAATCTGCTATCAAAGCATGACATCGCGAAAAAAGTCTGGGATATCAATTTCGAGACAGGCACCAATACAATTGAGGTGTACATCAACTTTTTAAGAAACAAAATCGACAAAGGGCATCAAACCAAGCTGATTCATACAAAAACCGGATTCGGATATTATTTTAAGGATGAAACGCCTGAGCCTTAGCACTTCTGATACCAGAATTTTTCTATTAGGCACCCTTTTTTCGCTTTTGTCGGTTTCTTTTCTCTGCGGCATTTCATACCAATGGTTGAAATGGCAGACCCGTCAACATTTTTTCGGACTGTTGGCCAATGAAGCGCGATTGCTTACCAATAAAACACAAAATCTTTCAGATCATACCAGCCTGGTGAAGCAATTCAAAAATTATGGTTATTATTCACTGATTCCCCTTTCGTTTACCATTTTTGATGAAAATATCAAAGTTTATTACAGCACCCGTGGCGATCGGTTTGTTGTTCCGGAGTCATTCCGGGAAGCTGTTTTGGAACATGGGCATTATGAAAAAGTGAACCCCAATGAACAAATGATTGGTGGTACTTTCAACCAGAAAGGAGAACGGTGGTTCTGGTTGATTTCAGGGAGTGATGAATCCGGTAAAACTTTTCTGAAAAAAGTATTGCTGGCGCTGCTTGTACTAGGCATGGTGTTTTTTTTAGCCTCCTCCTTTACTCTTCTGATAATCCTTCAAAAAAAATCTGAACTCTCTAAAAATCTCAATCATACCATCATCGATTTCATGCGAAAGAATACCGGTGAGGAATTTCCGGAAAGCTACACAGAAAGTGAACAGGATGTTACCGGCGGCCTCATTAATGCCTTGATAAAAAGGGTTGAAATATGGCAACAATCCCAACGAAATTTTATTCATTTTGCTTCTCATGAATTGAGAACACCCATTGCCATTTTGATTGCACAAACTGAACTGGCTGCCCAAAACTCTGAAAACAAGATTGAACAACAGGCCTTTTTTAAAAAGCAATTACAGGAACTTGGGGTTTTGTCAGGTTTTATTGAGTCTATTCTTCTGCTCTCTAATGTTGAAAAAGCCGATGATCCCAACAGAAGATACATGTCTCTGCGGGTGGATGAAGTTTTATTTAAGGTGGTAAGCTTTTACCAAAATCTGTATCCTGAAAAATCCATTCAGGTCTCTTTTGCGATGATTCCTGACCAGGAGGATATGTTGGTGGTACAAGGGATTGAATCCTTATTAATTACTGCCCTGTCAAACCTGTTGTCTAACGCAATACAATATTCCTACAGCGCGCCTGTTGAAATAAAAATTTACTTTGCCAATGCAAGGGTTGTGCTGGAATTTATCAATGACGGTTCAGTGATTCCCGAAGCATCCCGTGAATTGCTTTTTACCCCATTTTACAGGGGCAGCACATCAAATGGTCTGGGAATTGGGCTTTCTTTAACCAAAAGAATCGTTCAGTTACACAAAGGCACCATTTATTATCATACTGATATACAACAAAGGAATGTCTTTTCGGTGACCTTGGCCTAAGACGACCGCGCCTTGAAATTTTTAAAATGTATGCTGTCTATCAAACACTTTGGGCTTTATTAATTTCGTAATAAAATTGTCATACCACCCCTGGGCATTTACATTTGTTTGCATTTAGATACAAATATTATTAGGTTTACGCCCTTTGAATCATATTAAATCGTTAAGACACGCACACTATGCTGAAAAAGCTTAGACCCTTGTTGTTACTCGCCACATTGGCTGGCGGTAAGTTGTTTGGACAAACCGGCGACATAAAAGTTACATTGGTGGACGAAAAAACCACCGAAACAGTTCCTTTTGCCGGGGTTGTTGTTTTACAAAAAAACACCCAGGTGGGTTCAGGAACCACTGATATCGATGGAAACATTATCATCAGGCTTCTTCCTCCCGGCAGCTACAATGTGAAAGCCACCTTGTTGGGTTATCAACCTGCTCAGATCAACAATGTACAGGTAAACGAAGGGAAAACCACCTATCTTACCATGAAACTGAGTTCCAATGTAGTACAGGGAAAAGAAGTGGTGATAACTGAATATAAAGTACCATTGATTGACCCGGGAACCAAGGTACAAAAGACGGTTACTCGAGAAGCCTATCAGGCAATGGCTGCCAAAAACCCGACGAATGTAGTCGCTCAGGCCGCCGGTGTCTTTCAAAAAGACGACAATGGTTCCATCAATGTAAGGGGATGGCGTTCAGATGTTGACAGGGAAGGTAATTCTGTAGGCGAATCTTCCACCAAAACCTTTATTGACGGGGTTCGCGTAGTGGGCGGCTCAGGTGTACCCCAGCAAGCCATTGAACAAATCTCTATCATCACAGGAGGTGTTCCTGCCGAATTTGGGGATGCAACCTCCGGTGTGGTAAACATCACAACAAGAGGACCGGGACCCAATTATTTCGGTGGTGTGGAAGCCATTTCCTCCGAGCCTTTTGACAAGTTTGGATACAACTTCCTTGGTTATAGTTTAGGTGGTCCTATCCTCAAAACAAAAGCCACTGAGAACAGCCCTTCAAAAACACTGTTGGGTTTTATGCTTGGCGGTGAATTCTCCACCGAAAAAGACAACAATCCTTCTGCTATCGGCACCTTTAAAGTGAAAGATGATGTGCTCCGTAACCTGGAAAAAAATCCACTCAGACCTAATCCGGTAGGCGGAACCCTGAGGAATTCAGAATTCCTTACCAAAAATGATCTGGAACCCATTGCTGCCCGCCAAAATGTGAGATCCAATATCATTCGGGTAAATGGTAAAATTGATTTCAAACCCAATGAGCAATTGTTGTTTACCATAGGAGGTTCTGTAGATTACAACCGTAGACGCGATTTTATCAGGGATTATGCACTCATTAATCCCTCCAACAATCCTGAAAAAATAGACCAAACTTACCGTGTGTACGGAAGACTTACCCAGCGCTTTGGAAACCAGTCAG
Source organism: Flavobacteriales bacterium (assembly GCA_040383885.1). Classification (GTDB taxonomy): domain Bacteria; phylum Bacteroidota; class Bacteroidia; order UBA4408; family UBA4408; genus JBEICQ01. The sequence continues at coordinate 25,933 of JBEICQ010000008.1, read as the reverse complement.
CAGATAAAGAAGAAAAGAGTGCATCTGTTCTAAAAAATGCCTATCTCACCCTTCAGGCCAGTTACACATGGGTGAATAACCGTACCCAGGACGATAGCCACAAAAACAGGTATTTTGACTATGGCTACCTAGGAAAATATGAAATTCTTCGGGCGCCGGTTTATGCATTTGGACAGGACACAAGTACAGGATTCTTAGGCGACAGGCTGGTGGCTTTCAGAGATACCATGGTGCGGTTTACACCTGATACCACCATCAACCCCATGGGCGCGGCCTATACCCAGCAGTACTATGATTTTTTTGGTAACCGCAGACCAGAAGGATTATACGACAACCTGTTTAATATTCAGTTTGGAGGCGGGCTGCTCAATGGCGACAGGCCCCCGAATGTTTACAACCTGTGGTTTAATACAGGGAGACAATATAATGGATTTATCCTTGAAGACAGAAGACAAGCACGCATCACAGCACAATTTTCAGCTGATGTAAAAAACCATAATATTCAGGTTGGCTTTGAGTATGAACAGCGTACTGAATCATCCATGACTGTGAACCCCATCGGTTTGTGGACATTGGCCAGACAGTTATCCAACATTCATATCTCCCAACTTGATTTCGCGAATCCTCAACCTGTTTATGTGGATGGTGCCTACCAAGGGGTCATCAATTATGGTTTCCTTTCTCAGGATTCAGCTTACACCGGATTTGCAAAAAATTACAGGGAAAAATTTGGCATTGACAAGAAAACATGGATTATCTCAGATGCCATCAATCCAAGAGATATGGATTTAAGCCTGTTCAGCATGGACAACCTTCTCAACCAGGGAAACAATCCATATGTTACCTATTTTGGATTTGATCCTATCTCAGGCAAGAGGAATCGTCAGAGGGTTGAGTTTGCAGATTTTTTCAAAAAAGAGGAGGATGGTACCTATAAAAGAGCCATTGATGCATTCAGACCCATATATATGGCCGGTTATATTCAGGATAAATTCGACTTTAAAGACATTAAGTTTAATATTGGTTTGCGCGTTGACCGTTTTGATGCAAACCAAAAGGTGCTGAAAGATCCTTATGTATTGTATGATACATACAAATTGGATGAGGTAAATGAGATAGCCGGAAATAGTGTATCCCACCCTGATAATCTGAAAAATTCCGATGAAGAATATGTTGTGTATGTGAATGATTTCAGAAATCCTCAGAGAATCGTGGGATACCGCAGCTTAAAGGACAACCGCTGGTATGATACACAGGGAAATGAAGTAACAGATCCCTCCATCATTGCCAATGAAGCAGGAGGAAAAATTCAACCCTTCCTGGTTGACCCAAATGTGGGCATCAACAAACCCAATTTTGATCCCAACACAAGTTTCACAGATTACAAGCCCCAGATAAATTTCATGCCAAGGCTTGCCTTTTCTTTTCCCATCTCAGATGTGGCCAATTTCTTTGCTCACTATGACATTCTTACCCAGCGCCCTCCAAACAACCTAAGGCTCAGGCCAACCGATTACTACTTTATTGAAGCTGACCAGGGCAATGTACTTAATAATCCCAACTTAAGACCTGAAAGAACTATTGATTATGAAGTAGGATTTACACAAATCCTGGGTGAGGCAGAATCTGCCAATTCAGCTCTTTCAATCTCCGGATTTTACAGAGAAATGAAAGACATGATCCAACTTGTTCGCTTGAATCAGGCTTATCCGGTTACACACCTTACCCGCGGCAACATCGACTTTGGTACAGTTAAAGGTTTGTCCGTCTCTTATGATCTGAGGCGTACCAACAATGTATCGATGAATGTAAATTATACACTTCAGTTTGCAGAGGGTACGGGTTCGGCTTCAACAGAAGCTTTTAACCTGCTTCAGTCAGGACAACCCAATCTTCGTACCACCAACCCGCTGGATTTTGACCAACGCCACCAACTGGTTGCGAACATTGACTACCGTTACGCAAGTGGCGCAGATTATGACGGACCCACCTGGTTCGGAACCCAGTTCTTTGCCAATACAGGTGCCAACCTCACCATGCGTTATGGTTCGGGTATTCCTTTTTCAAGAAATCGTTTTGTAACCCGTGAGGGAGACATCAATGCTTCCGGAAACAATGGCTTGGATGGCTCTATCAATGGTTCGAGAATGCCTACCAATGTTCGATTCGATTTGCGTGTTGAGCGTTCTGTAAAACTCAAATTTGGTTCGAAGGATGCAGACAAGCGCAAATCTGCTACACTGAATATTTATCTGCAGGTGCTCAATTTGTTCAACACCCGCAATGTGGTTGAAGTGTATCGTTATTCCGGCAACCCTGATGACGATGGATACCTGACTGCACTCCGCTCACAAGCAGAAATTCGCTCTCAGATTAACGAACAATCTTATCGAGATTTATATTCTGTAAGGGTTAATAATCCTGCAAATTATAGTTTACCCAGAAGAACGAGATTAGGTGTAACACTTGACTTTTGATCACTCTAAAAAAATACTCATGAAAACAATTTTCAACAACATGCAGGAGAAAGCTTTCAGGAAAAGTTTTCTTCTATTGATGGCAATCCATGCCCTGATGCCATCCTTATTTGCCGAGGTGAACCAAGGAGTTGCAGGAAAACGCTTGCAAGGACCGACGGAGGCCGCAGAGGAAAACTGTATACCGGCTACTGCGCAAACCGATCTTGACATCAACAATGTGAGGGCTAAAATCCTCAATGGTGGCGACATGTGGTGGGACCTTGTAAGCAATGCCCGCTACGAGATTCCTATCAACTCCAAGAAACACGCACTTTTTGCCAGTTCCTTATGGATTGGCGGTATTGATGCCGGCGGACAGTTAAAGCTTGCCGCCCAAACCTATCGTCAGACCGGAAATGACTTCTGGCCAGGCCCACTCGACAACAATGCCACAACAAACAGCGACCGATGTTTGGAATACGATCGTCATTGGAAAATCACCAAAAGACAGGTACAGGATTTTGTTGCATTCAGCCAAGGAAACGGACCACAGGGTTATACAGAAAATAATATTCCGGATGCCATTCGTACCTGGCCCGGAAATAATCCGAACGGAAATAACGCAAGCGATCCTTATCTCGCGCCTTACGAGGATATAAATGGTGATAATACTTTTAGCTACACCGATGGAGATTATCCGCGTTACGACCTCAGCAACAGTGGCTCTACTGGAAGCGGTACTTATTTGTATGGAGACCAAACTATTTTTTGGGTATTTAACGACAAAGGAAATATCCATACAGAAACTTCTGCTCCTGCCATTGGTATTGAGGTAAGGGCCCAGGCTTTTGGTTTCTCCACAAGTGATGAAATCAACAACATGACCTTTTATCAGTACGAGATTCTTAACAAGTCCTCTTTCCTGCTCACCAATTGCTATTTTGCTTATTGGGTGGATCCTGATTTGGGCTGTTATCAGGATGATTTGATTGGTTGTGATGTGGGACTGGGCTTGGGCATATGCTACAACTCTCAGGATGTTGATTGTGCCAATGGTGAAAACACTTACGGCAATCGTCCGGCTGCCATTGGTGTTGATTTCTTTTTAGGTCCACTTGCAGATCCCAATGGTCTTGACGATACTGTTACATTCAATGGTACTGGATTCGATGATGGAATCATCGATAATGAAAGGCTTGGAATGGAAAAATTCATGATTTTCCGTAACAACAGTACACCCCAGGGTAATCCATTTAATGCCACCCACTTTTACAACTACATGCGTTGCATCTGGAAAGATGGTACACCTCTGGTTTACATAGGAAATGGCTTTGGCTACGGCCCCGGCACCCCTTGCAACTTTGCTGTACCGGGAACATCTGATCCTACTAATACTACCCCCTGGTCGATGACTGTCCCTGATGATTGGAGGATGGTTCAGTCTGCCGGTCCGTTTTCACTTCAACCCGGTGCTGTAAATTACATTACTGCCGGGGCAGTTTGGGCACAATCTCCAACGGGTGGTGCACAGAACTCAGTAAATCTGCTTCGCTCTGCTGATACAAAAGCCCAGGCTCTTTTTGAAAATAACTTCAGAGTATTAAATGGACCTGATGCACCTGATCTTACCTATCAGGAGCTTGACAGAGAGTTACTCGTTTATCTCACCAATCAAAAAAATTCCAACAACTACAAAGAACTTTACCGTGAGAAGGATCCTACGATTGTTGGCGTTGCAGAACAACTCAAGTTTTATACCTTTCAAGGTTATCAAATTTATCAGCTCAAGAATGCGAATGTTTCAGTAACAGAACTTAATAATCCCGATCAATCCCGCCTGGTTGCACAATGTGACATCAAGGACGGTATTTCAAGACTTATCAATTTCAACTTTGATCCCGCTATTGGTGCAGCGGTTCCAAAAGAAATGGTGAATGGAAATGATTCCGGAATCGTTCATTCTTTCCGTTTTATCAATGATGCTTTCAATCCGGGTACAAGACTCATCAACTACAAAAAGTATTATTTCACTGTTGTGGCATACGCTCACAACAACTATAAAACCTATGATCCCATCGATCCCAATGCCCTCGATGGTCAGAAACTGCCTTACAAGGCCGGACGACTCAATATTAAAACATACACCCTTATCCCTCATTCACCCGTGATGGGCTCCGGTGGCATGGTTGCCCAAAGTATCTTTGGTTCTTCACCTCCGGTTACCCGTATTGAAGGACAGGGTAATGGAGGCGCTTCGGTTGATCTCACACAGGCAACCATGGATGCCATTGTAGCTGCTGCTCCCGGAAACCCGGTGCGTGAAATTACATATGCACCCGGCAAAAGTCCTATTAAGGTAAAAGTGATTGATCCTCTGAATGTCCCCAAGGGCAATTTTGAATTGCGCATGATGGCCCGTTGCTTCTACCCTGTTGGTATGCCTACTGATTCTTCATCAGCCTTACAAACTGCCAAACTGCGTGATACCCTTGTTACTCTCAATTCAGATGTGCTTGCCTATGTTACCACAAACAGCACCAACAAGGTGTTTAGAAGGGTAAAAGACATTCCGGCGGCACTCGATTCAGCCCGTTGGATTATTACCGCGACTATTGGCAGTAAGACTGAAACCATCGTCTCCGATACTTCCCTTCTGGTAAATTATGAACAGATTATTCCGGAGTGGGGTCTTTCCATCAAAACAGGTCAGGTGAATAACCCGGGTTCAAACTCTGATTCAGACAACAATGGCTTCATAGAATCATCTATCTCCTTTGCCGATAATTCAAAAAATTGGTTAGGATTTGTGGAAGACACTGAAGGACCCTTTGAGGAAAATTGGATTCGCTCTGGAGTTACAGTTGCCACTACACCTCCTCCTGCGGGTACTCCTGCCTACAATGACTATCCGGGCTTTGATGATAACCAGGCTTTTGAAAAAGTAATTAACGGTGGCTTTGCTCCTTACCGCATGTGTGCCACAGAACCATTCGGTCCTGCCTATGCAAATATCAATGTCATGTCTTCGGCAGCCTCTCCAAATCCTTTTTATGCCAATTTGCTGAGCAACCTGCCAAGTGTGAATATTGTAATAACAACAGATAAAACCAAATGGACCCGTTGTCCTGTTTTTGAAGCTACCGATGAAGCCTTATTGGCGGAAGGCGGTGAGGCCAAGCTTAACCTGAGAGAACATCAGTCGGTTGACAAGGAAGGAAAGATTGCCACGGATACCATAGCTTCATCAGATCCTAATTCTCCCAACTATATTGGCGGAATGGGTATGGGCTGGTTCCCCGGCTATGCCATCAACACAGAGACAGGTGAAAGACTCAACATGGGATTCTCTGAATACTCATGGCTCATAGGAGAAAACGGCAGAGATATGATTTGGAATCCCACTTCAACCCGTTCTTTTAACTTCACACCAAGACTCGGAGGTGCACACTGCATTTATGTGTTCAACCACAACTATGATGAACTACAAAACACTGCTGGTACCCTTCCAAGCCCATCTGCAATGCCTGCCTACGACAGAGGAGAATACATCTACAAAAAGATGCGTAATACAACAAGTTCTACTTTTGGTCTTCAAAAACAGCAGGTTTTCAGAGATTGTGCATGGGTTGGCTATCCATTGCTCCGAGAAAACCGCAGCTTACTCGAAACTGATGTAACAATCCGGTTAAGAGTTAACCGTGCCTTCGGAAGAAATTTCTCTTCCAGAGACCGTATCAGAACTGCAACCAGCGTTACTTGGGACAATTCTAATGTTCAAAAAGCCACTACTGCCGTAAATGGTGACTTTCCTATGTACACCTTCTCAACAGAAGGTTTGGAAACACTGACCAATCAATCTACAGTAGCCAAAAATGCGCTTGAGATGATTAATGTAACACCTAATCCATATTATGCTTATTCCGAATATGAAACAAGCCAGTTGGACAACCGTGTGAAAATTATCAACTTACCACAGAAATGTACCATTGCCATTTATACTGTAAACGGAACACTTATCAGACGCATTACAAAAGATGATAACGCGACGACCTTTGTTGACTGGGACATGAAAAACCAGGCCAATATACCCGTTGCCAGCGGTCTTTATCTAATACATGTGGAAGTTCCGGAAATAGGGGAAAAGGTGCTGAAGTGGTTTGGAGCCATGAGACCTATCGATTTGGACTCGTTCTAAGAAAATGCATTTAGGAAACAAATGAATATGCACATCACCAAAATAAGAGCCATCCTTTTAGCAGGGATACTATTTTACCAATACCAACCGGTACAAGCAGGTAACAAAGACAGGACCGGTCAAGCCGGTGCCACCGAATTGTTGATTAATCCATGGGCAAGAAGTTCAGGAATTGCGTCTGCCGGAGTAGCAGCTGTAAGGGGAATAGAGGCACAATCTATAAATGTTGCAGGACTTGCCTTTACTCAAAAGACAGAAATTGTTTTTGCCAGAACAGCCTGGTTGGTGGGTACAGGATCTAACCTGAATGCCTTTGGACTCTCGCAGAAGATTGGATCTTCAAGTGTATTGGGTTTAGGATTTACTTCCATGGGGTTTGGTGAAATTATTCGCACCAATCCGGATAATCCGGAAGGTGGTTTGGGCACATTCAGTCCTCGTTTTCTGAATATCAATATTGCTTATGCTAAAGAATTTTCCAACTCCATCTATGGTGGGATTAACCTTAAGGTAATTAACCAGTCAATATCAAATCTGAGTGCCACAGGAGTTGCAATTGATGCGGGTGTGCAGTATGTTACAGGAAAAAGAAAGGAATTGAAATTTGGTATCTCCCTGCGTAACATCGGAACTCCAATGAAGTATACCGGTGATGGTTTGTCTTTGAGAGCTTCCATGCCTATTGGAACCTCACTTACCATAGAGCAGCGATCTGCAAGATTTGAATTGCCCTCTCAGTTGAATATTGGTGCTGCATACGACATCTATTTCAGCAAAGAGAATACGGATCACCGGATTACAACAATGGCAAACTTTCAATCAAACTCATTCTATCGTGACATCTATCAATTGGGAGGAGAATATGCATTTAAAAACATGTTCATGGCAAGGTTGGGATACAACTTTGAATCTCAATTGTTTAGTGATGTTAACCGCACCAATGCCCTAACCGGTTTTTGTGCAGGCGCAACCATTGAGGTTCCTTTGAACAAAAAAGGTTCTGTAATGGGTGTTGACTACTCCTTTAGGGCATCCAATCCTTTCTCCGGATGTCATGCCATAGGTCTGAGATTAGGCCTCTAAAAAAATCCATACATTTGTCACTCATCCCGGTAAAATGCCGGGATGATTTTATTTTTGCATAACACCATGGCACAAACCCAATATTTCACAGAAGAGGGTCTGAAAAAACTAAAAGACGAATTGCATCAGTTAATGACTGTTGAAAGACCCCGTATTTCAGGACAAATTGCTGAAGCCCGAGACAAGGGAGATTTGTCTGAGAATGCTGAATACGATGCAGCAAAAGAAGCGCAGGGGCTCTTGGAACTCAGAATTTCTCAGATGCAGGAAATTGTGAGAAATGCCAAAATCATTGATGAAAGCAAACTCGACAATGGAAAAATTCTCATCTTATCTAAAGTAGCTCTTAAAAACCTTCATACAGGAGTTAATCTTACTTACACGATTGTGCCTCAAAATGAGGCAGACATCAAACAAGGCAAAATTTCTGTAGAATCACCCATAGGAAAGGGTCTCCTCGGAAAAAAAGTTGGTGATCTTGCTGAAATATCTGTGCCTTCCGGAGCAGTGATGAAATTTGAAATCCTTGAAATCAGTCGTTGATGACAAGTATCTTCTCACGCATTATTACAGGGGAAATCCCCAGCTATAAAATCCGTGAGGATGATAATTTTCTTGCCTTTCTCGACATTATGCCTCTTGTACATGGTCATGTTCTTGTGGTACCAAAAAAAGAGGTTGATGAATTTTTTTCACTTGATGAACCCTTGCTCTCACAAATCATGGTCTTTTCTAAGCCCATAGCTGTTGCTATTAAGCAGGCATTTCCTTGTAAACGAGTAGGAATGGCAGTCATTGGTTTAGAGGTTCCACATGCACATGTTCACTTGTTGCCAATAAACCATGTGGGCAACATCAATTTCCAGATGCCTAAGTTGCATCTTTCTGCAGAAGAGCTAAGAGACGCGCAGGAAAAAATCTGTTCCCTTTTAAAAGTTTAATCTCTCCTGTCCTCGTTTCGCATGCTCAGGTAATTGTGGTATCTGCCCTTGTCCAGCTTTCCCACAGAAAGTGCTTCGAGCACCCTACAACCAGGTTCATTTATGTGTTGACAATCAGAGAAAGCACAGTTTATTGCAAGAGATGAAAATTCGGGAAAATATGAGGCTATTTCAGCCTTGTCCATGTCCACCAATCCGAGTTCCTTAATACCGGGTGTATCAATAAAATAGGCGTGGTTTTCTGCCTCAAACATCTCTGCATAGGTAGTGGTATGCTTTCCTTTGTGATGAATATGTGATACATCACCTGTTTTTAAATGTAATTCGGGTATCAGCGCATTGATGATGCTGCTTTTTCCGGCGCCGGAGTGACCGGCGAACAAACATATTTTATTCCCGGATAAACCGATCATCCTACTCATACCCTCTCCGGTAACGGTTGAAACAGGAATACAGGTATACCCCAAAGAAGTATATAATTCGCTAAGCTGAACTACCTCAGTATTATCTTCAAGGGACCATCTATCGCATTTATTAAACAGCAGTACAACCTCAATTTGATAAGCTGCCGCGGTAACCAGAAAGCGATCAATAAATCCGGTAGAAGTTTTTGGATGAGATGGCGTAACAACCAAAAACGCCATGTCAATATTGCTTGCAAGGATATGGGTCTGCTTTGAAAGGTTGATAGATTTTCTGATAATGTAATTTCTGCGGGGCAGAATGGTATCTATTACCCATTGTTCACCTGAGCGTTTCAAAATTACTTTATCGCCTACACAAACCGGGTTGGTATGTTTAATATTCAAGAGGCGAAGGCTGCCCTTTAGCCTGCAGGTAATTTTTTCGTTTGCAGAGGTTTGTACTCTGTATTCTTTCCCTGTGGATTTGATGACTGTTCCCTGCAGATTTTCAGTCATAGGCAAGAGTTAATAAGACCCTGCCGAGAAAGCAGTGAAGCGAATCAGGATTTAGTGAGGCATTAATAAAAGTTAGCCCTGAAATCTTCGACACCGGCCTTTTGCTTCAAAGATTCAAAAACCTCGTAATCGACCCTTGATTTTATTTGATTTGCCAACTGATCGACGCTGGTTTTGTAGTCTTTAACGGGGGAGGGTTCAGTTACATTTTTTACCTCCACAAGGTACACAGCATTGTCACCTTTGATGGGTTTTTTGATATACCCAACTTTGGCATCAGCAATGGCTCCAATCATAGAGAGCTCACGACCGGTGGAGATGTATGGTGACATAAAATTGACAGATACTGCTGAATCCAAAGGAAGTGAGAGCATCGGAGATACTTGAGCAATATTGCTGGCATTAGCTGATTTTGAAGCCATATCCTTGAGGAATTTTTCTGCCTTTTTTTCCTTGATAACTTCTGCCTCCACTTGCTTCTGCACATCTTCAAAAGCGAGTACTCCTTTATCCTTTATTTCTGTAAGTACTGCTACTATATACTTTTTGTCGAGTTCAAACACTTTTGAAACCTCTCCTTTTTTTGCCTCATAGGCCCATTTTACAACTTGTCGGGCATTTTGGAGACCGGCTATGTTTCTGTCGATATCTCTGAAGTTTGGTGCTTGTTGTTTGGTTAGTTTCTGATCGGTAACAGATTTATTGAAGGCTTCTGCCATGGTGTTTTTTCCGGCAAAGGCACTTGCTTGTTGATAAATCTGCTGAAATGTTTTGGTTCCGGGTTCAAGTATTCTGTCTAGATAAGAAATCAGGATTTTTCTGGAATCGGTTCCCTTACCCGTGATTTCAATAAGATGTACTCCAAACTGAGACTCCACGATTGGCATATCACCAACTTTTCCATTGAAGCATGCATCGTTGAAAGGTTTTACCATCATCCCTTCTTTGAAAAAACCAAGGTCGCCACCTTTGATAGCTGATCCAGGATCCTGAGATTGGGTGCGTGCGAGATCTTCAAACTTTACTCCGGCCTGAATAAGTTTTTTGAGGCTATCCGCTTTGGCTTTTGCCGCTCCAACATTCCCATTTTCTGTTTTAATCAGAATATGTCTGGCTTTTACAGAGTCGGGGGCCATTCGAACTGCAGTGAGTTTTGCAAGTTTGAAGGCTGTGCCATCAAAGTAGGGACCAATCATAGTTCCTATAGAGGCTCTGTTGAGGGTGTCTACAAATGGAGTAAGTTGAGATTTGGATTGGTAGCTGCCTGAGAATTTGGTATCGGAATTGGCATTCACATAATCGGAATCGCTGGCGGCAGCTGCAAACTCGGGAGCAAGCTTGCTTATTTCGTCGAGCGTTTCAGCTTTGTCTTCAGAGGAAGGCAAAATGTCAAAGGATACAAACTCAATACTCCTTGTTTGAAACTCCTGCTTGTATTTGTGTTTGTTCTCGTTGTAGTATTTCTTCAGTTCGTCCTCGGTAGGTTTAAAGAGAGAGTCGGGAACACTAAAATATTTCTGAGCCACATAATAAAGTTTGAGAGAACGGTTCTGGGCTTTATACTGGCGGGCTGCTTCAGCTTTGGTGATATAAATTCCTTTTTTGATGAGGGTGTTGAATTTACCCATCACGCGCTCTTGCTTCAGTGCTTGTTCAAAATTAAGCCAACGCTCTTTTGTAGCACCGGTCTCGTCTTTGTCCATGTTTTTTAGGAACTGAATAACCTGGTTGGGGTCAAAAACTCCAGTCTGTGGATTGGTAAAGGCCTGTTTAACGGATGGATGAGGATTTTTACCCTGCACCATATCAAACAACTCTTCTTTAGACACGGCCAATCCCAACTCCTGGTATTGCTTGTCCATGATTTTACCCATTAACAGTTCATTCCAAACCTGGTTTCTGATATATTCAGTTTGGTTTTCATCCACGGCATTTTTTCCGCTTCTTTGCTTTTCATTATCGATGGCCTTCTGGATCTTCTCCTCAAATTCTGCGATGCCAATCTCAGACCCCATCACTTCTCCTACGATGGTTTTTTGTCCGGAGAAAAAGCGATTACCTGAATCTAAGGCGCTCTCCAAAATAAATACCAGCAATGCAAGGGCGATGATACCTACCAACAACCCTGATTTGGTTCTGATTTTTTCTAAAATCGACATAGGACTTGTGTTATAAAAGGGTTGCGAATATACTAATCCATGCGGTTATTTTGAGCCTTAAAAATTATTTATCTGATAATCAAATTGTTATTAAAGCAGAATACATAAATTTGCCGTACGGATTAAACGATAACACTGTATGGGTATCATAACAACAAAACGAGCAAAATGAAAACAACCAAATTAACAGGAGTTGCACTCCTCGGGCTTTTAAGTCTGGCCGTAATGACCAGTTCATGTAACAAAAATGTGGAGGAAACAGCCACCTCAGAAGAAACAACTGCATCCGACAACCAGGAGGCAAATGCTGTTGGAGATGAAGCATCAAACATTGTTGACAACGCTGCCAACGGCAACAATCTTTTCGGCCGCACACAAGGTGCATCCGAGCAGCTCGATGCCATGAGCGGATGCGCCACCATCACCCGCGACACACTTGGAGTGAACAATTACCGGGTAACTGTAGATTTTGGCAGCACCAATTGTCTTTGTGCAGACGGAAAAAATCGCAGGGGTAAAATCATTGCAACTTTCTCCGGAGATTTTTGGGCTACCGGTGGCGTGAAGACAATTACATTCGATAACTTTTACCGAAACGACAACAAGATTGAAGGAACCCGAACTGTAACCAACCAGGGTGCAAATGCTTCAGGTAATTATACCTGGAAAATTGTAGCTGCCAACATGCGTCTTACCCGCACCGATGGGAAGTTTCACACATGGAATTCTGAGCGAACCAGAGAGATGCTGGCAGGTTACAGCACCCGTGGAAACTGGCAGGATGATGAATATCAAATCACCGGATCAGCAAACGGTAGCAATTCCAATGGTGTAACCTATACAGCCAATATTACCACTCCACTTCATCGCAAACTAAGCTGTCGTTGGATTGACAAAGGTGTTATTGAGTTCCAGAACTCCAACGGAAAGAGCCGTACACTTGATTATGGTGATGGAAGTTGTGATGACCAGGCAAGCGTGCAAGTTACCGGAAGGAGAGGACGCACCTTGACAAGAAACATTACACTGAGGTAATCGTTTCCCTGACATATTCGAAAGCTGAGGCCGTTTTTTAACGGCCTTTTTTTGTTGAGTCCGCTGATTCACTTAATATTGCGCTTCTTTTGAAACTCCCCAAATGAACAAAGCGTATTACCATTCGGTTTCCAAGTGTATGGTATTTTTCATGCTTTTATCTCTGTTTTCACTTGCTCAACCGAGTTCGGTTTTACCTGTGCAAACATGTGATACCATCATCACAGACTCGGGCGGGGAAAACGGTCCTTATGGAAACAACGAATCTGTCACAACCACATACATGTCTGTCCAAGGGGGGCCACTACAATACCAGTTTTCTTTTTTTGATGTTGCAGAAGGCGATTTGCTACTCATTTATGATGGCATAGATACAAACGCCCCATTGCTTGCAAGTTTATCCGGATCAGAGTTACCGTTGTCAGGATCTTCAAACAATACGCAAGGCGCACTTACTTTTTGTTTCATCTCCGATAATAACGATGTAGCAGGGGGTTGGAGTATATCCCTGTCTTGTTCTACTACCAATCCCTGTGTTGCTCCATCCGTACAAACCTACGGTTCAACTACTATTTGTGAAGGAGACTCATTACTGATTGTTTCAAATTATGACCAAAATATTACCTGGAATAATGGTAGTCATCAAGACAGTCTGAGAGTTTATTCTACGGGTTCCTACTGGATTGTTTACGATGATGGAGATAATTGTATAGTAACTTCGGATACTATTGAGATTATCGTTAATCCCAGACCACAAGCCCCCGTTGTCTATTCAAACGGCAATACCGCGATTTGCCCGGGTGCTCAAGTTCAACTTTTGTCAAATGTTTCGGAGAACCTCAACTGGACGAGGAATGGCAATCTTATACCTGAATCAAATGACTCCATCCTTTTTGTTTCTCAAGCGGGGGCATATCAGGTTTGGTTTTCAGAGAACGGATGTGCAAGTAGTTCCAATACAATCCTCATCTCGCAGTTGCCCGGTCCTCCTGTACCTACTGTATCAGCATTGGGCAATACCACAGTGTGTGAGGGAAGCAGTGTTGTGCTGGTATCCAGTTCAGTGAATCAAAATCAATGGTTTCTAAATGGGAATGAAATGGCCGGAAATACCCAAAGTTTTTTCAGTGCCACCACTGGCGGGAATTACCAGGTAAGGGTATCCTCTACAAATGGATGTTCGAGTATTTCCAATCCATTTTCAGTTGAAATACTTCCGGCTCCTGCACCAGCAACAATCACTACTGCCAATGGAATTGCCGCTTGTCAGGGAACAGCAGTTGGTATTCAGTCATCTGGACCTCAGGGTAATTGGTTCCGTAACAACAATCCGATCAGTGGTGCCACACAAACCAATTACAATGCTTTGCTCTCAGGAAATTACAGTTTTGTTACCACAGGAAGTAACGGTTGCTCAAGTGCCTCAAACGTACTTTCTGTTGTCATCAATCCTCTGCCTCCTACTCCTACAATAACTGTTTCCGGCTCTCTAACCGCCTGTAGTAACCAGGCTCCCCTACTCAGCTCTAATGCAGGTTCAGGGAACCAATGGCTGTTGAATGGCCAGCCTCTTTCCAATGCTGTGAATACAAGCTACACACCGATCGTCAGCGGAAATTACCGTGTAAGAGTAACAGATGTAAACGGCTGTACTTCTCAATCAAGCCCCCGGGTGGTGAATATCATCAATGGTCCTTCCGCCATACAAACACAAGTAACTCCAAGTGGATGTACCATAAACACCGGAAGCATCCAGGTAACAGGAGTGTTGGGAGGAACAGCTACTTATTACTACAGTATAAACGGTTCAACACCCGGAAGTGCAGTCAATTTCAGTGGTTTGTCACCGGGGATTTTTCAACTACTGGTATCTGATGCTAATAGTTGCACTTATCAACTAGATGCAACCGTTCCTTCTGCAAGCGGACCGGATACTACGCTATTTGATATGATTCCTGCCAATTGTGGAGCCAATGGAAAAATCATTGTTCAAGGCAGCACAGGTGGTGTCCCACCTTATCAATACAACCTCAGTACGCCATTGTCTAATGACTTACTAAGCTTTAATGATTTATTGCCGGGAGAATATGTTCTTAAAACCATTGATGCAGGGGGATGCACGAAAATTATTTCAGTTTTATTACAGGGTACAATCCCAGCCACACCTCCTGAACTTTTGGCTTCTAAAAATGCGCTGTGTAATGGAGATACTGCATTGCTCTTTACGAATCCGCCTGTAAGTGTTTCCTGGCCCAATGGAACTGTTGGCAACCAGACCATGATTTTTTCTGCAGGTTCTTATCAGGCGTTTTTTAGCGATAGTAACAATTGTGTGACGCCAACAGAAACATTGTTTATTGATTCCCTGGAATCTGCACCCTTACCGATTCTTTCAGAAAACGGGGAAATTATTCTTTGTGGAGGAAATGGAATTTGGGTGTACAGCAACTTATCCGGAGGCAATCAATGGAATACAAATACAATTGCCGATAGTCTGTGGATTACTGACAGTGGCTCTTACTGGATAACCCAGACTAATACAGATGGATGTCGGAGTCAATCTGATACTTTGCTGGTTATTACAGCCAACAACCCCCTTCCGCCATTTGTGGTACAGACCGGGGACATATTCAGTGTTTCTTCAAATGAAGGCATGGTTTCCTGGTATGAGTTTGGAAGTTCTGTTTTGCTGGATACCGGAAGCATTTTTATTCCTGCATTTAATGGTCAGTTCGTAGCCGTGATTAGTAATATGCTTGGATGTTCAAGTCAGAGTGATCCATTCAGCTATTTTCTAACGGGTTTAGAAAATCAATTTGCTGTGGGAATAAATTCGGAAGGCATTTTTTTCCATTCCCATCAGGCCGGCTTTGCAAGTGTTTACGATTTCAGTGGCAGGCTGCTTTCAAGAAAAACCTACGGCCGGAACGGTATGGTAAACATCCCTTTGCCTGAGGGATTTTCCGGACCATGTATTCTGCAGCAGCAGGAAGGCACACATCATCGTGTACTAAAAATGAATTACGCAAAATAAAACCTATGGAAAACAGCCTTGTGAAAGTTGGCATCAGTGTCGGAGATATCAATGGTATCGGAATGGAGGTAATCATCAAGGCGCTCTCAGATGCAAGAATACTGCAGACCTGCTCACCGATTGTATTTGGGTCTCCGAAGCTGGCCTCTTATTACAGAAAGCAACTCAATATTCAGGATTTTAGTTTCAATTTCATCAAGGGCTGGGACAGCATCAATTATAAGCAACCCTCGCTTTATGTTGCCTGGGAAGAAGAAATAAATATTGAGCCCGGTGCAGATAATGCTTTGGGAGGTGCTTATGCAATTCGTTCTTTGGATGCAGGTATCCAGGCGCTTATTGAGGGAAACATTGATGTATTGGTGACGGCTCCTGTTAACAAGCACAATATAAAACAAGAGACAGGAACTTTCCGTGGGCATACCGAATATCTTGGAGAGAAATTCGGGCAATCAAACCCTGTAATGATGATGGTTTCTGACTCCATGCGCATTGTTCCTGTAACCGGCCATATTGCCTTATCGGAAGTGAGCGGCAAAATAAGTGTTGATCAGATTACCGAAAAAACAATCCTTGCCATTCATTCCCTTCAACAGGATTTTTCTATTCGCAAACCCAGAGTTGCTGTTTTAGGTTTAAATCCACACGCAGGGGATGATGGATTATTGGGAAAAGAAGAACAGACAATCATCAGGCCTTCCATAGACCGTCTTAAGGAACAGGGGCATCTGGTTTTTGGTCCTTTTCCTTCCGATGGATTTTTTGGAAGTGGCGCGTTTTCAAAATATGATTTAATTGTAGCCATGTACCATGACCAGGCATTGATTCCTTTTAAAACATTGTCATTTTCTAACGGGGTAAATTTCACGGCCGGACTACCTTATGTCAGAACCTCCCCGGATCATGGTGTGGCTTATGACATTGCGGGGCAGAATAAAGCCAGCGAGGAATCTTTCCGTAAAGCAGTCTACCTTGCTGTTGATGCTTTTAAAAACCGAAAGCAAAACAGGGAAATCACCTCTAACCCCTTAAAAATAACCCAACAAAAACGAGAACGATAAATGGATTTTTCCTACTGTACCTCCCCTTTTTCATACCACCGATTTGTTACACGGGAGGTAAAGATTGGAGAAATTGCCATGGGAGGAAATAATCCTATCCGTGTGCAGAGCATGACCACCACAGACACCATGGACACCCTGGCAACAGTGGAGCAATCGGTGAGAATGATTGAGGCAGGGTGTGAATTGGTGAGGATCACAGCTCCCAGCATTCGGGAGGCAGAAAACCTCGCTGAAATAAAAAAGGAACTCCGAAAAAGAGGGTATCATACCCCACTTGTGGCAGATATTCATTTTACACCAAATGCGGCCGAAATTGCTGCAAGGATAGTAGAAAAAGTAAGGATTAATCCCGGCAACTTTGCAGACAAAAAAAAGTTTGCTGTGTTGGATTATACAGATAGCGAATACCTTGAGGAACTTGAGCGCATCAGAAAAAAATTTGTTCCTCTTGTGCGTATTTGCAAGGAATATGGCACCGCCATGCGCATTGGTACAAACCATGGCTCATTAAGTGACCGCATCATGAGCAGATATGGTGACACGCCTCTTGGTATGGTTGAATCTGCCCTCGAGTTTTTACGCATTGCCGAAGAGGAAAACTTCTACAGTATAGTTCTTTCCATGAAGTCCAGCAATCCGCAAGTGATGGTGCAGGCTTATCGCTTGCTGGTAAAAAAAATGCAGGAAGAAAACATGTATTATCCATTGCATCTTGGTGTTACTGAAGCGGGAGATGGAGAAGATGGCAGAATAAAGTCTGCCGTGGGTATAGGTACTCTGCTGGAGGATGGCTTGGGTGATACCATCCGGGTCTCGCTTACCGAGGAGCCTGAGTTTGAAATTCCTGTAGCAAAAGCTTTAGCGGATAGATACTCAAGAAGAGTATCTGCCGAATCATCACAGTTTGTGCTCTCCGAAAGAGAAAAATTGCAACTATTTTCATCAGGATATTCACCCTACGACTACAGCAGAAATCCAACTTTGGAAAACCTGCTTGCCGGAGGAGGACAAGTACCAAAAGTGCTGGGGGATTTAAGCAGCCGGAGCAGCATTTTGCCGCAGAATCTTTTTGCCCTCGGTTATCAATACAATCCTTCCACCGACAAGTGGAACATAGGGGACATGGCCTGTGACTTTTTGTTTGCAGGAAACGCTGACATTACTTTTGAATTACCCGGAACACTCTCTGTCATTCAACACTATCCTGTTTGGTGCACACAAAAAGAAAAAGAGAGACACTTCCCACTGATTGATTTTAGGAATTATGAACTTCTGCCGGATCATGAAAAGGACTCAATGTTTTTTGTTCAGCTCCGGGAGAAGGAACTGAATATAGTTATCTCTACAAAGGATAGGTTTAAAAAACCAGTCATCTGGTTGATTTCGAACGAGGGAATATACACTGCTCAGCAGATGAGAACGATGCTATTCAAGATGCGCTATGCAGGAGTTTCTCAGCCCATCCTGATTCATGTAGACTACAAGGGCATCAGCCAGGAGAATCTGCAGCTATATGCTGCTGCCGACCTTGGGTGTTTGCTTACCGAAGGCTTTGGCGATGGTATCTGGCTCCACGCTGATGGCGATATTGGAAAAGACTTTATCAACCGGCTGTCTTTTGGTGTTTTACAAGCCACAAGAACCAGAATTAGTAAAACGGAATACATTTCTTGTCCCTCCTGCGGCAGAACACTTTTTGATTTGCAGGAAACCACCGCGCGCATAAGAAAGGAAACCGATCATCTTAAAGGCCTTAAAATTGGAATCATGGGATGTATTGTCAATGGTCCCGGAGAAATGGCAGATGCGGATTATGGATATGTGGGGTCCGGACCCGGTAAAATAACACTCTACAAAGGCAAGGAAGTTGTTTTAAAATCCATAGATACGCCACTGGCGGTTGATGCGCTGATTGAACTGATCAGGAAAAACGGGGATTGGGTTGATAAACCCGAGTGATGCAACCCGAAGTTGCATTTTTGAAGTTTTCGAAAAGTCAGTTCAGACTGATATTTTGAATTTCTAAATAACAATCCTATCTTGTACTATTAATTTGGTATTAGATGTTCAAATATTTGCCCCAAAAAAGACCCATTTTATCTCAGCCAGCTAATGGTAATGGCATCTTTGTGTCATCAATTGGAAGTAATGTTCATTCCTTGATTCACATCAGAATATTTCTTTTTGCCTTTCTCTTTTCATTTGGCCAACAAATTCCCTCATACGCTGATTGCTTTCCCAATCCGCCAACAGTCATTGTAAATCCGCCTCCCATCACCACAGGCACTCCTCCTATCACGGGCTATTCTCCTGGTATGGTGGTTACTTTTTGTATCACTTTTGACGGATATACACCCAACGGAGGAAATTGGGTGGAAGGCTTTGGATTCAATCTTGGTCCGGGTTGGGTGCCCGGATCTTTAACCGGAACCACCCCTCCGGATGATTCTCCACCTGCTCTGCCCGCGGGATTGGGAGCCGGATGGATATGGGTTTCTACGCCATTTACAAATGCAAATGGTACTTTTGGACCGGGTTATTTTTTTGACTCCGGACAAAACGGAACCGGAAATAATGGAATCACCGAAGACGACTGGGGCGACAACTCTACCAACAACGGCCCCTGGACATTTTGTGTGACGGCCACAGTTGGAACAACCCCCGGCGCAAGTCTCTCTTTTGAAGTAACCAATCATAGTGACGGAGAAGCCGGCAGCTATACCAATCCGGATTGTAACAACACAACTACGCAGGGAGATCCACTGCTTCCTCCGGGAACCCAGGTTATTTCATGCGCCTTCGGAACCATCGCCAGCCAGACGAATATTTTATGCAACGGACAAGGCACCGGAAGCATAGATATTGATGGCAATGCTGGCATTCCTCCCTATACCTTTACAATGAATGGGGTAACTTATCCTAACGGAATCGTAACGGGTTTGTTGGGAGGAAACTACACCATGCAGGTTTCAAGCACAGACGGATGCACCTCTGATTTTCCGTTTACAATTACTGAGCCACCTGCGCTCATTCTTTCTGATCCAATAGTTACTAACCTCACCTGCCACGGAGTCCCAAATGGTTCGATTGCTGTTGCCGCTTCCGGAGGCACCTCACCTTACAGTTTTCTTTTAAATTCGGTTTCCTACACCTCAGGTAACTTTTCCAATCTGAATGCAGGTTCCTATATTTTACAAGTTTCAGATTCCAATGGCTGTATAGTCACAAGCGCCAACAATCCGATTGTAATCACCCAGCCAAATCCTTTGACTCTTTCTCTTGTTTCAATAGATTCCCTCATTTGTATCAACGATACCGTCGGTTCATTCGAAGTAACCGGAAGCGGTGGTACCTTACCATACTCTTATACATCCTCGCCCACGCTACCTAATTTTGGAGGCATTTTTGGTGTTACACAAGGGGGAACCTATGATGTGTTTTTAACCGATGCCAATGGATGCACCGGAACCCTCGAGGTCAATTATTTTCAGATTTCCCAGCCCTTTCAGGTTACCCTCTCTCAGGTAACAAACATAAACTGTTTTGGTAATAATAATGGACAAATTGTATTGTCTCCGGCAGGAGGTTATCCTCCTTATTCTTTCACTGTGAGTATGAATGGCATGGCCATGCCATCACTCAATAATTCTACAGGCGTATTCAATAATCTTGCACCCGGCGCATACGATATTATCGCCAGGGATTTCTTTAATTGTTCTTACAATTTTTCTGTCAACATCACGCAAGCCTTGGCCCCACTGAGTGCAGAAATAAATCAACAAACTCCTGTGATTTGTTTTGGTGATACTACCGGAACGATCTCGGTTACCTGTATTGGCGGTACGGCTCCATACACTGTTTCTAATTCCATCAATACCTATCCCGGTAACCCTGCGTTTTTCCCCGATGTGTTTGCGGGTGCCGATACCATGCTGGTGGTTGATGCCAATCAATGTTTCGTGACCATTCCTTATGTCATGAACCAGCCTGCTGCTCCCCTCTCTCATACCATTGCCACCATCAACAACATTACCTGTCCGCCCTCCATCGATGGTACCATTGCCCTTCAGGTAAATGGGGGTTGGCCCACCAACGGCATCATTTACAACTACCAGCTTTTTAATGCCGCCAACAACCTGATCTTCGACCAAAACAACAATGGTGTCTTCGGCAATATCCCCGAAGGTGGTTATTACATCCACATCACCGACTCCATGGGATGCGTTGATACTGTCTCTTTCTCTATCATCGGACCTGATACCGCTCTCTCCCTCTCGGTTGATATCCTCAACAATGTAAGTTGCAATGGCGATTCCTCCGGCTATGTGCTCTTCGGTGCCAATGGCGGTTATCCAGGTTATCAATACTTCATCAACTCCAATCCGGTATCAAACGGCATTGGCAACAACCTCCCTCCAGGTTCTCATGTGCTTTCTGTTACCGATGCCAATGGATGTTCCAGGGATACCATCATCGACATCACCGAACCTGATTTGCTACAACTCAACCTCCTCTCTCAGGACTCTGTTAAATGCTTCGGTGCATGCAATGGAAAAATATCCATCCAGGCCATCGGCGGTACTCCGCCATATACCTACACCCTGAATGGCATCACCTCCAACAACAACGGACTCTTCAACCAGCTTTGTGCAGGCATCTACCAGGTTGTCGTTTCTGACGCCAGGGGTTGCACGGCCACTTTTAACCATACCATGTTCCAGCCGCTCTCTCCGCTCACTGCTCTGCAAGTGATTAATGATAGTGTGACCTGTTATGGCGGCAGCAACGGCTTGCTCTACATCCAAGCCTCGGGTGGCACCCCTGCCTATCAATATTCCCTCTCCGGACAGGTCTCCGGAAATACCGCAAGCAACAACAATGGCGTCTTCTCTGGTCTTATTGCTGACGATTATGATGTGGTGGCAACTGATGCCAACCTCTGTACTTTCACCGCCACCTATACCATCGGACAGGCCAACCTCCCGCTGCAACTCACTGTAAGCGGAACTCAAAATGTAACTTGTAATGGTGATACCACCGGCCGTATCTGCTTCCTTGCAGCCGGCGGAACACTTCCCTATTCTTTTGCCTGCCTGGACAACGGCCTTGTACAACCTGAGGGAATTCTTGGCTCCGGACCCTGTTTCTATGGCCTGAATTCCGG
The DNA here is from genome assembly GCA_040383885.1 of Flavobacteriales bacterium. Classification (GTDB taxonomy): domain Bacteria; phylum Bacteroidota; class Bacteroidia; order UBA4408; family UBA4408; genus JBEICQ01. Next base: position 3,879 of record JBEICQ010000008.1, on the reverse strand, counting down.
CTCTTATTCCATCTCCGTTACCGATTTCAATGGCTGCTCCGTTACTCAGCAAGCCAGCATTACGCAGCCCGCTACTCCTATTCAGGCTACGGCTTCCGTGAGTCAGGTTAAATGTTTCTCCGGCTCGGATGGTATCATTGCCGTGAACACCGTTGGCGGTACTCCCGGCTATACTTTCGCCATCAACACCAGTCCCTTTAACTTCTCGCCCATCTCGGTTTTCGGAAATCTTGCCGCAGGCGCTTACTCCATTACCATCAGGGATGCCAACCAATGTACAATGGTTCTGCCTGTTCAGGTCAACCAGCCGCTTTTGCCTTTGTCCTCTCAGATTGTGCAGCAGGTGCCTCTCAGATGCAATGGCGATACCAATGCCTGTGTAACCGTTGCTGCGCTTGTAAACTCCGGTACTCAACCCTATCGCTACATCTTTAACAACGATACCCTTACCTCAGGATTGATCTGCAACCTCTCATCAGGGCAATATAGCCTGAGGGTGCTCGATGCCAACGGATGTGTTTATGTCCAGGCCATCAGCATCCCAGATCCCCCTGTGGTGGAAGCTGCTTTTGTAGAAGTAAAAAATGTTACCTGTTTTGCAGGTGCTGATGGTATGCTTAAAGCACAGGGATCCGGTGGAACGCCGGGAGCAGCACCTGCCCCTCAGTACATCTATCACTGGCCGGGATTACCCGGAAACCCCCTCTTGCCGGTGGTCAATGGCCTCTCTGCCCAAACCTATTCCATGTATGTTGAAGACAGCTTTGGTTGCCTGAGTGATACCATCTTTGCCACACTTACACAGCCCGAACAATTAAGAACCATTGCCGTAGGACAAACAGATATCTGCATCGGCAACTCTACCACACTCACCATTAATGCAACAGGTGGTACACCCGGGTATCAAATCCTTTGGTTCCCCAATGGCATTACTCCTGTGCCTCCCATCACCGGAAGTCCACTTACCGTTAATCCTACCACCACCACCAATTATCTGGTGCAGGTAAGTGACGCTAAAAATTGCAGATCCTTGAGAGATACCGTTAAAATAACCGTGCATCCGCTTCCTACTGCTTTGTTCACCGTTGACCCGCCCGTGGGATGCCAGGGAATGTGTGTTACCTTTAATGATATCTCGCTGATCTCCTCAACCACAGGCGATTTTATTGAGCGTTCACACTGGGTTTATGGCGACAATACCTACGAGACCCAAACCAACCCGACACATTGTTACCAGGACGCTGGTGCCTACAATGTGAGGCTGGTAAGCGAAACAAACTATGGATGCAAGGATACGGTGATGCTTAATAATGTAATTACCGTTAATCCCAATCCTGAAGTGGAATTTACTTTCGGGCCTCAACCTACTACTCTTGTGGATCCCGAGGTACAATTTAACATTGAACCGAAGGAAAACAATCTTTATTTCTGGGATTTAGGGGAAGGAACCATCACTTCTGAACTGAAACCTAAAACTACTTATAAAGACACCGGAAATTATACGGTCATTCTCAGACAGATTTCCGAGAAGGGATGTTTGGACTCTTTGATACAGATTGTAAGGATTGGTCCCAGCTTCACCTTGTACATTCCCAATGCCTTTACGCCCAATGGCGATTTGATCAATGATACTTTTACAATCATCTCCAATGACATAAAAGAATTTAGTATAGTAATTATTGATCGGTGGGGGCAAGAAGTTTTCAGTTCGGTGAGTCTGGAAAATCGTTGGGATGGGCTGTTTAAAGGCGAAGAGGCCAATGAGGGCGTTTACACCTGGGTAATCAGGGCAACAGATGTTACCGGAAAAACCTATCGGAAAAACGGCCAGGTAACGCTTTTTCGGTAATCTGTTTTTCGGTTTTGAGCTGCATTTTCCATTTTAAATAAAATAACGAGACTCTTTCCTGCGTTTCTGCATTGTTAATAAAAACAGAGGGCTTGTTAATTGATTGTTGATTTTTTTTATTTTTACGGGCTGCTTAAAAAGACAAAATGAAAATTGCCATAAAATTCTCTTTATGGATGCTTGTTGCTTTCATGCTAAAGGTTTTCCCGGGAAAAGCACAGGTAACTGTTGTTCCGGAGGACACGACCATTTGCGTCGGGGCTTCGATTACCCTCAGCGCCGCGGCAGCCGGGGGGACAAATCCCAACGGAATTAACAGCCCTACTTGTAACGCTGCAGGTATTATCGTGAACGGGCTGACCGACGACAATGTTGTTGGTCCTTTTCCGATTGGATTTCCATTCTGTTTCTATGGCAACAGCTTCAATCAATTCTGGATTGGCTCAAACAACTGGATATCCTTCACCGCAGGTCAACCCGGTACCTGGGTTACTACAACCATTCCCAACAATACCGGAGCTGCACCCCGAAATTGTATCATGGCTCCCTGGCAGGACATCAATCCAAATCTTGGGGGGACAGTTCGTTACCAAACCCTTGGAACTGCACCCAACAGAAGGCTGGTTGTTTCATACTGCCAGATACCTATGTTCAGTTGTGTTACGCTGGCCTATTCAAGTCAAATAATCCTCTACGAAGGAACCAATATCATTGAAACACACATTTTAGATCGTCAGATATGTGCGACATGGAACAACGGAAATGCAACACATGGTATTCAAAATGCGGCAGGCACACAAGCATTGGTTGTTCCCGGACGGAACAATACTCCCTGGGGCCTTGCACCGGGAACCACTGACGGAAGGCGTTTTACGCCCAGTGGTGTTGGTGTAGGATGCGGACAAACCACCAGTTACACACTCTCCCAGATTCCCTACGATCCACTGTATGGTATTCCACCTGCCATCTTATGGTATCAGATGCCAAACTTAACAACGGCAATAGGTACCGGAGACTCTATTACCGTTACTCCCACCGATCCAACAACAATTTACAGGGCACAATTCGGAGCATCTGCGGGTTCACCATATGATTCAGCAATTATTAGGTTAGACATCCAGAATGTGCTCATGGATGTTGATCCCATTCAGTGCAATGGTTCGCCCAGCGGAAGCATCACGGCTTCTCTTCCGGCTCTTGGCCCCTGGAGTTATATCTGGACTACTCAAGCAGGGGTTCCGGTAGCTATTGACAATAACAACCCCGGGGCTTCCGTTTTTGTCCCTCCTTCAGAGGGTATTTACCGGGTGATTGTGGAAGACGCCCTCGGTTGTACCTTCACTGCCATTGATTCCATTTTTGAGCCTGAAATTCTTGAAATTTCACTGGTAAGTAAAGACAGTTTGCTATGTCTGGGAGACACAGCCGGAACCTTTACAGTGACCGCTGCCGGCGGAACACCGCCATACACATTTGCCTCGAATCCACCTCTTCCAAACTTTCTGGGAATTTTCGGAAATGTGACGGGTGGAACTTATGTGGTTACTGTAACAGATGACAATGGCTGTACGGCACAAATGAATGTTGATTACTTTCAGGTTCCTCAACCCTTCCAGGTCACGATTAACCAGGTAATAGATGTAAGTTGTTTTGGATACAACAACGGCCAGATATCGCTGACGCCCAGCGGAGGTATTCCTCCTTATGTTTTTACAGTTGCCGGATTCCCATCTTTGACAAACTCTACGGGGAACTTTACCAACCTTGCTCCGGGAGTATACAACATTGAGGCCAGAGACTTTTTTAGTTGTCCTTTTAATTTCAGCATAACCATCAACGGGCCATTCAGTCCTTTATCAGCCCAGATTAGCAATTCCTCTCCTGTGATTTGTTTTGGTGATACCACCGGAACGATCTCGGTTACCTGTATTGGCGGTACGGCTCCCTACACTGTTTCTAATTCCATCAATACCTATCCCGGTAACCCTGCGTTTTTCCCCGATGTGTTTGCGGGTGCCGATACCATGCTG
>JBEICQ010000007.1:0-41271 GCA_040383885.1 Flavobacteriales bacterium | reverse complement strand
TATAAGTAATTACCGGCTCAAACGATGGATCTTTCCCGAGAAGAGTGATGTCCGTACCGTGAAGTGTGGTGATGAATGGAATATATAAACCCTGAGCAGCAAGAATAGACCTGGCCATAAACGCAGCTGATGCATGTGGTATGGCGTAATGTACATGGAGTAAATCAAGTTTTTCATACTTCACAACATCTACGAGTTTACTGGTTAGTGCCAGTTCGTAGGGCTGGTATTCAAACAAGGGATAGTTGGAAACACTGACTTCATGATAAAACACATTTTCAGAAAAATATTCCAGCCTTGCCGGCTGACTGTAGGATATAAAATGCACCTGATGACCGCCTGCTGCAAGTGCAAGCCCAAGCTCGGTTGCAACCACTCCGCTACCGCCGAAGGTTGGATAGCAAACAATACCAATTTTCATTTAAGGAGTAAATGTAAGTGAAGAAAATGAGACCTATACACAATCCATTGATTAAACCTGATAATTATTGTCTACTTTTCCGAGCAAGATATTTTTTGTTTTGGTTGCAAAGTTTCTTCATCGGCTGCTTTTTGCGCTCAATATTCTGATTGCTTTCTTGTTGCTTTCTGCATACGCATGCATGTATGTGAGTCCTCTTTCGTTTTATCTACTCGCGTTTTCTGGCCTTGCCTTTCCAGTATTGTTTATCTTGAATCTACTCTTTCTCGTTTATTACACCGCCCAATTCAGCATCCGGTCATTGGTTCCTGCGCTGGCACTTGTATCCTGCCTTCCACTGATCAATACTACTCTTGAGTTGAATCCTTTCCAGGATCGAATATCTGAGAAAGAAGCGCGAAGCAGAGGCATGTTTAAATGTATGTCGTATAATGTTCGTTTGTTTGATTTATACAACTGGACAAACAACAAAAGCACCCGTGACAGGATGATTTCTTTTATTAGAAAAGAATCGCCGGATATCCTTGCCCTGCAGGAATTTTATGCAGACGACAAAAATGATTTTATCAATGTGGACACACTGAAAAAAAATCTGAATCTCCCCTTCAGGGCGCTGCATTATACCATCACGCTGCGTAAGACTGACCACTGGGGCATGGCTATCTTCTCCAGATATCCCGTGATAAACGAAGGATCAATTTCATTCAGCACAAAGAGTAACAATGCTTGTATGTATGCTGACTTGCTTATTAAAGGCGATACGCTGCGCGTATACAATATTCACCTGCAATCTATCCATTTCAAAAAAGAAGACTATGACTTTTTGGATTCACTCAAATCGGAGAGAAAAACACAAGTGGAGGGCGTAAAAAACTCTAAAAGAATTTTTTCAAAACTTAAAAAAGCTTTTGTCAAGCGTGCCGGACAAGTTGAACTTGTATACAAGCATATGCAAACTTGCCCTTATCCCATGTTGCTTGCAGGCGATTTCAATGATTCTCCAATCTCCTACACCTACACCCGTTTGAGTAAAAATATGGAGGATGCGTTTGAAGGAAATGGAGTAGGGATAGGCCAAACTTATCATGGCAGTGCCCTTTCATTAAGAATAGATTATATCCTTCACAGTAAAAATCTCCGGAGCGAATGCTTCGTCATAAAGAAAATGCCTTTCTCCGATCACTATCCGCTCAGCTGTTTTTTCGCTTTCACCGGTAAGGAAAAAAAGTAGCTACCATCTTACAAGGAAGTGTCAGCTTCCTGAAAAAATCAATTTTATCTACCTTCAACAGGAATCATGATTAATGATTTTTACTCTACCGTGTTCCTGAGCACTGCCTGAAAGGTATGACGACTTCTCTGCTCAAGTAGAATTTCTCCCCGGCTGTTGATGCTTTCGAGAGAGTCACGGTTGTAATACCGGATGGTAATTAGTTCAAGTCCCGTGTTATAAAGGGTCTTATATCTTTTACTAAGCGTTGGCACGAGCTTCTCAAAAAGGGCAGGAGATTCGTCACTGCAAATGGTGAGACTCAGTGCAGAGTTTTGCATCACATTTACTTTTACCCTGCATTCGCTGAGTAATCCGTAAATTTCACTGAGATTGTCTTCAACAATGAATGAAAAATCTCTGGGAAACAAACTAAGCAGCACCTGTTTTTTTTTCAGGATAAAGCAGGCTTGGTGCATGGTATCTGCCTTGTCGTCAATGGTAGTACCCGGCAGGTCAGGATTCGCAAATGACTTTACATAAAAGGGAATCCCCTTGTTCTGCAGTGGCTTCAGGGTTTTAGGATGAATTACACTGGCGCCGTAATAAGCCAGCTCAATGGTGTCTTGATAAGAGAGATGAGGTAATACCACCGCCTCAGAAAAATACCTCGGATCGGCATTGAGCACACCCGGAACATCCTTCCATATGGTTACTTTATCTGCACCAAGGCAGTAAGCGAAAATGGCTGCACTGTAATCACTGCCTTCTCTACCTAATGTTGTGGTTGTATTTTGAGAGGTTGAGCCGATAAACCCTTGTGTAATCCAGATGCGATCACTTTTGCCGGCAAAAAAAGCAATCGTTCGCTTTTGGGTTTCTTCCCAATCAACCTTTCCCTCTCTGTAGGTTTCATCGGTTTTAATACAGTCGCGCGCATCTAACCAAACTGCGGGGATACCTTTGTGTTGTATGTACTCACAAAAAATCAATGTAGAGACCAACTCACCATAACATACCACCTGGTCGTAAACATAATCCCTGTCCTGTTCAGGCTGCTCTTCGAGATTCCATTGTAATTCGGCAAACAGATTATTGAGTTTTTCAAAAACCGGATGGTTTTCAGGAAAAAGATCTTTGCAGATAGCAAAATGATGACCCTCAAATTCTTTCAGTAAAACAGGCAATGAGCTGTTTGAGGAAAAATAGGCATCAACTACATTTTCGAGAAGATTAGTGGTTTTTCCCATGGCTGAAACCACAACCAAATATTTTGCTGCTACAGGTGCATTCGAGAGAATTGAAGCAGCATTTTCTACTGAGCGGGCATCTTTTACCGAAGCACCTCCGAATTTATAAACCTCCATTGTCAATTGTTACTTGTTTGAGTTGATGGTTCAACCATACGCACTTCAAGGTTATAGAGCAGGATAGTGTATGGCGGTATATGTTCATTTCCGGTGAGACCGAATGCAAGATGAGGGGGTAATAAAACATAGCATTTATCACCTTTTTTTAAATTGAGCATGACTTCATGAATCCCGGCTTCCATGCGGTCATGCCCTACCCGAAAAGAAACTTTCTGTTTGTGGAAAACATCATAAAAAACATTTCCTCTCAAATCTTCAAGTGAAAACGCAATGTTAACGAGATCACCATCCTTGATATTACTTTGCTGTGAGGGTGAATAATACACATGATAATAGAGGCCTGTACCGGTGGTTTTATATGCCCATCCTTTGCGAGATAAAAATGCTTCGATAACCATTTTTTGTTCAGCCACTATGGATTGATTGGCTTTCTTGAGCGTATCTCCGATATTAACAATACGCACCTGCCGGACAGCAGGCTCTTGGCAGGCAACTAAGGATAACAAGCTAATCAAAAAATACAACTCAAAGAATTTCCGATGCATGGCTATGGATGGTATCGATGAAGCGGCGTTGACAATCTGCAAGAGATTCATAAGCCTTGCCCCCTGCAGCATTGGTGTGGCCACCACCATTAAAAAATTTTCTTGCTATTTGATTGACATCGATGGAATTTTTTGAGCGGAAAGATATTTTAATGTATTCGGCATTTTCAATAAACATGGCAGCAAGATCAATGCCTTTGAGGCTCAGGCAGTAATTTACAAAACCTTCTGTATCCCCCTTGGCCGAGCGAAAATGATCCTGGTCTTCCTTAGACAAATGCATGATAGCCGTACGAATTTCCGGAAACACCTGAAGGGAGTTCATCAGACAATTACCCAGCATGCGCAAGCGGTTGATTGAATTGGTGTCGAGTACTTCCTGATGAATGATGGTTTTGTTAATTCCCGTTGATAAAAGTCGTGCAGTGATGATGTGTGTTTTGGCTGTACAAGAATGAAACTTAAAAGATCCTGTATCTGTCATGATTCCGGTATATAAACAAGCTGCCACATCCCTGTTAAGGTTTTCCTGTAAGCCGGCTGCATCTGCAAAATCAAGTATCATTTCGCATGTAGAGGAGGCTGTGATATCTGAAAAGAGATAATCAGCAAAATCCTGCGGTTGAGGATGATGATCAATCACAACCTTAATGGCTTTGCTCTGCTCAAGTGACTTTTGCAAATGCTCAACCCTTGAAGGCGCGTTAAAATCCAGACAAAATATCAAGCCTGCCTCTTCCAGCAGGATAGCAGCTTTTTCAGGGTGATGTGAGGCTACAAAAATTTTATCACAGGAAGGCATCCATTGCAGAAAGGCAGGAATATCGTTTGGAACCATCACCATGGTGTGCGCATTTAGTGCTTTGACAAAATGATATAATCCCAACGCTGATCCGATTGCATCTCCATCGGGATTGTGATGTGTGATGATAATCACCCGGGCTTGCTTTTTTAGCAGGTCGGTTACTTTTACTGCCTTTTCCTGATCCATTGTCTGCAAAGGTATGCAATGGCTTCAATGCCCAAAACAGGAGAACAGATTAATTCTGCCTGATTTCCTATCAATCAGATGTGTAATAGAAATGAATGGGGCATCACAAACCAAATGCAAAGGAGCACTTCAGGGCGAACCTGGCAGGCTTGGATGTTCTGTAGAATTGCGCGTAAGTATCGAGATAATTTTGATCAAGATAATTCAGTCTCCATAGAAAGTCAACCCTGATGAATTTTAAGATATTATCAATACCAAAACCTGCTTCCATAAAAGGCCTTTGTGAGAGGGTGGTAAATTCAGCTGTTTCCTGATAGATTTTGTTTGCATTTGAAAGATTTCCATACACCGCCTGAAAAGTAATCAGTTCTCTCCACCTTAGTTTTTTTATCAGTGGCAAACGGTTGAGCAGAATACCTTGAAAATTGTGATTCAAGGAAAGTGCAACAAACTGATCGCTCACAAACTCAAAAAACTGCATGGTGTTAAATACACCGGAAGAATAGAATGGCGTTTCATTCCCTCGATGGATTTCAAGAACCGAATACGGAACCCTGCCGAATATTTTTGCTATTGTAATACCCGGCTCACTGAAGCCAAGCATCCCTGCATTGATTCTGTATCTTACATTTATCCATAGTTTGTGATATGAGATACTGCTTCCAAAAACTCCGTTAAACGCTTTGGTATAAACAAAAGAAATGGTGGGTGTTCTGATGTTTCCGAGACTGATTCTTTCGTTTCCAAACTGAATAAATGATTCCCCGGGGTGCCATCTGCCTTCCACACGCATCTCTGAAGTAATGGCCGGTATACGAAAGAAAGAAGCGTTTACATATCGGTCATCCCCGAGCGTGAACAATGGCGTGGATTGAATGCGCTGAAAAACCAGTCGGGTCTGCAGACCGGGCAGTGGTTCAGCATCAAACCAAATCCTCCATTCCCTGTTACGGTTGAGTCTGTTTACGGCTCCGATCTGGGAGGTGATGGAATATAAACTTCCACGGGACGAGTTGATGGCAGGACTCCTGGAATAATTGTAATTTACACCAAACTGGTCATTGTCTTCCCGCTTCTGGATTCCGCACTTCAACCACGGTACACGAGAAAAAACATACTCGCTCTGAATATTGTATTTCCAGGATCTGTCAAGTGTGCCATAGGCGAGATAAGACCTAAAAATTAATCTGTTGCTAAAAAACCTCGAGGTTCTTACCTGCAGTTTTACACGGTCTCCTTCGATGGCATTTCGGGCATAAAAACTCTGAAGTGAGCCAAATTCAAACCAGCCTGCAGGGATATAACCGGTAGCGAGTGCATAAATGGTTTTGAAGGTTCCTTTTAAAACCGGAAGTGCAGACAATGTATCAATCAGCGCAAACGATTCTGTTTCGGCATTATTCAGGGGTACAGGCCTTCTTTTTTCCCACCATTCAGGAGATTGCTTAAGCGCCATTTCATCGAATGCCTTCACCGCGAGTTGCTGCTTGCCGGTATCTGAAACGAGGGCATGTTCACTGTTGATTACAGTGGTATGAAGCAGCAAGTTAAACCAATCTCTTTTTAGGTTTACCACTTCAGTAAATAGATTCATTCTGCCAACAACCCGGATATTCCCCTCTAAGGGATACAGTTCCTGGGTAATATGAAAGCGATTAACAAAATTGAGATTGACAGAAGAAGAAATTTCCAGGTCGCATCGGGTGAGCGCATAGGTTGAATCTTCGATCCACAACATCCCGTTAAACAGCAAATCGGAAGTGTTCTTTGGAATCGCCATGATGCTGAAATTGGTATGACCGTTAATCTCAACATTATCAATCAACCGATAATCATAAAAAAGCAGGTCATTTGTAGCCAGCGGGGAGAGAAATGCTTTTCGGAAAACCAATACATTGTTTCTGTTAAAATTATAGGATTGATAATCTGATCCGGATAATTGAGCAGCAAGATCAGCCTGGTCTTTACCAATAAAATTCATGTGTATGCCATGCACCTTTTCTTTGATGTTTGTTTTGCCTCCTCCTGCCTGCACCAAGGCAGTATTCTCAGAAAGATAAAGAGGAAGATTGGGCACTTCTGTTTGCTCTGCATTGGCGAGTCGGTCGTAGCTGCGAAGAATTTTTTTAATGAGTTTTCGTTCACGAAACTTCGGTCTCAGGTTAGAAACATCAACCTGGTTTTTGGTATAGGACCTGTATTGCATGATGGCTGAATCAGGCACATCAAATTTTTCTTTGTTTAAAGAAGCCCGCCTGATTATGAGATGAGCAGGATTCACGCCGGCCTCAATCACAAACTCATGAAGTTGGGTAACACTTGGTTTCAGCATAACAAGGCTATCGGAAGAAAAATATTTCGCCGGAAGCCTGAGTGTATTGTATCCTAAAAAGCGGATAATCACTGAATCAGAAACAGAAACGCCAAGTGAAAACCTGCCGTCCATGTCGGAAAAGGTAACGGCAGCGTTATTCTTTTTACTGATACTCACAAAAGGAAGAGGAAGTCCTGTTCCTTGTTCTTTGATTTTACCGCGGATAATAATCTGCTGTGAGAGTGCAGATTTTGCAATACCAATTACTATCAGAAAAACAATCAGCCAACGCATCACAAAATAGGATACATACCAATATGAAGTCTCAGACTCTGTAGTCCGTTTTTTTTATTGAAGACCCTTTTCCGGTATTTGGTTTCATTTAAAAAAACCTGTCTTCCGCAGGCTATACCGATCACAGCACCCAAAATAACATCGCTTAGCCAATGTTCATTTTTTGAGAGACGGCTGAAGCCCACAAGCGCTGCTGCACCATAACACAAGGGAGGAATCCAGGGCCTATTGGCACCGGCCAAAGCAAAGGCACTCGCCATAGCAAAAGCAGTTCCTGTATGACCGGAGGGGAAGGAATCAAATTTTCCTCTCTCACTAAATTGCCTGAAAATTCCTGAGGGACCATTCCATCTTCCTAAAGCTGGCATACCGGCAGCTGTGTAATACGGGCGCTCCCTGCCTGAAATAGATTTGATAATCCTGATCCAGATTGCGGTTGTTATGACTGCACGCGTTGTAAGCATTGTGTATTGAAAGGCTCTTTGATTTTTACAAAGCAAAGAAACGGAAGCCGCTGTGCCGAGGGCGATATACGCGTAAGTGCCGCCCAGACGGGATATCTGGTTGATGCTTTCCTTATACAAACTCCCCGGAACTTGCAGACGCATAAATTCTCTGTTGATGCTTGCATCTATAGGAATCAATGCTGCACATACACCAATCACTCCCAATGTTTTAATGATATTTCCGCGCTTGAAAGGAGCTTGTGCCTGAAGTGCAAAATCATTGCATGTGTTACTGATGAAATTTTGGGGACGAAAAAAAATAGTGTCGGCCCCTGACAATTCCCAGGAAAGGAAGAAAATCAAAAAAAAGCAATGCCTTTTATTCATTTCTGAGGGCTAAGATCCGGGGAAACTATTTCCAGAAAGTGTGTAGATTCAAAATCATAGCTTGGTGCGCGAAGAATACCAAGATTCCATATTGCATTTCTTCGAAAGGATGAGAAAAAATTGTTTCGGTAATATTTCTTACTCAGAAAACTGATTGAAGCAGGTGATACTTTTTTTTGGCCGAATACCAAATGGTTTTTTTCAATGGCTGTTAGTTCAAGAAAAAAAAGTTCTTTGTTGTTTAGTTCCTGGAAATAGAACATTTCCCCGGCCTGCAAAAAGATTTCTTCCTTGTTATTCAAATGAGTAACCCTGGCTACATACTGGGCAGTGCAAGAAGCTGAAAGAATCAGCAGCATCAAAAAAAAATTGAGTTTCCCCATCAGTATGCAAGTAATTCCTGTATGGCCTTTGCCACTTTCTCGGCATTGGGCAACATGGTTTGTTCCAGTGTGCTATTTAAGGGAATGGCAGGGATGTTTTCTGAACCCAATATACGAACCGGTGCATCCAGCCATTCAAAACATTTTGCAGAAATGGTTCCGGCAAGTGCGGCTGCATAAGAATGTACGGAAGGTTCTTCTGTTACTACCAGGCATTTCCCGGATTTTTTTACGCTGTTAAAAACACATTCTTCATCGAGAGGAACCAATGTTCTTAGGTCAACAATGCTTACTGATCCTTCAAAGTTGGCAGCAGCAGATTTTGACCAGTATACACCCATTCCATAGGTAATAATGGTGAGGGTGTTTTGCTTTTTCTCATCGGCCGTAGTAACCATTCTTGCTTTGCCAAGGGGCAGGATGTAATCTGCATCCGGTTCAACGCAGCGGGCATCTTCAGTACCTTTGATTTTACTCCAGTATAATCCCTTGTGCTCAAGCATCAGCACAGGATTGGGATCATAATAGGCAGCTTTCATCAGTCCTTTTAAATCGGCTCCGGTAGAAGGATAGCAAATTTTTATTCCACGGATATTACAGAGTACTGACTCTACGCTGGATGAGTGATAAGGACCTCCGCTTCCGTAAGCGCCTATGGGTACCCGTATGATACATGATACTGGCCATTTTCCATTGCTCAGGTAACATGAACGGCTAACTTCAGTAAACAATTGATTTAGTCCCGGCCATATGTAATCTGCAAACTGAACCTCTACTACTGGCTTTAACCCAACAGCACTCATACCGGCTGTACTGCCAATAATAAAGGCCTCCTGAATAGGTGTATTGAATACCCGGTGGTCGCCAAACTGCTGTGCAAGCGTAGCGGCTTCCCTGAATACACCACCTAATCTTTTTCCTACATCCTGTCCGTAGAGCAGGCACTCCGGGTGTTGCTGCATGAGCTCCCTGATGGCAAAAAGTGCAGCATCAACCATCAGAATTTTTTCACGACCACCCGGTTCTCGTTCTCCTTTTTCCTGTAATACCGGTGTAGGTGCAAATACATGAGAGAACAAATCTTCAGGCATGGGATCTTCGGCTGCCGTGGCTTTAGAATAATCTGATAGCACCCTGAATGCGGCTGCATTTTCTATTTTTTTTATTTCTTTTACATCCACATCCGCCAGGACAAGCCTGTTGAACAGTTTTTTATGAGGATCCCTCAATGCTGCCTCCTCAAGGTCGTGACGATACCATTCTTTTCTCACACCGGAAGTGTGGTGATTGAGCAAAGGCACTTTGGCATGAATCAAAAATGGTCTTCTCTCTGTGCGTACTTTTTCAAAAACATCTTTCACTGTGTTCCAGCATCTGAGAAAATCAGTGCCATCTATACTGCGGGTTTCTAAGCCCTGAAATCCTTTGGCATAAGCTGCTGCATCCTGTGCGCGTGTTTCATCCGCAAAAGCAGATATATCCCAATCATTATCCTGAACAAGATATACGATCGGCAGTTTTTTTAGTACTGCCATCTGAAAAGCTTCAGCCACTTCTCCTTCGGTAACTGAAGCATCTCCGAGAGAACAAACCACCAATGGATTCTCTGCACCCGGGTGCATTCCATTTGACTCTTTGTACCAAAAGCCCAGGGCAATTCCGGTAGCGGGAATTGCCTGCATGCCTGTTGCCGAACTTTGCATGATTATTTTTGGCTTGCCCTCATCCTTTAAACTGGGATGGGAATAATAGAGTCTTCCTCCGGAAAATGGGTCCTCTCTTTTAGCCAGCAACTGCAACATTAACTCATAAGGAGATATACCCATGCCAAGCAACATACTGTCGTCACGGTAATAAGGTGAGACAAAATCACAGGACTTGAGTTGCATACCTACAGCCAGCTGAATGGCCTCATGACCGCGGGAGGTGGCATGTACATAACGGGAAGTGACTTCACGATTTTTCTCGTAAAGTTCAGTCATGGATCTGGACATGCTCATCAGTTCAAATGCCTTGAGCAGAATTTCTTTCTCCGTTAATATTTCTTTTGATTCGACAGGTGCAGGATTCATGGTTTTAAACCTGCGTGAAATTAAGCAATTTAGCGCATCAGCATAATTCTACCCTCCTTGAGAAATGATTTTCCATCCAGAAATTTTCCCTGCATCACATAAACCAATACCTGCGGCATAAGGGTTTTTCCCCTGAGTGTTCCATCCCAACGCTGATCGGCAGCTTTGATTCCCTGTATCCTGAAAACCTCTTCTCCAAACTCGGAATATATGTATAGCTCGATATCTTTTAATCCGTTGTGTCTTACAAAAAGGTAATCGTTGGTATCATCTCCGTTTGGAGAAAATGCATCCGGCAGCAAAGCATAATTGTTCTTACTTACTTTCACTTCCACGGTATCGTCAAAAGAACAACCTCTTGTATCGGTATATCTGAGCAGGTAAGTTTCGTCGGACAAAGGACTTGCCACAGGACTCAGGCAATTGGTGCACGACAAACTGTTGCCCGGTGACCAGTTTGCAAAAACCGCACCCGGAATCGTCAACTGAATGCTGTCACCAAGGACAACAATCGTATCCGCAGTAGCTCTGGTTGTTGGTTTGTCTCCAAAAAAATTAACTTCAACAGAATCTGTGGCGGGTGCACATCCTGCTTGTGTTACCTGCCAATACAATTTGTATTTCCCACTGTCGGCAACCGAAACCCCGGTGTTAGGGTCATTCAGCCCTGTTACACTCATTCCCTGAGGAACTATCCAGATACCCTGAGAACCGGCCTGCAGCATGGCATTCATGGTATAACGCAAACCACAGGCAAAGGCATCCTCTCCTGCAAGTGCCTGTGCTGCCTGATTACGAGTTACGCTAACTGTATCTGTTCGCTGAGGACATCCCTGCAGATTGCAATACAAAACATATGTGCCGGTACCGGTAGGAATATTGTTCACCCGGATGCGACCATTTCCGATGGGTGTAATGCTTCCTCCGGAAAGGCTGCTCCAAGTAAGTACTCCTGCATTGCTTGTTCCCTGAAGTGTGAGGGTATCACTACATATGATTTTATCACTGCCTGCAGATGGCTGTAGGGCAGGATATACCTGTATGCGTAAGGTATCCCTGGATGGAAGACAAATGCCGCTGCTGATGACATATTCCAGTTGGTATAAACCGGATAATGAAAAGTTCACCTGGTTACCACTGAGAAAGGCTCCGCTTGTGATGGCAGACCATGACCCTGTTCCGGAAAGCGGAACATTTCCAAGAAGGGTCATTTGTGAACCGCAGATGGTGTCATTTTCTCCCGCCACTGCAAAAGTTGGAGGCAGAGAAACCTGCACCTCCACCGTGTCGGAGGCAGGTTGACATCCGGCAAGAGAGACCTGCCATACAAATCGATTTGTTCCCTGACTTAAATTCATGGCAGAAACCGCTGCACCGGATCCGGTTAAGACACTTCCACCAAGTAAAACAGACCATGTGCCTGCAGCACCTGAAACAGGCTGGGCCTGCAGATTGAGTGTACTGCCACAAATAGCTGTATCAGGATTCGCAAGGGCAACAGGCTGTGCAAGTGCCTGAATGATTACCGAGTCTGTGAGGGATGGACAAACACCGGCATTCGTGGTCCAGTAAAATGTATGATTACCGGGTAAAAGAGAAGTAACCATGGCATCCGGTTGTGCAGAGGAACCTATCATTGCTGTGGGTGAACTGCTGCTCCATAAAGCATTGATAGGATTGCCACCAAGTCGGATTGTATCACCACATACTGTTCGGTTGTTACCGGCTTCCGGAATTTGAGGAAAAACCACACTCAGATTAACTGTATCAGAGGTGGAAGGACAACCGGGCAAATTAACTGTCCACAACAAGGAAACATTGCCTTGTGAGAGGTTACTGACAACCGCATTCGGACTGTTGCTGTTGAGCAGATCTCCGCTGCCGCTCAGCAGACTCCAATTGCCGGTGGCAGAACCCGTAGCGGAAGCCTGAAGTGTATAACTGCTTCCACAAACCATTGCATTGTTGCCGGCATTGGCGGGAGGGGGAGAAGAAATGCGGGTTACCACCACTGTATCATATGTACTGATGCAATTGCTTTGTGAGACAGTAAGTAAAAAGACATTGGCTCCGGGAGATAATCCGTTGACCTGGGACACAACGGAGGTTGCATCCGTAAAAGTTCCTGAACCTGAAAGCAGAGACCATTGGGGATTCCCGCTCAAGGGGACTTGACCATTCAGAGCAACCGTGTTGGCACATACACTCATGTCTGTTCCTGCGTCGGCAGGTGAGGGAGGAGTAATGGAAATGATTTGCACCGTATCTCTCGAAACGGGGCAGGCATTGCCCGGATCAAGGGTGTACTCAAACAGATTTACACCTGCAGACAGATTAGTGGCATTTGTATTAAAGGTTGTTGGAGAAGACAAACTTACAGCACTTCCGGAGAGCACATTCCATTGGCTAATCATCCCCGGGGAATTGTTCCCGGTAAGTGAAACTGAAAATCCACATACGGTTTGATCGGTGCCGGCAAAAGCAGCTGCTGCCGTATCCAATCGGGTGATGCTTACGGTATCAGATCCGAGCACACAACCATTGCCGCTCACCGTCCAAACAAAACGATTGATGCCCATGCTCAGAGAAGTTACACTGGCAGATGGATTTGTATTGTTTGAGAAATTTCCGTTGCCCTGAAAAACAGACCATACACCATTGGTAGCAGACGGAAGGCTGGCATTGAGGGAAACCTGAGAGGTACAGGTTTGCTGATCGATTCCTGCAATATTACTGAGATTACCACCGATGAGAGTAGCCGTTAATTTGAGTCGAAAATGAAAGGGACATGGCTGCACATAATAGCCGGTGGTACTGTTGATGGGAGGAGTGGTAAAGGTGTTACCCGATCCAAGAAGATTTCCACCGATGGCTGCGTCATACCAATCATATGTGTAAGTACTACCGGTAGGCGCTGTTATTGTTAGAACTGCTGCTTCGCCCGGACAAACAGTATCGTGTTGCAGGATAAATTGTACTGGTGGAGTTTGATTAATCGTACCTGCTCCTCCACGGGTAGCTCCGTTGGGCGGAAACTCACTCAGACCGGTTGAATTTGTGGTACCATTGTTTCCACCGTTTACATTTACAGAAGCCAGGGTAATTGGTAGTCTGATATATCCACCGCTCCCTCCCCCACCCGGTCCGTGTGCCTGTATTTTAAAATTGGGGTTGAGTGGCGTATTCTGGAGGTTTTGGTTGCCTCCGTTTCCTCCGATTGCCTGCAGGCTTATTCCACTTATGTTGATGGTTCCATCAAGGAAAATGGTACCACCTGCACCTCCACCGCCTGCACCATCATCTCCGGTATTGGAAAAAGCCTGCGTCCACTCTGCATTGCTTCCGTTTTCGCCATTAGCTAAAATACTTCCGGAACCTGAAATACTTCCGGAACAATACATGTTTACAATTCCTCCTCCATTACCCCCTTTTCCGGATAAATCACCTGTGGGTGTATTGTCGCGCTGTCCGGCTCCTCCACCTCCTCCAAAGAAGATGCGACCGTTGGAATAATCCAGGGGTCTGCCGCCATAACCTCCCTGTCTGCGACGGAAGTCGCCCGACCACGCGGAGGCTCCGGGAGGAACAGTGCTTGCATTCTGGTTGCTGGTAGATGCTGATAGTCCTCCAACACCTCCACCGGATGATGTGATACCTGATAATCCGGGTGACAACAGATTCCATGCGGGTAGCCAGGATGTGTTGCTCACATCAGGCACGCCGTATCCGTTGTAATTTGCCGGATTACCTCCATTTCCACCACCGCCGCCGCCGGCATTCTGAGAGGTTCCACCTCCACCGGCGTTGGCGGCAGAACCTTTTCCGTGCATCCCTCCAACATAGTTTAATTCGGTTTCATAGCCTGCGATACCTTCGCCTTTTCTCGCACCCATCGTAGGGTTGGTAGAGGCAACTTCACCCGAACCATTAAACGCAGAGTTTGTTACGGCAGTGCCTCCTCTGAATCCCCTTCTGCTGGCGTCAATGGTGCCATTGATCACACAATTACCGGAAACCTCTATCGCAATAACTCCACCGAGTCCGCCCCAGGCCGCACAAGTAATGCTTGCACCACTGTTTACGGTTAGATTGAGAAATCTAGGTATCCGAATAACAAAACTTTTTCCGGAAGTGGTATAATTTTTTTGAAGTGGACAAGTCAGATTGATGGTAGTTCCATTCACACTGCTTACGGTTTGCCATTCATAATTGCCCGCCCCATTATAAGAAGTAATCGCTCCCCATAAAGTATCCTTGGGAACACCCATTCCAAAAACATCAACACTACCGCTCACTATTGCCCCTGCAGGCTGATAAATCATAATTAAATCGCCGGTTGACAAAGGATTTGCAAAAATATTAACAGAAGAAAGATTGGCCTGTACCACCTGAATACTACTGCTTCCTGCATTGGCATTTGCACTCAAGGCCGTGATGGTATTTACCTGGGTAGAAGGAGAAGAGATGGTTCTGTTACCATCTTTGCCGGGTTGGGCAAATACCAGGGTAGAAAAAACAGAAAAAACAATAAAAAAAAGACGATTCATGGGATCAAATATTTGCCGCGAAACACTTTTTTATTGTTCTGTATCCGCATCAGATATAAGCCCCCGGGGATTTCTGAAGGAAAATAAAATTCATCACTGACCCGCGATTGAAAAATCATCTTGCCTTCTGTACTAAAAAATTGGAGAATGGCGCCATTCCAATCCGGGGAGAGGTGTAAACGATTTTCATGAATACTAATTCCATCCGGGTAATTTTTAAAAATTACTGCGGGTTGACTGTATTGAATCGTTAAGGAATCTGTTTGCGGAGGAAAGAAACCGGGTAAACAGGGAACCGCACCGGAACCCATTGCTAAGTTGAACTGAAAAGTATATTGCCCGGGAGAGGGAAGCGAGAAGGTAAAGGTGTCGGTTGTATTACATATGGCAGTAAGTAAACCCAAGCAATGCGTGGCATTGGCAATGATGGTATTTCCGCTGAGGCTGAGAGAAAGTGCGTTGTACGGACAGTCCGAAGCGGGCAATGCCAAATCAACAAGAACGGTTACCGGCTGCGGATAGACGGAAGGCAATTGTTGCATGCCTGTGATATAAAACTGGGCTTGGGAATTCAGGGAATAAAAAATTCCGAGAAACAGTCCTGCAAAAAAAAGACTTGCTCTCATGGTTGGCTTGTAAGGGCAAAACTATGAAAAGCAAACGCAAATGTCAATAATCAATGACCTGCTCCTCAATATGCTCAGGCAAAGACCTGGATTCGTATTGCTGATTGCGGAGCACCGGCTCGAAACCGGCCTGTTTGATGGCTTCCTGAATGGTTTTGTAGGTAAAACGGTGGGGGGCACCGGCAGCAGAAACCACATTTTCTTCAATCATGATGCTACCAAAATCATTGGCACCGGAATGCAGGCAGACCTGGGCAATTTCTTTTCCCACCGTGAGCCATGAAGCCTGAATGTTATTGATGTTTGGAAGCATGATGCGACTCATGGCAATCATGCGGATGTATTCGTCTCCGCTCACGCGGTTGCGTATTCCTTTGTGCCTTCTGAGCAAAGTGCCATCATCCTGAAATGGCCATGGAATAAAGGCAACAAAACCTTTTGCCCCTTCCGGCTTTTCACTCTGTACCTGCCTGATTAGCTCAAGGTGTTCAAATCGTTCTTCAATGGTTTCAATATGACCAAACATCATCGTTGCAGAAGTGGTGAGATGTAGTTTGTGTGCAGCACGCATCACATCAAGCCACTCTCCTCCACCGCATTTTCCTTTTGAGATAAGCCGACGCACCCGGTCATTTAGAATTTCGGCGCCTGCACCGGGCAAGGAATCCATCCCGGCTTCGATGAGTGCCTTGAGAACCTCTGTGTGACTGGTTTTTTCCAGCTTAGCAATATGTGCAATCTCAGGAGGACCAAGGGCATGAAGCTTGATGTTTGGATAATATTTTTTGATCTCCCTGAAAATATTCGTGTAGAATGAGAGTCCGAGATCCGGATGATGACCTCCCTGCAAGAGAAGCTGCTCTCCACCATAGCGGATGGTCTCATCAATTTTTTTTCTGTAAGTATTGATATCGGTGATGTAAGATTCAGCATGACCGGGGATGCGGTAAAAATTGCAGAACTTGCAGTTGGCAATACATACATTGGTTGTATTTAGGTTCCGGTCAATGATCCAGGTGACCTGACCGGGATGTGCTTTTCTAAGACGCAGGGCGTGGGCGGTTTGGGCCAATGCCGTAAGAGGGGCATGTTTAAAAAGGAAAATTCCCTCATCGATACTGAGAAATTCTTCATTCAGTGATTTTGTCAACAGAGAATGTATTTTCATCGAATCATTTGACATGACCAGGCAAAGTTATTTATATTCACACTCCATACAACAAAACAATAGCCCTATTGTTCAGTTTACTCTTTATGTAGCAAACCTCTTTTAACCATTCACCATGAAAAAAAATACCACACAAAAAAACTCACACAAATATGAGGCCATCCTCCATGTGCACCTGTGTGATGAGAAACATCTGCCATCCATTGACAAACATGCTTTAGCATACTATCAATCTGAGGTAAAAAAAGAAAACAATTTTATTTCCATCTCACTGTATCCTCAGCATCACCTGTATATTATGGTGAAAGATGAAAAAGACACTGAAACATGTCGTCGGATGGGGAGCAGCGTGTGGTCATGGATGCAGTCCTTTCACTCTCATGAAGCATCATTACATTTTCATGGCATCAAAAAACAAGCAGGCATTGCACTGACTGAGGGCATCCATCTTTCTTCATACAAATTCCTCAAATACAAAAAGGAAGGAGTTTCTACTAAGGAAAATGTAAAAATTTCATTTCACGGCATTGAACTTTCTCGGCCCGAAAAAGATACCCTGGATTCCAAAATCAACACAGTCTTTATCTGTCGTGATCTGGTGAACGAACCTGTTGATGCATTGCACTCCGTAGCACTCGGAAAAGCATTTGAACAGCTAGGTAAAAAATATGGTTTTAAAGTTGAAGTATTTAACAAGTCCCGTATAGAAGCCCTGAAAATGGCAGGATTACTGGCGGTGAACAGGGGAAGCAAATATGCACCCACATTTTCTGTGATGCATTATTGTCATCCTTCAGCAAAAAAAATGAAACCTGTTGTGCTTGTTGGCAAAGGAGTGGTGTATGATACAGGAGGATATAATATCAAAGTTGGCTCCGGCATGGAGAGTATGAAATGCGACATGGCAGGAGCAGCCACAGTAGGCAGTACCCTTGCACTTGCCTCTTCGCAAAAATGGCCTATTAATCTCATCGGGCTTGTTCCTTCCACTGATAATTTCATCAACTCCTCAGCTTATGTTGCAGGAGACATTATCCGATACAGCAACGGAGTAACCGCAGAGATTCAAAATACAGATGCCGAAGGCAGACTGATTCTTGCTGATGCACTTATCTATGCAGCCAAATACAAGCCACAACTTGTGATTGATTTTGCTACACTCACCGGTGCAGCTTCTGCTGCTATCGGCAAATACGGATCTGTTGGTATGTGCAACAAATCTGCACATGCGCAGATGAAGCATTTGTTGGCATGCGGTGAATCCTCAGGAGATAGAATAGCACAATTCCCATTCTGGGATGACTATGCAGAACTGATCAAATCAGACATCGCCGAGATTCGAAATATTGGAGGGGCATCGGCAGGTGCCATCACCGCAGGAAAATTCCTTGAACGCTTTGTAGACTATCCATGGATTCATCTTGATATTGCCGGACCTGTCTTTATTGATGCTGATTGGAATTACCGTAAAAAGGGTGGAACCGGGTATGGAGTGATGCTTATGCATGATTTCCTCCGTGGATTCAGTTCAGCCGATTGAACTATTTTTTATTAAGGTTCCAACCAGCGTCTGCGTATGGTAAGCTTGGCTGAATCTGCAGTTGGATCTATGAACAGAAGATGACTCATCCTCTTCTTTGCATACTTTACAGGAACGGGTAAATAAATTTTTTCGCCCTGCCTGTTCACCGTTATCGAATCAGTTGCACCTTCGGGCATAAAGGCGGTATCTGTGCGTCCAAAAGAAACATTCACCTCAGTTGTATTGATTAAATCTCCGGGCTGAAAGGGAAGAGTAGAATGCTTTTTTAATTTCTTTACTTTGCGAAGATCACCGGAAAGTTGAGGAGAAAATTTAATTTCAGTAATCGGATTAACCGGCAAGCCATCAAAGACTGAACTCTTATAATTGATTCCGGCATTCTTAAAAACTTCTTCGTAGGGCAAATCCTCTCTTCCGTATACATACTTTCTGAAAAAATCAGCAATCTGAGGGTGAGAGGCATCCGCAAACTCTGTAAAAAAAGTATTTTCATTAAAAGATTTTTGCGAACCATATTTTACATAAAGATTCCTGATTACCGAGTAGAGATTTTTAGTTCCACCTGTGAGTCTGATGATTTCCAGATCGAGCAGTGCTCCAATCAATGCACCTCTTGTGTAGACACTTCCATAATGCTCTTTATAGGGACTCTTCAACACATTCATACTCATTTCAGCAAAAGACATCTTGTCTATTGGAAACTTTTGCGCATCAAAAAATTTGTTTCTGAGTAAATGATTAAAGTAATAATCCCTGCTAATCAGTCCGTACTTAACCTGTATTAAACCGGCAAAGTATTCGGTTATTCCTTCATATAGCCAAAGGTGACGGCTCATTTCGGGTTGCTCAAAATTAAAATTTCCTACCTGCTCTGAATGGAGATGAAGAGGGGTAATGATGTGCATGAACTCATGAATGGCCACATCCTTCACCGACTCAACAACAGTATTTCCTCCTAAATCAGGAAGGTAATAAACCGAAGAATGACCATGTTCGAGTGCTCCAAAATTTTTATTCAGGATTGAAGAGGCAGCACGCAGCATTTTAAAGAAACCTGGCTTCTTACCTGAAACAGCATCGCCGAGTAATGTATAGTCGCACAAATAAAAAATAAAAGCATACCTGTTTACCGGAAGAGTATCATTAAAAAATTTGGAAATCGCATTCATGGAAGCCATCAATTCGTTTCTGATCTCGTCGCTGAGTGCCCTTTTGCTATCATTAAAAACGGCCACCTGCACCCGGCAGTTAGAAACATGAAATGAGCTGGTATCAGGAGTAGAAATCATGATGGGCTGATCCACCAGCTGATGGTAACTTTCTGCGCGAAAAACAGCCTTGCCTTTCTCTATGGTTCCCTGCATGGCAGTGGTGGGAAACATAGAATCAGGATACATAAGTTGAACTTCTGTAGAATCATCTTCATGGCCTTTTCGGTAACAGAAAAATCCTCCGGCGTTGATGAGTAAATTTCTACCGCTTTGGATATTTGTTCCGGCAGGTTCAAAAACGCTGTTTTTTCTCACTTTCTTGTGAAATGTATCTTTCACTCTGTATGAAATGGAGGCAGTATTACCTGAGATGAAATATGTATTCTTCCCTGTTTTCTTACATTCAACTTTTCGGCCGTCTGCATCGCTGGCCATAAAATCATCAACAAATCTTCCATAGTCAAGAGTAGCGTAGGTACCGGGGATTGTGGCAGGGAATACCAGCGTTTCTCCTTTTTTTTCTAATGGGGGTAAGTTCACCCGAACCATTATCTGATTTTTTGATGCCTTGTTAAAATCAAGGAAATAGTGCATGCTTGATGCATTTGCAAATGAGGGAAACAAACAAATAAAAAGCAGATAAAAACAGATAACAAAACATCGTCCCTCTTGCATAAACAAACGCTTGACTTTTAAAGAAATTTTTTCAAGCCCTGAGATGACAAACCATGTGTGAACAAGAGGCATCGGTGTTGTTATTTATAAAGTCGGTCATTGTCCTGCATATCCATCCACATGGCAAAAAGCAGCGATTGAAGACTTCCTGTAAAAAGAAATATAAAAGCAAGTAATGGTTGAAAACCTACATCATGGCCTGCCAGCACGAGCCCTAGTATTTTAAATGTGTAGGGAATGGCCATCAGACCCAAAATAAATCCAAGATGATAGAGGATGAACAGTGGATGAAAATCACGCAGCAGATATTTGTTCCATAGCCGGCTGAAAAACAGTTTGAGAAGAAGCCATGATACCCTCCTGATAACTTTACCGATTTTCATTTTACTCTGTTCTCCTACACGATACACAGGTTTAATGGTTACTTCCTTGAGGGTGGCATTTGCAATGTTTAGTTTAACAAGCAAATCATTGGGCATGCCGTAACTTTTATAAATGTCGTGAATCTTAATTTTTTGAAGGGCAGATAAGGAAATTGCAGTATAGCCCGTTTGCGTATCTGAAACCCTCCAATAGCCGGAAGCAATTTTTGTAAGAATAGACAAGATAGAATTTCCGAAAAATCGAATACGAGGAATCACATGCCAACTGGCGGGATGTCGAAGACGGTTGCCTTTTACATAGTCTATGCCTTCTGTGATTACCGGTTCCACGATAGACAATAGTTCGGATGGATCCATCTGTCCGTCGCCTGCCATCACAGCGGTTACATCTATGTCGTGATCAACACACCACTTATAACCCCTAGCGATTCCTGCTCCCACACCGCCATTCTTCAGGTTATTGATCAGAATAATTCGCTCATTATTCGGATCACTGTTTTCAACCTTGGAAGGAGTATAAAGATTTATTTCTTCTTTTTCATGCTTGTACATGATGATCTCTGCCTCGTTGTAGCGGTTTGGCAAAGGTTCCTTTTGAAAGGGCTTAATTTCTATTGAAGATTTTCCGTCTTTTAAGATATAGTCCATAACCACCGAAGCGGTAGCGTCCTTGGAACAATCATTTACGATTACGATGCGGTCAACAAAGGCCGGCATGGATTCAATAACCATTCCTATCTGGGTTTCCTCATTGTAACATGGAACCACCACAGCTATTGTTTTTTGGTGAAGCATAAATGCAGGCTTTTGGACAAATATAATGGCAAAGCAAACACCCACAAAATGAAAGATGGAGTATTTATCCGGGAAAGAGACTGTTTATCTGCTCAGCCGTGAATCGTTTGTTCTTAGAAGGCTGTATACCAGCAACAGAAGCAGCACATAGCACAGGAAGTCGATACCCGCTATGAAAAATACAAACTGGTTCGTTTTCATAGGAGGAAGTAAATACAGGCAGGCGCTTAGCATGAAATAGATCAACTGCCATAAAGAGGTGTACTTGATCTTGCCAATAACCCCCAATGCGTTCATCAGAGGATATACCGAAACATGACAAACCACAGAAATAGCAAGTATCCATGATAACTCTCCTGCCAGAATCCATTGTCTGCCGTACAAAAAAACAAACAAGTCTTTTCCAAAAAAGAGGAGAACAAACAGCAAAACAAGCGAAGGAAAAAAGCCTGTGAAAAACACCCTGAAAAACTCAGGAAGCTGGGCAGCGTTTTTTTTGGCAATTTCAGCACTTCTCTGAAAATACCACTGAGAGAGAACCACGGCTCCTGTTCCTGAAAATGCCAAAAGCATCTGTCTTGCCAGCACAAAGTTTCCTGCATCAGCAGGGCTACACCTCCACTTCACCACAAAGATGGGTATAGATACAGTAAGGGCATTGAGAAGGGCAGGTACAAGATTAAACAAAGGAAACTCCCGGTATTTATACAGCAGTGCGGCTGACGGTCTTCTTGTATAGATGAAAGTGGGAAGATCAGATGAAAAGAACAACAGGATAAACATCATCAAAGAACCGGATAAATAGCCGAGAATGAGTCCGTAAGGCATGACTAAAAAGCCAAGGCATGCACTAATGATGGCAACCATTGATACCTGTGCAATACGCAGCCATGTAATTTTTTTAAATCCTTTGTTTCGCTGATACCAGAACAAGGCGCTTTGCGACAACGCACCCGTGGTACTGTATATAACAAGCCCTCCGCAGATTACAATAGTATCCCTTCCCAAGGCAAACAAAAGAGACATTACAAGTGCGACTGCTGATAATGCTGAAAATAAAATACCCGATAATGCACCGGCTCTGAAAAGAGAGGACGCCTCCACTTCATTTTCCGGAATAACCAGGGCATATTCGAATCGCAGGCAAAATATCGCAGACAGCGGTGAGGCAATTGCCATAAATGTTCCGAATAGTGCAATATCCCCTGAACTATACTGTCTTGCCAACAGAAAGGAAAAAAGCAGTGGAATAAGCTGGGCAAACACAGAACCACCGGCCAGCAAGGAGATACTTTTTATGTAATCGTTGATTTTCAAAAGTGAAGCTTGTAAATGACTCTTCCCCGCGCATCCAAATAGACTGCGGTAGCATGTGTATCAATAAATTTTGCAAACCGGAGATTGTCTCTGCTAAAAATAGTATCACTCAGAATGTAATCCACTTTCATTTGTTTGAGCAAACTGATAGATTGCCGGCTGTTGAACAATTCTTTTTTTCCTTCGGCAGTATACAACTCATCTTCCTTGCACCAGTAATAATAACCCTTGTTTTTACAATGGTAATAAAACTCAGGTAAATTATTTACGAGAAACACCCTTCCCTGAAAATCCTTGTGGGTGCTGATGTGGCTGAACACATCCTGCACGGCTTCGGTTACAGGCGATTGCAGGCGATGGGCATACCTGGGAAACAATTCAAAAGCAGTAAAGAACAGGGTGTGAAGAAACACCAGGGCCATAGAGATCAAATATCTCCGTTTCAAATTCATTATGTTTTTTTCTACAAATACATATCCCGAAACAAACAGCATAAGCGGAAAAAGGGTGTAAGCATATCGGTAATTAATGTATCCTTTTGCTCCAATCAGCAGAACTGCTAAAACAAAAAACAGGCAGGCTTCATACCTCATTTTTTTAAATAAGTAGAGCCAGGAGGGAATGATTAAGAGGCAAAAAGGACCTGAGTATTTTGTGTTTGTAAGCAAGGATAAATAACCATTAATCCATTTACGGAAAGGCCCGTTGATCTCTCTTCTGAGCTCATCAGGAGTGGAAAAATGCCATTCAAAAAAAAACGAGAAATAAACCATCAGGGCTATTGCAGAAACATACAACAGCAGGCAGAAAATCGTATGTCTGTTTATTGAAAAATCCATCCTGTGCCTATCAATGTTTCCAGCAGATAATGCAAAGCTCCACCCAGGCCAAAACCCAGAATAGAGATAACAACCGGTTTGATGTGTAATCGAAAAAGGAAATAAAACTCAATGCCAAGAAAAACAGAAAGCAGAAGCATATTTAAAGCATGCGAAAATGCTGCCAACCCTGCCAGAAAACACAATAAAAGATACCAGGAATGGCTGTGTTTAAATTTGCGCGACTGGTACCAAAGAAGAACAAATGCAAAAAGCTGCATCATTCTAAAATGATCCACCGACACCTGGAAAAAGGAGAAAATAAACACATAACTCATCAGCAAACAGAACATCAACCAAATTGCAAAGCGCCCGGAAAAATACAAACCCGTTATTCCGGCAAGCAGGATAAGAAGGAAACCGCAAACAGCATTCAAACTTCGGAAGATCAAATCGCCCGTAGTTATCCACCCATTGATAAAACACTCCAGGGTGCGAAGCAAGGGAAAAGCGTATCCATGCAAACCATAATAGTAGAATCCTGTCTCCTTGTCATAGTGATGCTTGGCATAGACAACTTCTGCTTTTTGTGCAATGCTGTTTCCGAAAACGGCATATTCCATGGCATCATGCTCAACAAAAGGCTTCGAAGCGCTCAGTAAAATTGCTACATAAACCATCAACATAAATCCGATGGGGATAAGCATGACAAGCGAAGAACCGAATCTCAATCTGATTTCTGTATGCAATAACAAAAAGAAATGCTTGATTTTTTTGAGCGTTGCTAGATAAAGGAATGCATTAAAAATAATAAGCACACCTATATAGAGCCTTGGTGGATGATGAGGCAATACCCAGAGCAGATAGTGAAGAAAAAGGAGATTGACGGGGAGTAAAAAAATCGCTCCTGCAATGAAACAGGAAAGCACCGGAATTTGCGTGCCGGAGTAACGATGCAGGAGGGAACCCAAAACAAGACCTCCCGTGAGAAAAAACAACAAATAAAATAAACAGGTAATGATAAGGGCCTCCGTCATTCCTAAAAACGGGTTAAAACAGACTCTCTGCCTGTTCCGAGCCATCGCAAAACAGGACCACTGGCAACACTGGTAACAATAGCCATGATAACAAGTGCCACAAAGATGGTTTCGTTTATCAGACCAACCTGCAAGGCCAGTGTTCCGAGAATAATTTCCATGGCACCCCTGGCATTTAGGCCGAATCCAATAGCTACAGATTCTCTCCATGGAAACAAACCTGCCCTTGCACCCAGGGTCGCACCGGTAATCTTTCCGAGGCTGGCAAGAAGGAAGATGATGAGCGTGACAGAGGCATCAAAATGAGCGATAAAATTAATTTTGATACCAATGCTCACAAAGAATAATGGCGCAAAGATATTGGTCACAAATTGGTGGATAATTTCTCTTGCTTTTGTATTGAGTTTTACTGAATCTCCAACTGCAATTCCTGCAATAAATGCCCCAAGTACTGCATGAATACCAAGGTATTCGGTGAAAGCTGCGCTGAAAAAACAAAAACTCATGGAAAGCGACAAGACCCCACCGGGCCAGGATAGTTTTTTCTGAATCCATGGCAAGCTTTTATCGATGAGTTTTTTTCCAATGGTGAGCATCAGGATACCATATCCGATGATAACTGAAACATCCAGCAGTACCAGAGAGACCTCACGGCCTTTTCCCAAAAGGGAAATAATCAGAGAAAATACCAACCAGCCGATCAGGTCGTCGAACATGGCAGCAGCGATAATAATCATGCCCACTTTTGATTTAAGCATGTTCAGATCCATAAGTGTTTTGGCAATCACCGGCAGAGCAGAAATTGACATGGCAGTGCCCATAAACAAAGCAAAGAGTAATCCGTCATTGGGAACATACTCAAGGCTACCCGGCAAATAATACGCCAGTGAAAATCCCAACAAAAAAGGAATGACCAGGCTCAGCAGACTTGTAGTTACAGCAGCTCTTCCCTGTTTGACCAGCAATTGCATTTGCAATTCCATTCCACTGACGAACAAGAGCAATACCGCAGAAATTTTAGTAATTCCATCAAGTGCAACTCCTACCTCACCAAAAAGAGGAAATGTTTTTGCAAATAAGGTGGGATAAAGATGTCCAAGAAAAGAGGGACCCAACAATACACCTACCAGGATTTCTCCGGTTACCACCGGCAGCTTTAAAAGCCTTGCTCCTTCGGCAGCGAGGCGCGCAAAAAAAAGCATAGCCCCCATTGCCAGAAGCAAAGAAATAAATTCCTGATGTGTAAGTTTACCCATTATACTCTTGAATGCACCATGAGAAGGTTACAAGGCAAATCTGCCAGTATATACTCGATGTCGTGCGTAAAAATTCGGTCGAACAAACCGAGTGGAGTGTCCGGTGAATTAACAACAAGCAGATCATAAGATTTAGTACGCGCATAATTAGAGATGGCATAACCGGGTTTGCCGCTCACCGTTTTCAGGTGAATTTCTATTTCCTGCTTATCCACCCCATCAATCATGGATTGTAATTTTTGTGTTTCTTCTTCCACCATCTCTTTCTTAATCTTGTTAGCTTCGGAGTTGGTGGTACTATCCGCAGTTGTAAGCATGAAAGCAGGAATATCCAGTTCCTGAACGACAGTTAATTCCTTGATTTTTTCGGTTCGTGCAAAATAGAGTGCCGTATCAAGTGTATGCACCGATTTGAGATTGTCTACGCCATGAATCACCACTTTCTTGAACCTCTTGGGAGCCACCTGTGGATGCACCATTAGCATCACGCTGCATTTTGCCCTGCGGCAGATATTCCTTGCAATTGAACCAACATAATACTTGTATAAATTTTCTTTTTCCAAAGCACCTAAAAGAAGTAGGTCTACCATATTCAATTT
The DNA here is from genome assembly GCA_040383885.1 of Flavobacteriales bacterium. Taxonomy (GTDB): domain Bacteria; phylum Bacteroidota; class Bacteroidia; order UBA4408; family UBA4408; genus JBEICQ01. Next base: position 14,863 of record JBEICQ010000007.1, on the reverse strand, counting down.
GCACAATTGAAGAATGGTATCTGTTGGATCTCCCTGCATCCAGATGATCCGGAGCTTGGTTTTATTGAATCCGATGTTGGTCACAAGGGTTTCCAGGGTTTCTTCCTTCAACTGGTCTTTGTCGCCGATATGAATCAGCACCACCTGACTTTTAAATGCATCCGCGTAGTGTTTTGCCTCATTGAGCATCGCTTCCAGCCTTGGCGAAAATGCCACGGCTACGGCGATGGTTTCAAAAGGATATGGAGGTCTTTTTTTGAGTTTGGTATGATCCATTTCTCATATGATATGAAGTTCAAAAGTAATGCATATAAATGTAAAAGAACATGCTTATCTGAAGGTAGCATGGATAAGCGAATAAAGTGGAGTCTGCAGGGATCTTTCCCTTTCATCTTGCCTGTAAAAACAAAGATACCTTCAATAACTGCGGAAGGCACGCTTTACATGCAGATGATCCGTTACACTTCCTCAGAAGGTGAAGGAGAATATCCTATCCGGTTTTAATACCCAGCTGCTCCTTCATAAATGATTCAAAACGCTGCGCTATCAGTTCTCTGGAAAAATGTTCTTCAACAAACTTTCTTCCGCGCTTGCCCATCTCCGCGCGCAGGTGGTGATTTTCGGCCAATGCTATGGCTGCCGAGGCAAGGCTCTGTGCATTTTCCGGTTCAAAGAAAATACCTGCTCCAGCCTCATCAATAAACAGTTTTTTTGCTTCCCCTTCTACACCCAACAACAAGGGCTTTTCCATAGCCAGGTTTTCAAAAATCTTGGAGGGTATTGCGCCCGTGAATAAATCCAGTTTTCTCAGGGGAACAACCGCCACATCGCAGCTTGACAAAACCACCGCAATTTCTGACTTAGGTACAACATCATAAAAAAAGACATTCGAAATATTCTCTTTGGTGACCCTGTATTCCAGATGCTCCTTAACCGGTCCGGCACCCATGAGTAACCATTTTATTTTGGCTTCTGCCCCTGTGCGGACAGCAGCATCGAGGATTACATCCAATCCCTGTGCATGACCAATGATACCCGCATACAAAAACAGTACATCCTCCTCTGCAAAGCCTTTCTCCTTTCGCCAGTTTCGGTATGAGGCATGTGGATTAAAATTAGCAGGTTCAACCCCATTGGGAAGCCAGTATACCGGTTTATTTGGCATGCGTGCAGCAATATTGCTTACAATTCCCCGGGTTTGACCGGTAATGATTTTAGAAGCACGATAGATACTTTCCTCCAATCGTACAGTAAGGAAAAGCAGAAATTTATTTTTTACCAATCCCAGTTTCTCTGCACTCTCAGGCCATAAATCAGAAACATTAAAAAGCAGAGGGGTTCGCTTGATCAATGAAAGCCAGCGCGCCGTCATTCCCAAAAAAAGTGGAGGCGATTCACAAATCAACACATCCGAAGATTTCATTTTTAATGCTCCCCATATTCCTGAAGAAAAAACAAAAGAGAAGTAATTAAGCAATCGTGAACCGATGCCTTTGGCATCGGAGACCCATATCCAACTTCTGTAAACCTTTAGTCCATGCATTTCTTCCGAGTAGAACCACTTCCCCCGGTAAGCTTCCTGTATTTTCATGGCAGGATAGTTTGGCATGGCTGTAAAAACGCTTATCTCATGCCCTCTTTGGGCAAGCCTTACAGCCAGCTCAAATAGCCTGTTTTGCGGAGCACCTACCTCAGGGGGGAAATACTGTGTGAGGATAACTATTTTCATTTTCAACCCCTGCCTATTCTTGAAGCAACAAGTTCCGGTTCAGATGCAAAAAATATTGAACCCGAAAGCCTACTAAGGTTTGCAAACAAAGTGTACCATTGAATTGAACAGCGCATACTTCCATGAAAACATTCGTCAGGCTTAAAAGCAAAATTTGGGGGGCTTATCCTGATTCTGCAAAACGCCATAAAAGAAGTGAGAATCAAGATTTAAGTGGGATTTTTAACTTGATACCTACCCTGAGCGGCGCATGCTCAAGCTGATTGGCTTTTTTGATTTCATCTACAGTGGTTCCCTTGTATCTGCTTGCAATAGACCAGAGCGTATCCCCTTTTTGTACCACATGAAATATCACTTTTGGAATTGCAGAAAGTGCAAGTGAATCTACATGCTGCGACAACGAGTCGCTTGCCAGGGTTTGTGCCTCCAACAAAGGCTGGTTCACTTGTGGCGCAGGATTTACAAACGGTTTTTCAGGAGTATGTATCACCAATACTTTGCCGGCTTTTACGCGATTGCTTTTCAGCCTGTTCCAGCGTCTTATCTCAGCCATGCTGCATCCGTGTGCATTCGCAATAGCAAGCAGTGATTGTCCACTTTTTACCTTAATCCACTTTTTTACGGAACCGGTTTGTGCTCTCGTTGTTTCTTCCGTAGCATATTTGATGTTAGAAGAAATTTTTTCCGCAGAGGCTGTTTCTATGATTCCTTGGTTCTGAAGAAAAACACCGGTGTAGCGGGGAGGCAAAACCAAAGTATACCCTTTGTCATTCAAAGGAACAATACCGAGTTTGTAAGCAGGGTTTAAAAAACTTAAATCCTCATAACTCATACCTAATATTTGGGAGACCTCATGCAGATCAAGTCGTTTTCTCAACCTGAGAGTATCTGCAAAAAAGAATTCCTTTTTGGGTAACACCGGATAGATGTTGTGATCTGCCGCATGATGCATGGCATAGGTGGCAGCAATAAAAGCAGGCACATAATTCTGGGTTTCGGTGGGCAGCCAGGGCCTCAGTTCCCAGTAGGTGTTTTTTCCTCCACTGCGGCGTATGGCACGCGAAACGGCACCGGGACCGCAATTGTAGGCAGCAAGCACCATTTGCCAGTCACCGAAGGTTTTATAAAGATATTTCATGTAGGCGCAGGCTGCCTCTGTAGCCAGATAAGGATCCCTGCGCTCATCGATGAAGGAGTTTACCCTGAGCCCATAAAGTTTGCCGGTGCTTAAAATAAATTGCCAAAGCCCGCCCGCCCCGCTTCGTGACACCGCTACAGGGTTTAGCGCAGACTCCACAATGGCTAGATATTTAAGTTCCATAGGAAGCCCGTGCCTGTCGAAGGCATCTTCAAACAGCGGAAAATACAAGTGAGAAAGACCCAAAACACGGGAAACCACTTTGCGTTTTTTTACCGTATATACTTCGATGTACTTCCTTACATGTTCATTAAATACAAGGTCGAAAGGGGATTCTGCATCCAGCTTTTGTAAGCGGGCAAGATAGATGTCATCAGAAAAAACAGGAAGGCTGTCTGCATGATAACCATGTATGTTCAAACTGGCAGTGTCGTCGCAAATATCGGCCCGTTCAAAATATTTTTGCTGTTGCAAACTGTCGAGCATGGCCAGGACGGGGTCGTCCTGCTTCAGTTCTTGTTTCTTTACCTGCGCAGGCAAATAACTATTCAATGCCAGGAACAGGAGTAAGAGAAACGGCTTTTTCATGTATATAAGATTTGCCAATAAGTCAAACTTACGGGTTTTAGGCTAAGTGATGAAATGCTCCTGCTTCAAGTTATCAAGGTTTAGCAGTGAGAAAAAGGAAAAGACAAAAAAAAACCCGGAATCATTTCCGGGTTTTTAAGTGGTTTTTTTATGGAAACTATCCTCCCAACACAAATTTTACAGGATAGGTAAACTGCACTTTCACAGGACGACCATTTTGCTTACCCACGCTCCAGTTAGGCATGGATTTGATTACGCGCAAAGCTTCGGAATCCAAACCTGATCCGCCTTTTACACCACGAACCACTTTGGCATCCTCAATCTTTCCATCCTTGTTGATCACAAAATATACATACACAGTGCCCTGAATATTGTTTTCTTTTTCCAGGGAGGGATAAGTGATATTTTTACGCATGTATTTCTGAAGCGCTTCTTCACCACCCGGGAAAATGGGCATTTCTTCTACAGACACGAAAGGTGTTTCATTTACTTCTTCAATCACTTCCTGTGTCTCAACAGGCAAGTCTACCACTCCTTCTGATCCCTCTTGTGTAACCACACCGGCATTGGACTCTTTGAGTTCTTCCTGGGTGGGTGGAATTTCTTCTTCGGGAACCGGCTCGTTGGTAACAACAGGTGGAACAAACTTAATTGTTTCCATTACCGGCGGCGGAGGCTCAACTGGTGGTGGTGGTGGTTCATCTTTGTCAATCGGAGGCGCTTCCATCAACTCAACGGTCTTGTCTTCTTTGAGCACACGGTCTCCCGGAGCAAGATTTTCAATCCATGTCATGATGAAAGGAATACTTACACAGAAGACAAAAAACAGGATGGAGATGACAATGGCCCTAACAACTGTTTTGTTGTAGGAAGAACGAATGAAGTATGCGCCGTACTCTTTGTTTCTGTCACGAAAAACAATTTCGTTACGACCTTCCCATACAACATTGTCCCAGTCTTCTAAAAATTTGATGCCGGCCATAATTATTGTACAACAACGTTTTTAATCATTTCAATTTCACTGGGCGTGATGTCCACAATGGCATAGCGACCAATGTTGCAAATGCTCATCTCATCGAGGATGTCAACAAGATTTTTGTAGGTTGAGTTGTCATCCGCCTTGATCAGCACGATAAGCGCCTTTTTCTCGGCTTTTACTTTGATGGATTCTTCCTTGTACTTCTTTTCGTCAATCAATCCTTTTTTAAAATCATCCTTAAGCTTTTCAACCCTGCTGAATGTGCTGTTGATTTCAGTGTTTTTTTCAATCAGCAATTTACGAATGCCATTGGCCGAGAAGTTCGTATATTCTACTGCCGGAGGCTGGTTGGGATCATCCGCTCCGATGTACCAATAAATCCTGTTCTTATCACTGAGCAGAAGGGTGAGTGTTTGTTTTCCGGGAATTTTTGGAGGATCAACTGTTTTGTCCTTAATGGGCATGTTAATCTCCATTGCTTTGGGCTTGTTAAAGGTTGTGGTGAGCATGAAAAAGGTGAGCAGCAGAAATGCCAGATCCACCATAGGCGTCATGTCTATCCGCGTGGATGACTTCTTAGCCCTGACCTTGCCTTTGTGTTTACCACCACCACCGTCGTCGCCTGTATTTACATCTGCCATGGAATTCTTTTTATTGCGCTACCTCCAGGTTGGTAACGAAGTTAAACTTGTTTACTTTGTTTCTTTGAAGGGTTTCTATCACCTGCTTTACAACAGGATATTTGGCAGCGCCATCACCCTTAATGGCCACCCTGTATTTGGGATTGGAATAACGGGCATTCAGCACCCAGTCGCTCAATTCGTTATTCAAAGAATCGGCCGGAATACCTTTTTCTCCCCGTTTTTCTAAATCGTTGTAGAACAATTTTTGTGTAGCCTGGTCTTTACCCAGAAATTGTTTCATGTATTTCATTGGCATGCCAAATGATGTCATGATAGAGAAACGATAAATTTCATTATCGGTGAAATTCACACTGTATTTTTCGCCCATCTTCCTCAACACGGAAGCCCGTTTCTCCTTCCCGTCGATGTTAAAAAACACTTTGCCTTTATCGTCTATGATGATTTGCATGAGGTCAATGTCCGGCACAATGGTCTCTGATACCGAAGAAGGAGGATCTACGATTACCGGCTCATCTGCCCTGAACTGCGTGGTGAGCATGAAAAAGGTCACCAGCAGGAATGCAAGATCCACCATGGGTGTCATGTCCAGGGCCGGACTGCTGCGCGGCATTTTTATCTTTGGCATGAGCGCTTATTTTGAAGTTTCTCAGTGTTTTGCTGAAAATGTCTGTACCAGAGAATAACCTGCCTCGTCGATACTGTAGGTAAGGCTGTCTATTTTGCTGGAGAAATAATTGTAGGCAACAATGGCTATTGCTGAACCGGTGATTCCCAAAAAGGTATTGATAAGTGCCTCAGAAATACCGGTTGCAAGGGCGGTTGCATCAGGAGCACCTGCCTGAGACATCGCAGCAAATGAACGAATCATCCCTATTACTGTTCCAATCAAACCAAGGAGGGTAGCAATAGAAGCGCAGGTGGAAATAATTACCAGATTCTTGCTGAGCATGGGCAACTCAAGGGTTGTTGCTTCCTCAAGGTCTTTTTGTATGGCTACAATCTTGCTTTCTTTATCCATGCTGCTGTCAGATTCTACCTGTTTGTAACGCACAAGTCCTGATTTGAGCACAGCAGCCACAGAACCGCGTTGACGGTCACACTCTGCCATGGCTTTGTCCAACTGACCGGTGTTCACCATCTCGCGTAATCCCAAAATAAAGGATTGTACATTTCCTTTCCCTTTGGCTCTGGAAATGGTAACAAAACGCTCAATTGAAAAGAACAAAATTACAAGCAGAACAGTAATCAAAATTGGTACAATCACACCGCCTTTGTGCACGGTTCCAAGGGTATTAATTGGATGGTTTGCCGGATCGTTGTCTTCAAAATTACCCGGAGCACCGAGGATGAGAACATAAATAAGAATGGCAACAACAAATGCGATGGGAATTGCTAAAGAGGAAACTAACATGTCAGACTTGTTTCCTTTAGAAGAGTTTGGCTTGCTCATAATGCAGGTGTTTGTGAATATTGGTGTTTTATAAGGACGGCAATTTTATGAATTTATTCAACGCAAAACAAGATTTCCACATCGGTATGTTCATCTTAGCATTTTTTCACCATTGCCTTTTAACGCAAGGCACCCTGATTTATTTTGCAATCGGCTGATTTTATGCTTTTTCTCCGGAGCCAGCCTCTGTCCGATGGTCTTCGTGCAAGTCCCTGAGTTTCTGTAGAACACGACCGACTTTCTCAAAAAGGACATGGTAATCGCTGCATTCTGTGCCAACATACACCCAGGCTGCTTGAAAGGTTTTAACAGTATTTAATCCCTCCGGGGTCAGTAAGTGTTTTTGCCTTCTGTAGGCTTCTTTCAGCAGACGGCGTATTCGGTTGCGGTCGTGCGCCCTTTTGAACCTCCTTTTAGGTACCATAAAGAGGATCTTGCAGGGCCTTTCCCCTGCTTCGGCCTCAAGGTATACAACCTTTATGGGATGGATTAAAAATGATTTTCCCTTTAAAAAAAGACTCGAAATATCCTTTCGGCTTCTCAGGATTTCATGCTTTGGCAGAGATTCCCTTTTCAAGGAGCAGATTTTATGAAATATTCATTCAGTGGATTTCCTGTGCATCCATCCGGAAAAGCAATATTGAGCATGCGGCAGATGCTTGGCGCTATGTCTGTTATTTCCACGCGTTTGGAAGAATTGCCGTGGCAAATCCCTTTTCCGTAAAAAAGCAAGGGCACCCGGGTATCATAAGAGAAAGAGGAACCATGCGTGCTTCCGGTACGCGAATATTCCATCCATCCGGGCGATAAACAAAAGAATACCTCTCCTCCCCTGTTTCTGAAATATCCTTTTTGCATCAGGCTGCGTGGCACATCCGCATATTGCACACTCCTTAACTCAGAGGCGGTTAAAGCAGCAGCAATTCCGGGAAACAAGAGCAAATCATCCGCAATTTTTTTTGCAACAAACTCGCTCTCTGCAGCAGGAATGTCTTTTACCAGATATACCATGTTGTTGTCAATCCCCTGTATGTATTGCTTTCCGAATGTTTTGAGCGCGTACTTCTTTAAGCTGTCAAGCAAGGAGTCCGAAGAGAAATAACCGGATGGCATGCCCACCGATTGCAGATAGGCAGGCACCTCGCAAGCCCCGTGATCGGCAGTTAAAAACAGGGTGTAATTCTCCTTGCCATAGGTGGAATCTAAAAATGCAAACAATTCCGACAAATCTCTGTCGAGCCTGATATAGGTATCTTCTGTTTCCATGCTGCTCACCCCAAAACGGTGTCCGACATAATCGGTAGAGGAAAAACTGATGCTCACAAAGTCATACTGTTCGCCCAGGCCGGGTTTTTCATTTCTAAAGAGCGAAATGGCAAAATCCTTCAACAAGGTATTTCCGTATGGGATTTCCCTGAGGAGATTGAAGTTCTTTTTCTCTTCAAAAGCAGCCGGTATGTTGTGCGGAAAAACAGCAGCTCTTTTGGTGAATGATTTTTCAAAAGCATTGCTGTCCGGCAAACATTCTCTGTACTTCTCCGATGGCAACAAGGGTTTCCATGGCTGGGAGAGAAACATCTCAGGATAACGAAGGGCGTTAAACTTTTTTACCCATTCCGGTAACTCTTTCAGGTAATAAGTACTGCTGATAAAATTTCCGGTCTTCCCGTCAAACCAATATGCCGCATTTGCCATGTGGCCGGCAGGCAAAATAGCACTGCGGTCTTTCAAAGAAATTCCATATACCCTCGATTGCCTGTTGTTGCTTAAACGAAGCATATCCCCCACCGTACCCGTAAGCATATTTGCCGGCGACATCTTTCCCTCTTCTCCCGTGCTGCCAACACCTGCCTGCGCATCGTCGCGTGTGCAATACATCACTCTTCCTGACTTTTGATCCAGCCAGTCATTACTCACGATTCCGTGCACCGAAGGCGTGGTTCCCGTAAAAATACTGGAGTGACCCGGACCGGTATAAGTGGGAACATAATTGTAGTGACAATTATCGAAGGAAAATCCTTTTTTAAGCAGACGATTAAATCCATTGGCTCCATAGTGAGCAGAGAAGCGATAGAGATAATCATATCGCATCTGGTCAACCACAATGCCTACAACAAGATGGGTTTCGGTTTTGTTTTTTTTGGCAGATGCAGATACGGCCCCAAGCAACAGGCATATCAGCAACGGAAAAAAAATTCTTTTCATGCTGCAAATGTATCAATTGCATTCGCTTGCCAATTCATTTAAAGGGGATTAAAAATCATGTTGCCGAGCCTGCGAAACACCCGGTATTTTTTTGGCAATCAGTAAGGAAACAATTCTTCATGCATGCACAAAGGGTTTCTTACCTTTGCAGAGGATTGATGATCAATCCATTTTCATTTATCCCAACAACCTTACCTATGCCTGAAGAAAAAAACAAAAACGCCTTTGCACAAATCATCTCCGGCGACAAGCCGGTGCTGGTTGATTTTTTTGCCGAATGGTGCGGCCCCTGCAAAACACTCAAGCCCATCCTGGAAGAACTCAAAAAACAGGTAGGAGAAAATGCCATCATCCTGAAAATTGATGTCGATAAAAATCCGGCAGTGGCAAGTGCTTATCAGATACAAGGCGTGCCCACCCTCATCTTATTTAAAAACAACCAGATTCGATGGAGACAATCCGGTGTGGTTCCTTTGAACCAACTCCAAAAGATCATTCAACAATATGCCTGAACATGATTCGTCTGAAACAAATTCTTCTCATCACACTTTTTCTTGGCTGCAAGCTCCAAAAACACTCAGGTGCGCAGGAACTGTCTCCCCGCGATTTTTCAGACCGGCTCAGCAAAACACAAGGTGCCCTTTTGCTGGATGTCCGCTCCCCTGAGGAATATGCCGAAGGCCACCTGAAAAATGCCCTGAACATCAACCGGAATGACGAGCGATTTGAAACGACCTGTGATAAGCTGGACAAAAAGAAAACTGTTTTTGTCTATTGTCTCAAAGGAGGACGCAGTGCATCTGCCGCTGCTTATTTGCGCCAATCAGGCTTTACGCATGTATATGAACTGCAGGGAGGCATTGAAGCCTGGACAAATGAAAAACTTCCCTTGAGCGAACCCTGAGTATACGGGCCGGTACCAGAAATTTCAGGCTAAATGCACCTACTTCATGATACTCAAACGCCTGGTTTGTGTGCCCGATTCACCTGCAACTTGTATGAGGTATTCGCCTGCATACAACCTGCGCGTGTCAAAGTAAGCAATGGTGCTTCCTGGATTCATCCATTTTTCTTCAATGAGCTTTCCGGTCAAATCATAAAGCATCACTTTCATTGATTGTGTAATCAATCCGCTAATCTGAACGGCTATCAATTCGGAAGCTGGATTAGGGAATGCCTTAAACTCAAAATCATTACCGCCTGGTTTTTTCAGGCCGGTGGCAGAAGGATGATAGCTTGTTACAGCCTCAGTTATGGAGCTCACTTTGGCGCCGGTTCGGGTTCCATAAAATGTTGGACCAATAAGGTAGGGATAAGCAGAGTTCCAGTTTTGATCTACGGTGGCAAAATAGCAATACATCCCGTTGGGATATTCAGGTGTTATACAGAATCTACCATTGTGCTCATCCAGTACATCGGGCAGTCCTGAACCCCCAACAAACTCATAATCTTCTTTGAAATATCCCAAAGGATAGGTGGTGCTCACAACAGGACCGGCAGATACGCTTGCTCCGGTTGGACCGGTTGTTCTTGTGCTCATGTTCCGCAATTGATAGCCGGATTTTATCCGCACAATTCCCCCGGTTCCATCGGTGTTTCTGAATCCATAAGCACCATAAATGGGAAAGCCGTCATAAGCAAATCCAATGAGTGGTGAATGTTGCGTACTATCAATTGTATACAATCCATCGGCTGCATATAAATTGCAGATACTTGAAACCACATTCAAATCAAGGTTAAAAGGCACTCGGATTTTGATGATGATGATAATTACCCATGGCGGGATGTCCTTTAGAACAATCAAAACCTGCCCGTTCAGCAGGAATTGCATCTCTGTTCCATGCCATCGTGGCCATTGGACCACCCGGACAGGGAGGGTTTCCCGGGCCACCACACAAGGCATTGGTGTTAGGGTTCCAGGCCACACCATCGCGGTAATCAAACACAGCCACACCGTTAATAAAGATGCCAATGTTTCCTCCGGTTGTGGCTGTAGGCGTACCGGTATTTTGAACCGGATTCCTCGACAACTTAAAAATGGCATTCTGGTTGGTAGCTACAGAGGGATTCCCATCCAGAAAAGGTCCTGTGATGTATCCGGGAATACCCTTGGTGCGGACATACACCCAATTGTTTGAGTACTGAACCGTTTGCACATTTACAGAGTCATTGTCCTGAATGGGTGTGGAATTTCCATTTACATAGTGACGACCCAGGGCTCCGTTTGTGTTGATAATCCACGAAGTGATTTCAGGACCTTGCGCCAAAAGTTGCGCACAGAAGGGCAGAAAAAAAGAGACTGCCAAAAAGATTTTTTTCATTTGGTTGGTTTGTTGCTTCCTACGAAGATAGGAATTTATTTAGCCGGGCTTCCTAATCTCTTTTTGAGAGAATCCAGTTCATTGCGCGGATATTGATAAGCGGCATTAAAAACAAATCGGCGGTCATTCAAACAAAGCAGAAATGCAAGCAAATCTGTCTTCTGGATGGCAGTAAGAGCCATGTTCCTTTTAAGTTCCCCGGAAACATAGTCAGAGGGATTGCGCGGGATGTTGTAATGATTGATCACTTCTGTAAGTGTTTTAAACCTTCCATCGTGCATATAGGGTGCGCTGAAATCGAGGTTGCGAAGAGAAGGAACCTTGAATCGCAGGGAGTCGCTGCGAAGTAAGGTTTGCCTCATGCGGCCAAAATCCTTCAATAATTTATCGGGGGGAAGTCCATTCAGCTCAAAAGCAAAATTGGAAAAAAGCGGAGGAACATGACAGGAAGCACAATGCCTGATAAAGATCAAATGACCCTTCCTTTCCTGTTCGGTAAATACTGTTTTACCGGCAGCTACCGAATCATATTTGGAGGACTTGCTCTCGAGGCCTGCCATAAAAAAACCAATGGCTTTCAGCATTCCGGGAATGCTTGGTGCAGTATCTGAAAATGCATCGGCAAACAAATGCCTGTAAATTGCCTGTCTCCTTAGTTTGCCAAGTACATGACTTACACTTTCGCCCATCTCACCCGAATGGGTAATGGGTGCAAGGGATTGCATCTCCAGGTGATTGATGGCCCCATCCCACATAAAAGAAGGATGATAAGACAAATTAAACAAAGAAGGTGCATTCCTCAGTCCCATGCTGTCGTGTATGCCATGACTGCGTGCATGGTCAGTATGGGCAAAGGCATTATAAGGAGAATGACAGGAAGCGCAACTGATGCTGCTGTCTGCAGAGAGAATAGGATCATAGAACAACATTCTGCCAAGCAGACGAACAGAGGCGGGGCGACTGAAATTCCCTTTGTATTTTTTTTCCGGGAAGGCAGGAAAGTCTTTGCCATTCTGCACAAATGCGCTGGTGGCAAGGATACATACCAGGAGGAAAAGGAAGACGCCGGTTTTATTTTTCAAGATGAATGGCTGCTGCAAAATGTTGCATCAATAATGTTGCCTCCCGGCAGGGTCTCATCAATACTGAAGGGAAATTGGCGGGCAACTGAGCAAAAAAATGATGTGCATCAAAGGCAAAGCGTAACTTATGTAAACCTCCGGTATCAAAATGAAGCTCTTGTATGGCTTTGTTGGGAAAAGCATAGCCGCCCAGATGATATTCAAAAGGATTCCTTTTTACTTTTCCTTCCATTTTTACAAAAATGTATCCACTCTGCCAGGTCCAATACATATGCTCAGAAGGATTAAGATCTCCTTCCATTGCTCCGGATGTGCTGGCGATTGAATCTACGCCTATGCAAAACCGAACCTCATCAAAAGCTTCGCTTATAGGGGTTTTCAGCGTAAAAGAATTTCTTAAAGAATCATTTAGATCAATCAGATGGTAACCCGATGAATCTGATGCGATGATTTTTCCTTGGGAACAAATTTGCACCAAGGATACATAAAACCTGAGCACATCCCATTGCATGGAGTCCTTTTTATCTGTGTTTATAGAGAATACAAATGCAATGTTTGTTTCTTTGGCCTTTTGCATCTCAATCATCCCGAAAGCGTAACCTGATGCTGAAAGAAAAGTCAAGCCCCAAAAAATCCCGACAGATACATATTGACAATACAAGGTGTATCGAAACCGCAACAGAGACCTGGATGAGAAGCTGGGCATCAAAAAATGATTACAGGGTTTTAAAGATACTAAATGACATGAACATAGATCCATCAAAAATGATTAGCACAGCAGCCGCCAAGCAAAGAAATCAGCAAGCAAGCTCATCCCTTACAAGCTGAGAAGATTTACTGATCAATTAAATTGCAGGTATTTGAATCATTAAACCTTTCCTTGCCTTATCAGTCATAAAGGTATCTTGTGGCCCACTATCCAAATGAAAAAAATCATCATATCACTTTTGCTATACCTGGTTTTTACAGGTAATACATCCGCATCAAACTTTGATCCGATCCTGGCTTCCCGTTTGCAAAACGCCACCGATAGCCTGCGTTTGGCCAATAATGTTAAAGGTATTTCTGTTTGTGTGCTGCACCCTCAGCAGGGACGCTGGCAAGGAGTATCGGGAATTTCTCACCAGGGAACACCCATGGATTCCCATATGCTTTTTGGTATTGGCAGCAATACCAAATTATTTACCGGCGTATTACTTCTCAAACTCGTGCAAAGTGGTTTGCTCCAGCTCGACGATTCCCTTCATGAGTGGCTTCCGGGATACGCCAATATCAATCCCAACATCACCATTAGGCAACTCCTTAATCACCGCAGCGGATTAGCCGACATCATCAACATCCCGGGATATGCAGATTCCATTTTATTAAATCCGAACCGCCTTTTTACGCCCGAGGAAGTAATTACATGGGTAGGCGCGCCACTTTTTCCTGCCGGAAATGCTTACAACTATTGTAATACCAATTACATTCTGGCCGGCATGATTGCAGAAATTGCATCAGGGCAGAGTTACCTGCAATTGCTGCACGACAGCATCCTCGCTCCCCTCCAACTCGACAGTACATTTTTGGGCGCTTACGACAGCATCCCTTATCCGCTTGCACATCCCTGGCAGGGTAACACAAACAACTTTTCGGTTTCCAGAAATGCTGTAAACAGTATTGCCTGGGCAGCCGGTGCCATGGTTTCAACAGCAAATGAAATGGCGCAGTGGTATCAGGCTCTGATGAGCGGAGAAGTATTGCAACAAAATGCATTCGATGAAATGACCACCTTCACGGGTTCCGCTAACTATGGCATCGGACTATATCAAACACTGATTAATAACCACCTTGTTTGGCAGCATGGCGGAAGCATCTGGGGTGGTTACAATTCCTCTATGATGTATGATACAGCAAGCGGAATGATTTTAGCTGTGATGGTCAATCAAAATCCGGGGCAGGCTTTTGCCATTGCAAGCCATTTGCTTTCCTTAGCCACTGATTACCTTGTAAGCTCAGCTAACATAACGGCGCAAAAAAACACGGCGAGGCTATTTCCAAACCCTGCAAGCAATATGCTTACTGTTTATACCCATAATAAAATTCACACCATCAACCTCTTCAATGTGAGGGGAGAAAAACTGAGGGAAGAACGATTGCCGCAGATAGATGTAAGCAGCCTGTCGAAAGGCTTATATTTCCTGGAAATAGTTACAGACAAAAATCCTGAGAAAGCCACCTTCATCAAACAGTAATTTTTACCTGCCTCTCAAAAAGTAATTTCTCTTTGGAGACAGATGGGTGCCACTTCCTGTAAGTTGTAACAAAGGTTTTGCCATTGTATGGAGGAATAGACAGAAAGAGATGGATGTCATGGGCTTCATAAAAGTACCTGCCCGGCCGGTAAAGAATATTTTGTAATCGGTAGCTGTCAGATTTTGTATGTTTCTTCAGCTTGATTAATTACAATTCAAAATCGCAGTCATTTATACCGCTCAATCCGCATAACTTTCTAAATTCTAACATTCAACATTCAACATTCAACATTCAACATTCAACTTTCAACTTTCCAACTTTCCAACTTTCCAACTTTCAACTTTCAACTTTCAAACTTTCAACTTTCAAACTTTCAAACTTTCAAACTTTCAACTTTCAAACTCTCAACTTTCAAACTTTCAACCTTTCAACTTTACAACTTTCAATTTTCAACTTTCAATTTTCAAACTTTCAATTTTCAAACTTAAGCCC